>JBCKPN010000007.1:0-43037 GCA_038901695.1 Usitatibacteraceae bacterium
CATGCACTGCACGACCACGGCGCTCGCGAAATCTTCGGCATTCCTGGTGACTTTGTGTTGCCACTGTTCAAGGTCATCGAGGAGTCGGCGATATTGCCGCTCTACACGCTGAGTCACGAACCAGGGGTCGGGTTTGCGGCAGACGGCGCGGCGCGCATCAGCGGTCGACTCGGCGTAGCAGCAGTCACCTATGGCGCCGGTGCGCTGAATATGGTCAATGCAGTCGCCGGTTCGTACGCCGAGAAATCGCCCGTCGTGGTCATATCGGGCGGCCCCGGGCGCGGCGAATCGGCCAGCGGGTTACTGTTGCACCATCAGGCCAAGCGCCTGGATTCGCAGTTGCAGATTTATCGTGAAATCACCTGTGCCCAGACGCGCCTTGACGATGCAGAGCGGGCACCGGCTGAAATCGCCCGTGTCCTTGCACGCTGTCTACGTGAAACGCGACCGGTTTACATCGAAGTACCGCGCGACATGTCTTTGGTGGAATGCGCGCCGGTTGTTGTTGAACCGCCACCCGCGGTGGATGCGGCAGCGCTCGAGGCTTGTGTTGACGAAATCCTCGCGCGACTGCAGGGTGCGCGAGCACCGGTACTGATGATCTGCGTCGAAGTGCGACGCTTCGGACAAGAGACGCAACTTGCGGAGCTGGCGCGGCGGCTGAATATTCCTGTTGTTACCAGCCTCATGGGTTGCGGGTTGCTGGCCGACGCCACGCGAGCCCCGGTGGGTGTCTACCTGGGCGTTGCTGGCGAGCCGGACGTCACCGCACTGGTCGAGAACGCCGATACGTTGTTTCTGTTGGGCGTGATTTTGTCGGACACCAATCTCGGCGTTTCCCGCAAGAAAATCGACTTGCGGCGAGCCATCATTGCCGGCGATGGACAGGTCTCGCTCGGCTATCACACCTACGCCGATATTCCTTTGGCGGCGCTGATTGCCGGACTGCTGGAAAAAACGACGGCGCAACCCGCCGACGTGTGCGCGCCGCCCGCTGCCGCCGCGTCGCACCCGCGAAATCTGCTGGCCGACGACGCGCCCATTACGCCCGTCGACATCGCAATGGCCGTCAATGATCTGATGGCTCGACGCGGACGCATGCCGCTCGCCGTGGATGTCGGCGACTGCCTGTTCACCTCGTTGCTGATTGACCACTCGCCGCGCGTGGCACCGGGCTATTACGCGGCGATGGGTTTCGCCGTACCGGCCGGGCTGGGCGTGCAAGCGGCAAGCGGTGAGCGGCCGCTGATATTGCTCGGTGACGGCGCATTCCAGATGACCGGTTGGGAGTTGGGCAACTGCCAACGCTACGGTTGGGATCCGATTGTGGTGATCTTCAACAACGCCGGCTGGGGCATGTTGCGGTGCTTTGAGCCATTCGCGGCGTTCAACCAACTTGGCGAATGGCATTTTGCGAGCATGGCTGCAGGCATGGGTGGCGATGGTATTCGTGTGCGAACAAAACGCGAACTGGCGATAGCGCTCGACCGCGCTTGGGAGACCCGTGGCCGATTCCAACTTATTGAGGTGATGATTAAGGAAGGTGCACGTTCGCCGATACTGGACAAGTATGTGGCGGGGGTGCGAGCCGTGTCTTCACTACAGGTCGCCACGGCGAGTTGATCGCGACGTCGGCAATCCTTTGGCGAATAGTCTTTTGCGGGAAAAGGGAGCTGATCGGTTTTAAAATTTGCCAAAACTGTAACGCGCCATTTGGCGCGCATTTCGGAGCAAAAATGCCTGAAAAGGCGCGCGGATAAACGAGTTTTGCGCCTGCGATCACGCGCATCGACAAGCTCAGATCGAGCAGAACATCTCCCGCGTCAGTGAAATCAGCTTCACGATGCGCTTGTCCTCGATTCGATAAAAGGTTTGCTTACCTGCGCTGCGCGAGGCGATCATGCCGCTCGCTTTCAGAATCGCCAGATGTTGGGACACGTTGCCCTGGGTGGTGCCAACCGCCTCGACAATCTCTTGCACTGCCATTTCGCCTGACGAAATCAGACACAGCACTTTGATGCGCAGCGGATGCGACATCGCCTGCATGGCGACCGCCGCCTCTTTGATGTTTTGCGATTTGCCGATTAGATCGAAGATATCTTCGCTCGGCGCTGCAGACGTGCGTTTGGACTTGGCAACCGCTGTTTTCGCTGTCGACTTGGCGACTGGACGTGGCTGTCGACGGGTGTTTTGTGGCGTTGGCATGTTTGCACTCTAACGCAAGGTTGTTTATGTTGCGGTGCAGCGTGACTTTATATTAGGATTGTCTAATATTAGCGTTGCCTAATGCGTTCAGTGCCGTGGTCGGTACGACGTGTGTGGCGTTACTGCCCGGAGCCTACATGTCCTCACAACCTACGACCGGTCGCTTGATCAGTGCGCCGGAACATTTTTTGTCGCCACCGCAAATCGCTGAGGTGCAGCGCGGGCGACGCGATTTTTTGCGAGGCGCGTTTGCTTCTGCCGTATCCGGCGCGGCCGTGGCCGCCACGTCGGTGTCCGCGCAGCAAGCCTTCAAGGGCGACCCGAACATTCTTGAGCTGCCAGAGCACTCGACGGGTCTCGGTCAACCGGTCGCCGCAACGCCCTACGGCCTGCCGTCGAAATGGGAAAAAAACTTGCAGCGGCGTGAGAGTCCGGGGCTGACACGGGCGTCGGCGTCGTCGGTGTCGTTTTGCCCGTTGCAGGGATTGTTCGGCATCATCACGCCGAATGGCCTGCATTTTGAGCGGCATCATCAGGGCTGGTGGGACATCGATCCGACCAAACACCGCTTCATGATCAACGGCCTCGTCAAGAATCCCAAGGTCTACACGATGGACGACCTGATGCGGCTGTCATCGGTGTCGCGAATGCACTTCATCGAGTGCGGCGCGAATACCGGCATGGAGTGGGGCAATGTGGCGGTGCCGACTGTTCAATACACGCACGGCATGTTGAGTTGCTGCGAATTTACCGGCGTGCCGCTGTCGGTGCTGCTTGACGATTGCGGGTTTGACAAAGTGCGCGGCAAGTATCTGCTCGCTGAAGGGGCGGACGGCTCAGGCCTGACGCGGACCCTGTCGATGGAACGCGCGCTCGATGATTGTTTTGTCGCCTACGCCATGAATGGCGAAATGCTGCGACCGGAGAATGGTTATCCGTTGCGGTTGGTGGCACCCGGCATTCAGGGTGTGAGTTGGGTGAAATGGCTGCGGCGCATTGAAGTCGGTGATCAGCCGTTCGCGACCAAGGAGGAGACATTGCACTACGTCGACCTGATGCCAGACGGCATACATCGGCAGTACACCAGCATTCAGGAGTGCAAGAGCGTCATCACCTCGCCGTCCGGTGGCCAGACATTGCTGGATCGTGGTTTTTACAACGTCAGTGGTCTGGCGTGGTCGGGTCGCGGCAAGATCCGTCGGGTGGATGTGTCGTTCGATGGCGGGCGCAACTGGAAAACGGCCAAGCTCGAGTCGCCCGTGCAGACCAAATGCCTGACGCGCTTCAACATCGGTTTCAATTGGGATGGCAGTCCAGCAATTCTGCAAAGTCGCGCCATCGACGAGACCGGCTACGTGCAACCGAAAGCGAGCCAACTACGCGCGGTACGCGGCACACGCTCGATTTATCACAACAACGCCATTCAGAGTTGGCAACTCGCGGCCAACGGCGAAGTTGCCAACGTGCATCTCGTGTCATGATGCGCCGCGCGTTGTCTGGTCTTCTGATTCTCGCCCTACACGGCGTGCACGTGCATGCACAGCCGAGCGCGCCGCAAAAATTCAGCGGTGTCGGGCGCAGCGCGACGGCAGCTGAAATCGCGGCCTGGGATATCGACGTGCGCGCCGACTTCAAGGGCTTGCCTGCGGGGTCAGGCTCGGTGAAGAAAGGCCAGCAGGTGTGGGAGGCCAAATGCGAGTCGTGCCATGGTGCCTTCGGCGAATCCAACGAAGTCGTCACGCCGATTACCGGCGGCACTAGCAAGCGCGACATTGAAACCGGCCATGTGGCCAATTTGCAGCGCACCGATTTTCCGCAGCGCTCGACCATGATGAAGCTCGCGCAACTCTCGTCACTGTGGGACTACATCAATCGCGCCATGCCGTGGAATGCGCCCAAGACACTCTCGGTCGAAGAGGTCTACGCAGTGACCGCCTACGTGCTGCATCTGGGCGATGTGGTGTCGGCTGACTTTGTGTTGTCCGACCAGAACATGCGCGAGGTGCAAAAACGCTTGCCGAATCGCCACGGACTGCTGCCGTATCTGCCGCTGCGCGATGTCAAGGGTCGAGGCGATGTCACCAATACGGCGTGCATGCAAAACTGCGCCACGACAGTGAAAGTTGCGTCGTCACTGCCTGAACATGCGCGCAATGCACACGGTAATCTCGCGTTGCAAAATCGCGCGGTGGGATCTGTGCGTGGAGCGGACACGACGCGTCCCGCCCCCGAAGCCATGGCACCAGTCGCGTCGCGCCCGGTAGCCGCGATGCTGGCCACCAACGGCGCGCCCAAACCGAACGAGTTGGCTCGAAAGCATAGCTGCGTGGCCTGTCATGCTGCCGACCACAAGATGATCGGGCCCAGCTACGCGGAGGTCGCCAGGAAATACGCCAACGATTCAGGCACGCTGACGAAGCTGATCGATAAGGTGCGTCAGGGCGGTGCGGGCGTTTGGGGTGTGATGCCGATGCCCCCACACGCGCAGATGTCCGAGCAGGACTTAAAGAGTTTGGTCGAATGGGCATTGATTGGCGGCAAATGATCCTTGATCAGTCCCTCCTTAATGCCAATTCAGCATGATTGTGCGCGCAATTGCATGCCGTGATGCGTTGTAACTCATGTATAATTCTGCCGCATTAACTCAAGGTGTTTTACCGTGGAAAGGAAGACATATGAACAGACGTGAAGTATTAAAGGCCAGCGGCGGCTCCACCGTCATGGCACTCATGATCAGTGCCGGGTTGCTCAAGGCAGGGGATGTCGCGGCACAGGAGTGGAACAAGAATGCGTTTGAGGCCAAGAACCTCAACGACACGGTCAAGGCGCTCGGCGGTATTACAGCGACAGAGTCGAAAGACATTATCTTCGTCAATGCGCCCGACATCGCCGAAAACGGGGCGGTGGTGCCGGTGGGTGTGCAGAGCAAGCTGCCGAAAACCGAAATGATCGCGATTCTGGTCGAGAAGAATTCGAATTCGCTCGCGGCCGCGTTCACCATTCGGGAGGGCGCTGAGGCGGTGGTCTCGACGCGCGTGAAGATGGCCCAGACCTCGAATGTCCACGCGGTGGTCAAAGCGGACGGCAAGTTTTATTTTGCCACTAAAGAGATCAAGGTCACCCTCGGTGGGTGTGGTGGATAGTGCGCTCAGGATTTCGCATCGCAAACTGCTTTGCGATGCGCTGATCGCACCGGTCTCGCTCTGTCGAGACCGTACTCACGAACGAATACTGAGTTAAGGAGAAATATATGGCAGATCCGATGAGAATTCGCGCCCAGATGGCGGGCAATGTGGTTGATGTACGCGTGCTGATGGCGCACGAAATGGAAACTGGTCTGCGTCGCGATGCGGCGGGCAAGCTGGTACCGGCGTGGTTTATTCAAAACGTGACCGCAACGTGCAACGGCAAGACGGTGTTGTCCGCGCAGTGGGGGCCGGCCGTGTCCAAGAATCCATTCCTGTCGTTTCGCTTCACCGGGGCGAAGGCGGGGGACAAGGTGACGGTGACGTGGACTGATAACAAGGGTGAGAAGCGTACTGACGAAGCGGTGATCTCATGAGCGCGCGCTAGATGCCGTTCACGCTCGGACTTGCGGCGATCACATTGGCGCTGTGTGGTGTTATGGGGGAGGCTGCTGCACAAACGAAGGCGGGCAGCGTGTCCGCCGAGCCGATCAAAGTCATTTATCACATCAGTGAAGGGCTCGATCAGGCCACGGCCGCCCTGCGCAGCATTCGCAATCATTTGTCGGCCGATGCGACCGCGAAAATCTCAGTCGTCACGCACGCCAATGGCATCGACTTCTTGCTCGATGGTGCCAAGGACAAAAACGGCAACGAGTATGAGGCCAATGTGCAGGAGCTGGTCAAACGTGGCGTGGATTTTCGTGTTTGCAAGATCACGCTGGAACGGCGCGCGATTGATCCCAAGCGCGTGATCGAGGAGGCAAAACTGGTTCACAGTGGCGTGGCCGAAATCGCACGATTGCAAGCGCGCGAAGGCTATGTGTACTTGAAGCCGTAGTTTTTGGTTGGCGTTGAGCGTTGAGAGTTGAGCGGGAACAGGTGTGCCGCAGAGCGCGCCCTGAAACGACAATACGACAATACATTGGAGAAACAATGACTAATCACAAGAATCGCCGCACCACAATCTTTGGCCTGACCGCGTCGACCACGGTCGCCCTCGCGCTCGGTATTGCATTAGGGGTCGGGTTGCCGAACGCGATGGCGCAAACGTCGGCAAAAGCGTCGCCGAAATCCTCAGCCACCAAGCCGACGCCAATTGCCGCCGAGGCCAAGAGCGATGACCCTACCGCGCGCGAAATCCAAAAATATCGAGAAGCATTGGCTGACGGCAATCCGGCGGACCTGTGGGAAGCGCGCGGGGAGAGTCTGTGGAAAGCTAAGCGCGGCCCGAAAAATGTCTCGCTCGAAAAGTGTGACTTGGGCTTGGGAGAGGGCGTCGTCAAAGGTGCCTACGCACAAATGCCCCGCTACTTTGAGGACACCGACAAGGTTGAGGATCTCGAATCGCGCCTCGTGACATGCATGGTGATGTTGCAAGGATTCAGCTACGAAGTGGCGCGCCGTGCCCCATTTGGATCGGCCGATAACAAACCGCCGATCGAGGCGCTGGTCGCGTTTGTGACGGCCAATTCGCGCGGCGTGAAAATGAACGTTTCACTCAAGCACCCCAAGGAAAAGGAAGCCTTCGATATTGGCAAGAAAATGTTCTACCATCGCGCCGGAACGCACGATTTTTCGTGTGCGACGTGTCACGCGCAGGATAACATTCGCATTCGCCTACAGGATCTGCCTAATCTGTCCAAGCGCGAGCCCGCGCAGCGCGCCTATACCACTTGGCCGACGTATCGCGTCGTTGAGGGTCAATTGCGGTCAGTTCAGTGGCGGGTGTTCGATTGCTTCCGGCAGATGCGCTTCCCGGCACTCGACTACACTTCGCAAGGTTCTGTCGCGCTGACCATGTATTTGGCGCGCAATGCCAACGGCGGCGTATTCAACGCGCCTTCCATCAAGCGCGGGTAAGGGGACGACGATGAAAACGAACCAATTCGTTGCACTCATTTCGTCGCTGGCTACGTTGTCGATCACATCAATGGCATTTGCGCAAAGCAAGCCGCCAGCGGAAGACAAAGCCATCGAAGTCATGAAGAGCTCATTCCAAGAGCGTGGTCAAGCCAAGCTAGACCGATTGAATCAAGATAAGGCGATGGTGCTGTGTACCAAGTATGCGACGACGCCTTTGCCTAAGTCGGTCGCCAAGGACATTGAAGCGGACAATTTCAAGACCATTCCCTTTCCTGCCGACGGAAAATATCTTGGCGACTGGAAAGCCGGCGAGCGCATCGCGCAGTCTGGTAGGGGCAGACAGTTCAACGACAATCCCGCCGACCCGAGCGGCGGCAACTGTTACGCGTGCCACAAACTCGCGCCGCAGGAACTGTCCTTCGGCACCATCGGCACCAGTCTCTATCAGTTTGGCAAGCTGCGTGGTTACACCTCCGAGATCGCAAAGTACGCCTACGGCAAGATCTACAACGCGCAGGCGTATTCGGCGTGTTCGAACATGCCGCGCTTTGGACACAACCAGATTTTGACCGAGGTGCAGATCAAAGATGTCGTCGCGTTGCTGATGGATCCGGAATCCCCCGTCAACAAGTGACAGATTTTCTTGAAAAATTTCGCAGAAATTTTTCGTAGAAAATCGTCATCCCAGCGAAGGCTGGGATCCAGCGCACTCAACTCCGTCCCATAGGACGGCGGCAAATTACATAGTTGTACGACGGAATGGGGTACCTGCCTTCGCAGGGACGACGGCTAGAGGTGCCCTAGATACTTCAGGAGGTCACATGATGTCTCTGCAAAGTGCACTCGTTGTAACGTTTGGCGCACTAGTTTGTGCCGCCGCTGGCGCATCGCCGGCTACCTACGAGGTCAAACAACTGACTCTCGAAACCGCGCAAAAGGCCGCGCAAGCGGCACTCAATCATTGCCGCAAACAAGGCGCACAAGTCGCCGTTGCGGTGGTTGATCGCGCCGGAAACACGCAAGTGATGCTGCGGGATCGATTTGCCGGTGCCCACACCCCCGAGGCGGCGACCAACAAGGCATGGACCGCTGTCAGTTTCAAAACCAACACCACCGAACTCGCACGTGAAACTGAGCCCGGTAGGCCACACAGCGGCGTCCGTCATTGGACGCGCGTCGTCGTCGTCGGTGGCGGCATGACGATTCAAGCGGGCGGCCAATTGCTCGGCGGGATTGGCATCTCGGGCGCGCCTGGTGCGATGGACGATGATTGTGCCAAAGCAGGCATCAAGGCCATTTCCGACGAAATCGAATTTTGATTTTGGGATGGGCGCTTGGAAATGGCAGCGGAGCAGACCAGAGGCACGGTCGAACCCACGTAAAACCCAAATAGGATTGAATTGCCCATGAGCAGCATGAACCGTCGTGAATTTCTGAATGTGCTGGCGATCGCTTCCGCCGGTGGCATGGCGTTGGATAGTCATAGCGCGCCATCGACCGCAACTGGCAGCATGTACGACCTGCCGAAGTTCGGCAACGTGCACTTGCTTCATATGACCGATTGCCACGCGCAACTGCTGCCGAGTTATTATCGCGAACCGAACGTGAACATCGGTCTCGCCGCGGAGAGTGGCAAGCCGCCGTATCTAGTGGGTGAAAATTTGCTACGGCATTTCGGTATTCGTCCTGGCACGCGCGACGCGCATGCATTCACCTACCTCAATTTTGAAGGCGCGGCGAAAACCTACGGCAAAGTTGGCGGTTTCGCGCATCTGTCCACACTGGTCAAACGTCTCAAGGCGTCACGACCCAGTGCACTACTGCTCGATGGTGGTGATACTTGGCAAGGGAGTGCGACGGCGCTGTGGTCGAAGGGTCAGGACATGGTTGATGCGTGTCTGATGCTTGGTGTCGACGTGATGACCGCGCACTGGGAAATGACCCTCGGTGACAAGCGCGTCAAACACATCATCGACAACGATTTCAAAGGCAAGATCGATTTCGTCGCACAAAACATTCACACCACCGACTTCGGCGATCCGGTGTTTGCGCCGTACACGATGAAGGAAATGAATGGCGTCAAGGTCGCCATCATCGGTCAGGCGTATCCATACACACCGGTGGCGAATCCGCGCTACTTCACGCCCGAGTGGACGTTTGGCATCAAAGAAATGGAGATGCAAAAATCCGTCGACGATGCGCGCGCCAAGGGCGCGCAGGCGGTGGTGCTGCTGTCGCATAACGGCATGGACGTGGACTTGAAAATGGCCGCGCGCGTCACCGGCATCGATGCGATTCTCGGTGGCCATACGCACGATGCCATGCCGGGACCGACGATCGTGGAAAACAAATCCGGCAAAACACTGGTGACCAACGCCGGATGCAACGGCAAATTTCTCGGCGTGCTCGATCTGGAGGTGAAAGGCGGCAAGGTCACCGATTTTCGCTACAAGCTATTGCCGGTGTTCTCCAATCTGTTGCCGGCTGACGCTGGAATGCAAAAGCTCATCACCAGTATCCGCGCGCCTTTTGAAGCAAAACTGTCTGAAAAGCTGGCAACCACGCGAGGTTTGTTGTATCGACGCGGCAACTTCAATGGCACGTTTGATCAACTGATTCTCGATGCACTGATGGAAGTGCAGAGCGCCGAAATCGCGTTTTCGCCGGGATTTCGCTGGGGCACATCGATTCTGCCAAACCAAGCCATCACCTTCGAACACGTCATGGATCAAACCGCGATCACGTATCCGTTCACCACAGTCACTGAGTTCAAGGGTGAAATGATTAGGACCATTCTCGAAGATGTTGTGGACAACTTGTTTAATCCCGATCCCTACCTGCGGCAGGGCGGCGACATGGTGCGCGTCGGGGGACTGCAATACACCATCGCGCCGAAGGAAAAAATGGGCAGTCGCATTTCCGCCATGACCCTCAAAGGTAAGCCGATTGACCCGAACAAAACTTACAAAGTCGCGGGCTGGGCACCTGTAGCCGAAGCGACACGGGACAGCAAATCACCACCCCTCTGGGATTTGTTAGCGACCTACCTGCGCGACAAGAAAACCGTGCAGGCGAAGGTGTTGAATCTGCCTAAGCTGGTCGGCGTCGATGGCAACGCCGGTATCGCGGCGATTTGACAGCCGATCACCGGTCAATTCGCCACGCATTCTGGTTTGACCAACGCGGTCAAAAACGGCTAAAATGCCGGTCTTCGTTCGAGCTACACGCAGTAACGGCGCAACGTCGATTCCCTGATAGCTCAGCCGGTAGAGCGACGGACTGTTAATCCGCAGGTCCCAGGTTCGAGCCCTGGTCGGGGAGCCAAGTTTCTGCGGTAAATCAATGGGTTGCCTAGATTGGAGGCGGCTCATTTTTCTTGGCAGTCAATAATTCTGGTGGGCTTTCAATTACTCGGGTCATTTTTCCGCCTTTGCCCGCACCGCACGGCTTCAAGATGAGCGACAAGAGTTGGCGACTCAATCCCAGTTATTTGCCGATGCAATTGCTCGATTGGTTGAGTAGCCAACACCCCGACCCGGTGTGGCAGAAGCTCGCCGCCTCCTCGCTGAAAATCATTCTTGAGTCCGCACCGCGCGGTTTTGCGCCCGACTGGATCATCTATGAAGACGGCAAGGGATTTCGCGCCGATGATGTGGCAGACAAAAAAGCCGAAGGTGGCTACGATGCGATCCGGGTTTATATGTGGGCAGGCATGCTCGATCCAGACGCACCCTCGCGACGCCGATTGTTAGCCGCGTTTGCGCCGATGGCAAAAGTGATTGCGCGGCTGGGCTATGTGCCAGAGTCCGTGAACATAATCACGGGCGAGACGAGCGGGCGGGCACTGTCAGGTTTTTCCAGTGCGCTGTTGCCATTTCTGAGCGCTCGCGGCGAACGTGCCACACTCAAGCGTCAACGCGACCGGCTGGCGGTATTTCCGGTCGGGCCGGATGCGTACTACGAACAGGTGCTTGGTTTGTTCGCGCACGGCTGGATGGACAAGCGCTATTCGTTTACAAAAAACGGTGGCCTGCGCGTTTGGTGGTACGGCGGGTGGTACGGCGCGTGCGTTTCCGCTGCATCACCCACCTCGGCAAGGTCCGCATCCGGATCGAGTAAATCGGCTGCACACGCCGCACCCAACACCAGTCGGAGGTGAGCGTGCCACAAGGCTTTCTGACCAAGCAAGAAAACATTGCCATCGTCGGCGCGGATGCGCTTGTCATCCGCTCGTTGCTTGATCGCGAACAATTTACGGATCCGTCTGGCGACGCCGAGCGCATGGGCATTTCGTCTGCCATGTGGCCGTTGTTCGGCTTGGTGTGGCCGTCGGGAGTGCAACTCGCGGCGCGCGTGGCGGCGCGAGGTGTCAAGCGCGGCGAACGTGTGCTCGAGATCGGTTGCGGGTTGGCACTTGCGAGTTTGGTCGCGCATCGCAATGGTGCGGACGTGACGGCGAGTGATTGTCATCCACTGGCGGCGAGTTTTTTGAAAGCCAACTTGCGATTGAACGCACTCGCGTCGATGAAATATCGGCACGGCAACTGGGGCAGTTTATTGTCACCGCATGCACGTAACGGCGAATCGATGTTGCGAACCGTCGTTGGTGAATACGACTTCATCATCGGCAGCGATATCCTCTACGAACGCGACGACGACGCGCTACTCTCGACATTTATTGCGGCTCATGCCGGTCGCGGTGCTGAAGTGTGGATCGTCGATCCGGATCGCGCCAATCGCACGGCCTTTAACCGGCAAATGGCCGCAGCCGGATTTGGTCTACGTGAAGAACGTTTCGACTGTGCGGCGGCGAACGGCGTTCCAGCATACAAAGGCCGCCTGCTGGTTTACCATCGCTTCGACCTTGACGCGTAATGCTGGCCAATCGGTCGCTAACGCGCATCCGCCACATTGGCCGCAATCCACGCCGCATAGGGCGCGTCGATATTCTCAAGCGCGAAGGCATGAATGGCGGGCAGTTGGTAGGTGTGTAATTCCCTGATCGCCGCTTCGAGCGCCGCATAGTGTGCATGCGTGGTCTTGAACAAGACGCGAAATTCGGCCTCGTTTTGCATCGCGCCGTCCCAGACGTAGAAACTCTCAATCTCGGAAATCTGCGCGCAGGCGGCAAGCCTGCGCTCAATGATCGACCTCGACAGCGCCTGCGCGTCGTTGCGCGTTGCCACGGTGGTGACGACGGCGATGAAGGTCATGGCTCAGGCAATGACGCCGTGATTTCAGTTCCCCGCCGCCATCGGCGTCGGGATCATACCGTTGACGTTGTAGTCCGCAGGTACGATGTGATAGCGATAGATCATGCCGTGATTTCCAACTAGATAGCCACGCTTTGCGCCCGGGAACACCATCTCATTGGCCTTGGCCAGCAGCGGGAACTCGCGCGCACTGTAGGTGCGTCCGGCATTGCTCGAGTAAGCAATTTTTTATCGAGAATGATGACGCCTAGCTGGCCACCCGCCATCGCGTAGCGCGCCCGTCCAACCCCGAACGGCGTCACCGTGCCGATCCACGAATCGCCGCCGTCTGTGGTCAACAACGTCTTGCCCAGGTAAGTGGTGACCAAGCCGCTCTTGTCAGTCCAGAAGAATGTGCGACGCGCGTGTTCTTCGATTGCAACCGGAGCGGACGCTGTCCACGTGTTGCCGCCGTCGTGGCTGCGCGCGACCACACCGCGCTTTCCCGATCCGGTAATCTGTCCAACAGCATAACCTGCAGTGGCGCTCGGAAAAGCCATGTGCTTGAAATAGCAGTCGGCCTTTCTGGTGAGACCATCAAGTTCTGTTTCCACCTTGCACGGAAACATTTTTTTCCAGGTTCTTCCGCCGTCATCGGTACGGCTGATTCCGGAACTAGCCGTGAAGCCGGTCTGCGGTGAGACAAAGTGCAGCGACAATTCGTGTTGCGAAAGCCTGCCGACCTCCTGCCACGAGGCACCGCCATCGCTGGTACGCATCAATTTTTCCGCGCCGCCGCG
Source organism: Usitatibacteraceae bacterium (assembly GCA_038901695.1). Taxonomy (GTDB): domain Bacteria; phylum Pseudomonadota; class Gammaproteobacteria; order Burkholderiales; family Usitatibacteraceae; genus UKL13-2. The sequence continues at coordinate 13,249 of JBCKPN010000007.1, forward strand.
CGTCCAGCCGTGTTTCGCATCGAGGAAGAAGACTTCAGTGAGTTCGCGATCCTTCGAATCGACGTCGCCCCCTAACTGCACCTTCCACGATTTGGCACCATCCGTCGTGTGCAAAATGGTGTTCTTGTCGCCGACCGCCCAGCCCTCATCCGCATAAATAAACTGCACGTCTCGAAGATTGATGTCTTTAGGGTAATTCGCCGGCTCCCAAATGGCTTTCCATTTGGGCTGGTCGGCGGTCGCCTTTGCAGGCGCAGAAGGGTTTTTCTTCGGGGCTTGTGCTGCGGCAACGCCCCACCATGTGAACGCGATGAATCCTACGACGTAAAGTAGCTTGCGCATATACCCCCTATGTGCGAATTCCCAACGTTTGAACCAGCGCTTTTCAATATACGCTCGACTCGGGAAAGGCGCTGAGCGCGGTCGCAGTGGCCAACGCGTCAACGAGAAGGAGGTTACACGCGTCAGAGTTGTGACGTTCGCGGCCTAGCCTGCATATTTCACGGGGGCGCGTTCGAGAGTGGGTGGATGGGCGTGCGATTTTTCGTTCGACTGACGAGTGAATATCGAGATATTCGCGAGAAAGAGAACGGAAAAGCGCATGTTCAGCCGCCCGCTATCGAGCGCGTAGACCCAGCGCTGATCGAGGATCAGAATGGATTTCTCATGGGAAGCTCTTCTTCATAGTGGAAATAGTCGTGAGCGGGGTCGACCCGTGAAATATGCAGGCTAGAGGTTTGCGCGCTTGGTCTCCAACGCTTCCCATCGTGTCATTGCCTGGTCTATTTCCGCAGCAATCACGTCGAGCCGGCTACCCATTTGCACCGCTTCATCCGGTGCCTTGACGAAGATGCTGCCGTCGGAAAGCTTGGCGGTGAGCTGCGCCTGTTCGGCCTCCAGCGCTTCGATCTTGCCGGGCAACTGTTCGAGTTCTCGCGTTTCATTGAATGACATTTTTGCTCTGCGTCCAACGGGAACTGAATTTGAAACCCCAGCATTGACGGGGGTTTTCGAGGCATTTGCCCACGAAATGTCCGTCTTTGTTTGCGTTTGCCATTCTGCATAGCCGCCGACGTATTCTTGAATCTTTCCCGAATTTTCGTTGGTGCCTTCGAATGCGAACACCTGTGTGACGACGTTATCGAGAAACGCGCGATCGTGGCTGACCAGAATCACGGTACCGGCATAGTCCTGCAACATGGTTTCGAGCAATTCCAGCGTCTCGATATCCAGGTCGTTGGTTGGCTCGTCGAGCACCAGCACGTTTGCCGGTTTGGCGAACAGGCGCGCGAGGAGCAGCCGGTTGCGCTCGCCGCCGGATAGCGATTTCACCTTGGCGCGTGCGCGCTGCGGTGGGAACAAGAAATCACCCAGATACGAAATGACGTGCTTTCGTGCGCCGCCGATTTCAACAAACTCCGAGCCTGGCGAAATGACGTCGGCCAGATTGGCCTCGTCGTCGAGTGCCTCGCGGAATTGATCGAAGTACGCAACCTGCAGCTGCGTACCGCGTTTGATGGTGCCGCTGTCGGGGGCGAGGTCGGCGAGCATCAGTTTGATGAGCGTGGTTTTGCCCGAGCCATTGGGGCCAATCAAGCCAATGCGATCGCCACGTTGCAAAATCGCCGAAAAATTTCGAATGACGATCTTGTCGCCAAAACGCTTGCTGACGTTGATGAGTTCGGCGACGATTTTGCCGGAGCGTTCTCCAGCGTCAAGTGAGAGTTTGACCAGCCCGGCCACGTCGCGCCGTGCAGCACGTACGCGGCGCAGTTCTTCAAGACGACGCACGCGGCCTTCGTTGCGGGTGCGTCGCGCTTCAACACCTTTGCGAATCCAGACTTCTTCTTCCTTGAGCAGCTTGTCGAAGCGCGCATTGGACAGCGACTCGGCGTTGAGCATTTCGGATTTGCGGCGCTGGTATTCCGCGAACGATCCCGGGTAACTCGCGAGCTGGCCTCGATCAAGCTCGACGATGCGCGTGGCAAAGGCTTCCAGAAAACGCCGGTCGTGGCTCACCGTCAACACGGCACCGCTGAATGCCTTCAAGGTCTCTTCAAGCCACGCGATGCCGTCGAAATCCAGATGGTTGGTCGGCTCGTCAAGCAACAGCAAATCCGGCGCACTGGCGAGCGCACGCGCCAGCGCGACACGTTTTTTCATGCCGCCGGACAGCGTATCGACGTGCAAACTGCCGTCCATCCCCAGACGCGACAGCACCTCGGCGACGCGCACCGTGGCGTGCCACGATTCTTCACCTTCGTGCGGGTTGGTTGCGCCTTCGCTGACGGCTTGGTCGATGGTGAGGCCGTCAGCGAAGTGTGGTTCTTGCGGCACGTTGGCGAAGCGAACGCCTTTTTCGCGCACCACCTCGCCGTCATCCGGCGCGACATCACCCGCGATGATACGAATCAGGCTGGACTTGCCGGAGCCGTTGCGGCCGATGAGAGCGATACGCTCGCGACGCTCAATCGAAAATTCAATATGGTCGAGTAGCACGACGTCGCCAAAGGCGAGGGCGAGGGATTTGCAGTGGATCAGCGGCATGCGGCAACAGCTTTCAGTAAGATTCAGACGGTGGCGAACAGGCGCGACCCGCCCGAAACAGAGCTATTTTCGCCTACAAACGCTGTTACATCTCACCAGCGAACCAAAATCTGGTCGCGTGTATCCAGCCATGTGGAAAATGGTTCGGGTTGACCCCGCGCGCCGTGGTCGCCGAACCAGCCATCGTCATCACAACTTGGAGAGAATGCCCGTGAGAAAGCTTGCTGGATTGACTGCAGCACTACTGTTGAGTGCCGGTGCAATGGTCGCTTTTGCACAAACCCCGCCCGCGCCGCCGCATGACGGTCACGGTGGTCCGCCAAAAATGCACGACTGTTCGAAAATGGAAGACGCCGACAAAAAAGCTCGCTGCGAGGAGCGTCACAAGGCGATGAAAGCGGCGATGGACAAGTGTAAAGCGGCGACAGGCGAAGACCATCGCAAATGTATGCACGACAATATGTCTAAACCGCCAGAAAAGAAATAAATCTCAACCGTTGGCTGAGCGAGGCTTTGTCGGGAAACCGGCAAAGCCTTTTTTATTGGATTTCCCCGGCGGCTAGCCAGCATATTTCAAGGGGCGCGCTTGAGGGTAGGCGCTGAATAGTCGCTGCCGACGTCGCCCTCGGCTAAAATGGCGGTCTGTTCAACGCTGCCACCCAACGCCATGTCCGCTGCTTCTGCCCCCGCTGCCTCGCCCGTTCCAACCGTCTCTGAAATTCGACAGCAATTTGTCCGGTTTTTCGAGTCCAAGGGCCATACCCACGTCGCTTCATCGTCACTGGTTCCGCACGACGATCCGACGTTGCTGTTCGCCAACGCGGGAATGAACCAGTTCAAAGATGTATTTCTCGGCTACGAAAAGCGTGACTATGTGCGCGCCGTCACCTCGCAGCGCTGTGTGCGCGCCGGTGGCAAACACAACGATTTGGAGAACGTTGGCTACACTGCACGGCACCACACGTTTTTTGAAATGCTCGGCAACTTCAGTTTTGGCGACTACTTCAAGCGCGATGGGATCAAGTACGCATGGGAATTGTTGACTGTCGTCTACAAGCTGCCTGCCGAAAAGTTGTGGGTGACGGTGTACGCGGATGACGACGAGGCCTACAACATCTGGGCCGATGAAGTGAGGGTGCCTAAAGAGCGGATTGTCCGCATTGGCGACAACCAAGGCAGCAAATACGCTTCCGATAATTTCTGGATGATGGGTGACACGGGGCCGTGCGGTCCGTGCAGTGAGTTGTTCTATGACCACGGTCCGCACATTGCCGGTGGCCCGCCCGGCTCTCCAGAAGCGGACGGTGATCGCTACATCGAGATCTGGAATCTGGTGTTCATGCAGTACAACCGCGAAGTCGCGGACGGCCCCATGATTCTACTGCCCAAACCGTCGGTCGATACTGGAATGGGGTTGGAGCGCTTGTCGGCAGTGCTCCAGCATGTCCACGCCAACTACGAAATTGATTTGTTTCAGGCGCTGATTAAGGCAGCCATGCGCGAGACCGGCGAAAAGGACATCACCAATCCGAGTCTGCGTGTGATCGCAGATCACATTCGCGCTTGTGGTTTTCTGGTGTGCGACGGTGTTATCCCGGAAAACGCCGGACGCGGCTACGTGCTGCGCCGCATCGCGCGGCGTGCCATGCGCCACGGTTACAAACTTGGACAGAAAAAGCCGTTCTTCTACAAGTTGGTGGACGACTTGGCGGCGGTGATGGGCGACGCGTTTCCCGAAATCACGCAACACAAAGAGCGCGTGAAAGCGGTGCTGAAGCAAGAGGAAGAGCGCTTCGGTGAGACGCTGGAAAACGGCATGACCATCCTTGAGGCGGCACTGGCAAGTGACGCCAAACACCTCGACGGCGCGACGGCATTCAAGCTCTACGACACCTTCGGCTTCCCGATTGATTTGACGGCAGACATCGGCCGCGAGCGCGGTTTTGAAGTCGATATGGCAGGCTTTGACAAGGCGATGACCGAACAGCAAGTGCGCTCGCGCGGCGCGGGAAAATTTGCTGCCAAAGAAAAGCTCGCTTACGAAGGTGCCAAGACCCAATTCAAGGGCTACGACACGCTCGATGCGAGCGCGCAGGTGTTGGCGCTCTATCGCGACGGCGCAGCGGTGCAGGAGCTGAAGGCGGGTGACGCTGGCGTGGTGGTACTCGACAAAACGCCGTTTTATGCCGAGTCGGGCGGTCAGGTGGGTGATGTTGGTGTACTGGCAACATCCGCTGCGACGTTTGAGGTTGCCGACACACAAAAAGTGCAGGCGGATGTGTTTGGCCATCACGGCAAGCTGGTGACGGGTCTACTCAAGATTGGCGACGGCGTGAAAGCGAGCGTTAATCTGGATGTTCGAGCCGCGACCGTGCGGCATCATTCGGCGACGCACCTGATGCATAAAGCACTGCGCGACGTGTTGGGCGGACACGTGCAGCAAAAAGGCTCGTTGGTTGACGCCGACAAGACGCGTTTTGACTTTGCACACAATGCGCCGATGACCAGCGAGGAAATAGCGCGGGTAGAGACTTTAGTGAACGCCGAGATCCTGCGTAACGAGGCGACAAGTGCCAAGGTCATGGCGTTGGAGGCCGCGCAAAAAACTGGTGCGATGATGCTGTTCGGCGAAAAATATGGCGACCAAGTGCGCGTGCTCGAAATTGGTTCGTCCAAAGAGTTGTGCGGTGGAACCCACGTTGGCCGCACCGGAGACATCGGACTGTTCAAGATTGTGTCAGAAGGCGGCGTCGCGGCGGGGGTGCGGCGCGTCGAGGCGGTGGCCGGTGCAGTTGCATTTGATTACGTGCAAGCCATGCAGCGCGCGTTGGATCGCGCCGCGGCATTGTTGAAAGCGCAGCCCGCAGAACTCGATGCGAAGATCGGTCAAACGCTCGAGCAGGTGAAGCAGCTCGAAAAGCAATTAGCGCAGTTGAAGTCCAAAGTGGCGGCGTCTGCTGGGGACGATTTGCTGGAGCAGGCTAAGGACGTCAACGGTGTAAAGGTGCTTGCGGCAAAACTCGACGGGGTTGATGCAAAGGGTCTGCGTGAAACCCTGGATCAGCTGAAGTCCAAGTTGAAGTCAGGCGTCATTGTGCTGGCCGTGGTTGAAAGCGGCAAAGTACAGCTTGCCGCCGGTGTCACGGCAGATTTGATCGGCAAATACAAGGCGGGTGAGTTGGTCAACCATGTCGCCCAGCAAGTCGGTGGCAAAGGTGGCGGCAAGCCGGATATGGCCATGGCAGGCGGCACCGACGCCTCGAATTTAGTCGCTGCCCTCGATTCGGTTGCTGCGTGGGTGTTGGCGAAATAAAGGACGATGTGATGACGAGTGCACTCGATGTAATTCAGAAAAATCTTCAGCAGTCCAAACTGGCGCTGGAGAACCTGCTCGCTGCACCTTCGACACTGGCCAACATTGCAGCGGCCGGGGCACTGATTGGTGCATCCCTCGAGTCGGGCGGGCGCGTGTTTTCCTGTGGCAATGGCGGCAGCATGTGTGATGCCATGCACTTTGCGGAAGAGCTGTCTGGTAGATACCGCGACGACCGGAAGGCGCTAGCCGCTGTTTCCATCAGCGATGCGTCACACATTTCCTGCGTCGGCAACGACTATGGCTACGACTTCATTTTTTCGCGCTACCTGGAAGCACATGCGCGCGTTGGTGATGTGCTGCTGGGCATCAGCACCAGCGGCAAGAGCGCTAATGTGATCAAGGCCGCCGAGTACGCCAAGGCGCACGGTATACATGTGGTGACACTGACCGGCAAGCCCGACAGTCTGCTCGGCAAATTGGCCAACGTCGATGTGGTGACGCCCGGTACCAGTGGCTACGCGGATCGTGTGCAGGAATTGCACATCAAAGTGATACACATTCTGATTGAATTGATTGAGCGGCGGTTTTTTCCGGAGAATTATAGGAGTTGAGTTTTTTTGTCGGATGAGATTCCTCACTGCGTTCGGAATGACAGTGATGGGTTGAATGTGTTCTCGGAAATCTGGTCGGGATAGATTTGGTGGTTGGTTGGGAGATGAGATTTCTCACTGCGTTCGGAATGACAGTGATTGTTGAAATATTCCCGCTCAAATCTTGTCATTCCGAACGCAGTGAGGAACCTCATCCGCTTGCTCAGCGAAGAAATACGACATGTCGAGAACTTTCTACGTCTACATCGTCGCCTCGATCAGCCGCGTGATTTATATCGGGGTCACCAACGGTTTGGTTCGTCGCGTTCATGAGCACAAGGCTGGTACGGTTGCGGGTTTCACAAAATCGTACCGCGCCCATCGATTGGTCTATTTCGAAGCAACGACCGATGTACGCGCCGCCATCGAGCGCGAGAAACAGCTAAAAGCATGGCGTCGAGCAAAGAAAGTGGCGTTGATCGAAACCGCGAACCCACAATGTGGAATGATTTGTATCTTGAATTTACCGGTTGAGATTCCTCACCTACGTTCGGAATGACAAGATTTGAGAGGACGCATACAAATAATTACTGTCATTCCGAACGAACGTGAGGAATCTCATCCATACGCAACGAGCGCCCAGCTAATCCATCATTGTCATTCCGAGCGACGCGAGGAATCTCAACCGTCCGCAAAGGGCACCCAGCTATTCAATCACTGTCATTCCGGGCGTCGCGAGGAATCTCATCCAGACGCGTAACGAAGAATCCACACATGCGTTTCAATTTCTGCCCCCGCTGCGCCAAACCACTCACCGAGCGCACGTTCGCCGAAGACGGTAGCGCGACCTTGCGCCGCGCTTGTCAGGATGACGGCTGCGGATTTGTCCATTACGACAACCCGACCCCGGCCGTCGGTGTGTTGATCGAACATGAGGGCACGATATTACTGGCGCGTGGAGCGGGTTGGCCGGAAGGTTACTTTGCGCTGATTACGGGTTACCTGGAGAAAAACGAAGACCCGCTCCACGGGGTTGGCCGTGAAGTGAAGGAGGAGACCAACCTCGATGTGGCCGAGACCGAAATCATCGGCAACTATATTTTTGAGCGCAAGAATGAAGTCATGCTTTGCTATTTTGCGAAATGCACTGGTGAGCTAAAACTGTCGCCAGAACTCATCGAAGTGAAGCGCTATCAGCCGCACGAATTGCGTCCTTGGCCGCGTGCGACAGGATTTGCGGTGGCAGACTGGATGACCTCGCGCGGGCTGGAAGTAACATTTATCGAGCGTCCGCTCATTAACGTTGACCCCAAAAAATGAAAACACAAAAACCGGAAAGCATTGCCGCGCAAGCACTTGGTTGGGTCGATGCGACCACCAAAGAAATCGTCGGGCAGATTCACACGTCTACCACCTACATTCGCGACGACGATAACCAGTACCGCAATGGCCGCGTCTATGCGCGCGATAACAATCCGACGTTTGATCAGCCGCAAGCGGTGCTCAACGCTCTCGAAGGCGGACACGAGACACTGTTGTTTGCCTCTGGCATGGCCGCGGCGACGGCGGTGTTTCAGGCGCTCAATCCGGGGGATCACGTCATCGCGCCTCGCGTCATGTATTGGTCGCTGCGCAATTGGCTGAAGACGTTCGCCACGCGCTGGGGCTTGGTCATTGAATTCGTTGATGCGACCAACCTCGATGAACTGCGCGCCGCGATCAAGCCGGGAAAAACCAAGCTGGTCTGGGTGGAGACGCCCGCCAACCCGCTGTGGCAAATCACGGACATTGCTGCGACATGCGAAATTGCCCACGCCGTCGGCGCATTGGTGGCGGTCGATTCGACGGTGGCCACGCCGGTGCTGACGCGCCCGATTGAATTCGGTGCCGATATCGTCATGCACGCGGCGACCAAATACCTGAACGGTCACTCGGATGTGGTTGCCGGCACGCTAACTTCAGCGACGGATTCGGAAACGTGGCAACGCATTCGCAGCATTCGCGCACACATAGGCGGAATCGCCGGGCCGTTTGAGGCATGGCTGTTGACGCGTGGCATGCGCACGTTGTTTCCGCGCGTTCGAACGGCGTGCGTCAGTGCGCAGCGGATCGCCGAGCATTTTTCACAGCACACGCTCGTCGAAGAAGTGCTCTATCCGGGGTTGCCGAGTTTCGTCGGACATGCTGTCGCGGTGAAGCAAATGACCGGCGGGTTTGGCGGCATGCTGTCGCTACGCGTGAAAAATGGCGAGGCGGCGGCGATTGCGGTTGCGGCAAAGACGCAGCTCTGGAAGCGGGCGACCTCTCTCGGCGGCGTCGAGAGTTTGATCGAGCATCGCGCCAGCGTTGAGGGCGAGGGTACGCCCGCGCCCGCCGATTTGCTGCGCATGTCAGTCGGCATTGAAGATACGCAGGATTTGATCGACGATGTTGAACAAGCGCTGTGGTCAGTGAAATAACCATGCAGGATATCAACACCCGCATCCAAATCTATCTTGTTCGCGCCGACCTTGATCGCTATCTGGTGCAAACACCGGTCATTGCCAAGGCGCTTCGCTCGCTCATGGACGCGATGGGAGAACTGCCGGGCAACATCGGCCTCGATACGCTGTACACCTATGACGTGCCTGCGCTCAGCGACAACGGTTCGTGCTCGCTCATCGATGAATTGTCGGCGATACCGTACGACCTTGCCGATATTCTGGGCGGGCGCAACGAGGCCACCACCCGCAAGCTGCTGCTACTCAATCAGATCGTCGAATACGTCACGCAATTGACCGGTGCCGATTGGCTCGGTGTGTATCAGGTGAGGACCAACGTGATGCAGCATCGTGTGCTCGTGAAGCTCGCTTATCGCGGGCGACCGTCGCGCGCGGAGTTTCCGTTGAACGCCGAATTTGCCAAAGGCAGCACCAACAGCACGGTGGGTCTGGAAGGCTCTGCACGCGTGATTGACGACGTCGCCATCTATACCGCTGAAGGTGGGGGATTTTATGTGTGTGACGACAAGGTGCAGTCAGAAGCGTGTTTGCCGGTGTTCGATGAGGCAGGGCACGTGATCGCCATCATCGACGCGGAAGCCGAACCGAAACAATTTTTCAATCCGGAGCGTCTGGCTGCTGTGGCCGCGCTGGCGATGGTCACGCCCGCGTTGCTGCCGTAGGCACGCCGATGGGCACGGCGTTTCAGGCGTCACCGATGCGGCGAATATCATAATCAACAAAGCGCACCAGATCATCACTGGTTTTTATCCGCGCGCGCACTTGCAAGCCGTCGCGGATGCGTTTGAGGTGCATCACTCGACGGTCAGTCGGGCGATCAACGGGAGGTGATGGTGGCGGCTCTATCGCAAGACCTCGCAATTGTGAACCCGCAATTGCGAGGAAAGTTAGTCGAAAAGAATGCGGCGGCAAAGTTAAGTCCACGGTTAAATCTTCACGACACCCTGTTCATCGCTTCACTTGTTTCCACCGAATCTGGAACTCGATTTCCTCATTGGCACCATCGCGCTCGTGTTCGACACTGACCGCCGCGTCGCGTGGCACGGCGACGCGCTCACCCGCCACCTGGATGGCAAAGCGTTCGCCGCGCTCCAGAGCGTCCGCGAGCCGACGCAGTTTGGCGACGAACGTCCGCCTCGAATAGGTTTTTTCAATATCACGTTTTTTCTTGCGTATCACTCTGCGTCCTCCTTACTCTAAAGATAGATCGAATTGCCGCCGCGACATACCGCACGTCGGCGCTATACCGGAGTCGCCGTACACTGGGTACGTATCCACTATTCCTCGCGCCCTGCATGGCGCTCTGGCGCTCGCGGGCGCAAAGCAATGCGTTGCGAAACCTCCGCTCACGTGACGCGAACTTCACCCGCTCGCGATGGTTTTTAGAAGTTCCCTAATCGATGAACGCCTATTGACGGGCGTTTTCAAGCAAAAAATGCTGAAAACGCGCGCTGGTGTTGCACTTTCATTTCGCGTTGAACGCCTCGCGAATCGTTTCAACGCGTTTGCGATTAACACCGAAATCGCGCACGCCAAGGCGCGCACTCGAGCGCACCTGAATCGCGCTGTTGCGCATGTCGAGCGCAAATTCAACGTCGTCGACAAAACCCATGCCGGCTGATTTGTATTCGGCGTACAGGTAGTCGGGACTGCCGATAATCACCTTCGCACGTTTGTTTGCGTGGATCAGTGCCGTGAGTTTTTTCCACGCGACATCCGGTGCGCCGTCAAATTTCAGCGGCTCAATGTAATGCGAATCGTCTTTGGCCACCATTGACGACACGGTGTTTGGTTTCCATGATGGCGGCTTGAATTTTCCGTCGGTAATGCCGAGTCCGGTCGGGCGCGATCCCGAAAATAAACCCATGGGCTGCCCTCCAAAATACTCGATGCCGACGGCACATGCAGCCAGCAGCAACAGTGCTAGCAGTACCAACACCGTGTTTTTGAGAATTTTCTTCATGGTGTGATGTTAGCTCATCAAGGTCTTGCTGCCAGTCGGCGTCTGAAGGTAGGCGCACAGGGTCATACCGGAATAGGGTGGCGACGGGGTCAGCACCATCTTGTGTTCAAGCCCGAGTTCGCGCAACAGGTATTGCACCTTGGCTGGGTTCGGGTGCGCGGCTTCCATCCAGGTAAAGCGGCAACCCTGATCTTCCAGTCGCGCGCTGGGATGCATTGGCGTGTCCCATTGGATCAGGTGCGGAATCAGCCCGCCTTCGATCGGAAAACCATCGTTTGGAACACTGATGCGCCATTTGTAATCGCCGCGCGACATCTCGTGCACCGAACCCAGCGTCTCGCCCGTGGCATGCATTAGCTGCGTGATGTCGTCAGTGCGTGCGACCCAGCCGATGAGACGCGGGCGTTGTGCGATGCGATCTTGAACGTCGGTGGTATCGAGACCGAACCAGCGTGGCGTGCTGGGCGTCTCGGCAGCGGCGTCAATGGCAATCAACTCGAGGTAACAGCCGGGGCCGAGGGACAGCAGTCGGTTGTGGGTGCCCATTTTTGAATGCTGACCGACGTCACTCAGGCGGACACCCAGATAGCGTTCGAGCCACGCGCTGCCGCGTGCCAGATCAACGCAGCCGAGGACGAGATGATCGAGGTGTGAGGCCATGATGTTCGACGTAGTCGAGGTCGCCCTCAACGCGGAGTGTGACGCGGCACGGGGCGCAGCTTCTGGATCACAATCGAAATTGTCCACCCCACGAGGACACCGAGCGCATTCGCGAATGCATCGGCCCATTCGAAATATCGGTAGGGCGTCAGCCCTTGTGCAAACTCGATGGCAAGCCCCATGCCTATCAGCGCGATGGCCATCATCAATTGCCGACGCGGCTGATGCGACGGGATCGCCAGCCGCCACGCAATCATCAACCCCGCGTAGGCCAGCAAATGGTGGAGTTTGTCGCTACCCGACCCGAGCGTTTGCTGCAACGGAAGCAAGGACACCACCCACACCGCGAGCGTGGCGCTGATGGCGAGCGTTCTGAACAGTGAATGATTCATGAAACTCTAGGTGGGAAGCGCATTTTGGAGCAAAAATGGTTGAAAGGGCGCGCCAATGCTAGAGTTTACGCTGTGGTGGCAAGTCGGTACAAACACCCTCATACAGCTCCGCCGCCATGCCGATCGATTCGCCGAGCGTCGGATGCGGATGAATGGTCTTGCCGATATCAGTCGCATCGCACCCCATCTCAATGGCGAGCGCGATTTCACCGATCAAATCGCCGGCATGGGTGCCGACGATGCCACCACCGATGACACGATGCGTCTCAGAATCGACGATGAGTTTGGTGAATCCCTCGTCGCGACCATTGGCAATCGCGCGGCCCGATGCCGCCCACGGAAACACGCTCTTGCCAAACTTGATTCCTTTGGACTTGCAAGAGTCTTCAGTCTCGCCCACCCATGCGAGTTCCGGATCGGTATACGCCACGTTTGGAATGACGCGCGCATCGAAAAACGATTTCTGACCCGCAGCGGCTTCGGCGGCGACGTGTCCTTCGTGCACGGCTTTGTGCGCCAGCATCGGCTGACCGACGATATCGCCGATGGCAAAGATATGGGAAACGTTGGTGCGCATCTGTTTATCGACGTTGATAAACCCGCGTTCAGTCACCGCCACACCCGCCTGGTCGGCGCTAATTTTCTTGCCGTTCGGTGCGCGTCCGACACTCATCAGCGCCATGTCGTAGCGCAGCGCTGGCTGTTGCTTGCCGTCGGCAGTTTCAAAGGTGACGTACAAGCCATCCTTTTTTGCCTCCACCGCAACCGTCTTGGTGTTGAGCATGATGTTGTCAAAGCGCGGCGCGTTCATCTTTTGCCAGACCTTGACCAAATCGCGATCAGCGCCTTGCATCAGGCCATCCATCATCTCGACCACATCGAGCCGCGCACCGAGTGTGGAATACACGGTGCCCATTTCCAGCCCGATGATGCCGCCGCCGATCACCAGCAATTTTTTCGGGATCTCTTTGAGTGCCAGCGCACCGGTCGAATCGATGATGCGCGGATCGTTGGGAATAAAGGGTAAACGCACGACTTGCGAACCGGCAGCGATGATCGCTTTTTCGAAGCGAATCACTTTTTTCTCGCCGGACTTTTTCTGGCCGCTGTCGCCAGTGGTGAGTTCGACCACCATGTGATGCGCGTCGAGAAATTGCCCGACACCACGCACCACATCAACCTTGCGCAGCTTGGCCATGCCCGCGAGTCCAGTGGTCAGTTTGCCGACCACCTTGTCCTTCCAGCCGCGCAGCTTGCCGAGATCAATTTTTGGTTTGCCGAACGTAATGCCGTGCTCGGCGAGGGCACTCGTTTCATCGGCGACGGCCGCAACGTGTAGCAACGCCTTGGACGGGATGCAACCAACGTTCAAACACACCCCCCCGAGTTGCGCGTAGCGTTCGACAATGATGGTTTTCATGCCGAGGTCGGCGGCGCGAAACGCCGCCGAGTAACCGCCGGGCCCGGCACCGAGGACGACCATTTCACAGCTGAAATCAACGGTGCCGGTGTACGCGGCGGCTGTGCCCACGCGGCTACCCCCATCCCGGCCTTCCCCCGCTGCTGCGGGGGAAGGAGTCGCGGCGCGTACGTGCGCGGCGCTATCTTGTGCTGTGGCGGTGCCACGTGGTTCGCCCCTTCCCCCGCTTGCGGGGGAAGGTTGGGATGGGGGTGCGCTGGCCGCCTCACTCACCTCAAGCACAACAATCACCGCACCCTCCGAGACCTTGTCACCGACCTTCACCTTCAGTTCTTTGACCACTCCCGCGTGCGAGGACGGCACTTCCATGGTCGCCTTGTCACTTTCGAGGGACACCAGCGAATCTTCTTTCTTGACGACGTCACCCGGCTTGACCAACACCTCGATAACCGCAATGTCTTTGAAGTCGCCAATATCCGGAACTGTCACCTCAATCGTGTTGGCCATGTCGAATCCTAGAGAACCAGCTTGCGGATGTCAGACATCAGCGCGGCGAGGTAGGTCGTGAAGCGCGCTGCCGACGCACCATCGATGACGCGATGATCGTAGGACAGCGACATGGGCAGCGTTAGCCGCGGCACAAACTCGTTACCGTTCCACACCGGCTTCATGGTGGATTTTGAAACGCCGAGGATGGCGACCTCGGGTGCGTTGATGATCGGCGTGAAGTACGAGCCACCGATGCCGCCGAGCGATGAAATCGAAAAACAGCCGCCAGACATCTCGGCGGGCGACAGCTTTCCTTCGCGCGCCTTGGCAGCGAGCTCTGATGATTCTTTGGCCAGTTCAACGACGGATTTTTGATCGGCGTTACGGATCACCGGGACAACCAAACCGTTGGGAGTATCTGCGGCAAAGCCGATGTTGTAGTATTTTTTCAGAATCAGGTTTTCGCCGCCTGGCTCGAGGGAAGCATTGAACTCCGGAAACTTTTTCAACGCCGCAACGCTCGCCTTGATAAGGAAGGCCAGCATGGTCACTTTGACGCCGGTCTTGGCGATCTCCTCGTTGGTGCGAACACGGAAGGCTTCGATGTCCGTGATGTCGGCTTCATCCTGCTGCGTGACATGGGGAATCATCACCCAGTTGCGCGCCAGATTGTTGCCAGACATTTTCTTGATGCGCGATAGCGCGCGCGTTTCGACCTCCCCGAACTTGGTGAAATCGACCGGCGGCATGGTGGGGAGCGCAAAACCACCCGTGCCCGATGCGGGCTTGGCAAGTTCGAATTTCACAAACCCTTTGACGTCGTCCTCGGTGATGCGACCTTTGTTGCCACTGCCGCGCACTTTGCCCAGATCGACGCCGTACTCTCGCGCGAGTTTGCGAATCGACGGCGAGGCATGCACTTGGCTCGGCACATCGCCCACAGCCGAGTTTGTGGACGGCGGCATCGTGGCAGGTACCGGCGCTTTTGCGAGTGGTGCTGCTGCCTCGGCGGGCGATGGCGCTGCAGCCGCAGGTGGTTTCGAGGCTGCTTTCGGGGCGACGACGACATCGCCAGCGTCGATTATCAGCACAGTGTGACCTTCAGAGACCTTGTCACCGAGGCGAACCTTTATTTCCTTGACCACACCGGCAACCGGCGCAGGCACTTCCATGGTCGCCTTGTCGCTCTCTAGTGAGACCAGCGAATCTTCTTTCCTGACAGGGTCACCGACCTTAACCAGAATTTCAATGACCGGAATGTCCTTGAAATCGCCAATGTCGGGAACTTTGACTTCTACGAGATTTGCCACGCAAATGCTCCTCGATTTGTTCTGCGTTACGAAATCGTCGGGCTATGCCCGCGATTTCGACTGATTAGTCCTGCCGAAAGCATGCCCCCGAATGGTTTCATCTGGGGTAGGTTTGCACTTTCGGCAGATTCACTACACCGTCCACGGCGCGGGCTTGTCGGTCTCAATGCCGTACTTTTTGATTGCTTCGGTGACGGTCTTGAGCGGAATCTGTCCGTCATCGGCCAGCGCCTTCAATGATGCGATCACGACATAGTAGCGATTGACCTCAAAGAATTTGCGTAGCTGTTTGCGCGTATCCGAGCGGCCAAAACCATCGGTTCCGAGCACCGTGAATTTGCGATCCGTAATGTAGGGCCGAATCTGGTCGGCGAACGAGCGCATGTAGTCGGTCGCCGCAATGGCCGGTCCCTTGTGGCCCATGAGTTGCTGGGCGACATGGGAGATCTTTGGTGTTGCTTCCGGATTGAGCATGTTGTGACGCTCCACGGCCAAGCCGTCGCGCCGCAATTCGGTAAATGAAGTGCAACTCCAGATATCGGCGACGACGCCCCAGTCGAGTTCGAGTAGTTCGGCCGCCGCGATCACTTCGCGGAAAATGGTGCCCGAGCCCATCAACTGCACGCGCGGTTTTTTTGCTTCCTTGGACTCGCGGAACAGGTACATGCCTTTCAGAATGCCTTCGTTGGCACCGTCAGGCATCGCCGGATGCGTGTAGTTCTCGTTCATCACCGTGATGTAGTAGTAGATGTGTTCCATCTTCTCGTACATGCGTTTCATGCCGTCGTGCAGGATGACGGCGAGTTCGTAGCTGAACGTCGGATCGTAGGAAATACAGTTCGGGATGGTCGCCGACATCAGGTGTGAATGTCCATCTTCGTGTTGCAATCCCTCGCCATTCAGTGTCGTGCGACCGGCGGTGCCGCCAAGCAGAAAGCCACGTGCTTGCATGTCGCCTGCCGCCCACGCCAGATCGCCGATGCGCTGGAAACCGAACATGGAATAGAAGATGAAAAACGGAATCATGTGCTGACCGTGATTCGCGTAACTGGTGCCAGCGGCCATCCACGAGCAGAACGCGCCCGCTTCGCTAATGCCCTCTTGCAGAATTTGTCCGGCCTTGTCCTCTTTGTAGAACATCAACTCACCGGCGTCGACTGGCTCATAGAGCTGGCCGACTGAAGAATAGATGCCGAGTTGCCGAAACAAGCCTTCCATACCAAACGTGCGTGATTCATCTGCGACAATCGGCACCAAGCGCGGGCCGAGCTCCTTGTCGCGCGTGAGTGCGGTGAACGCGCGTACAAACGCCATGGTGGTCGAAATCTCGCGCTCTTCGGTGGACTTGAGGAGCGCGTCGAAAATCGACAGATCCGGCACCTTGAGCGCGGGAATATTGTGGTGCCGAACCGGCAGCGAGCCGCCAAGTTTTTCGCGTGCGGCTTTCAGGTACTGCAATTCGGGCGAATTTTCTGGCGGCTTGTAAAACGGAATGTCGCCGATGACATCATCAGCGACCGGAATCTTGAAACGATCGCGGAACTGCTTGAGCGAGCCGATATCCATTTTCTTTTGTTGATGGGTGCTGTTCTGGCCCTCACCCGATTTACCCATGCCATAGCCCTTGATGGTCTTGGCAAGGATGACGGTCGGCTGACCGGTGTGCTTGACCGCCGCTGAGTAGGCCGCATAGACCTTGTATGGATCGTGTCCGCCGCGATTGAGGCGCCAGATGTCGTCATCTGACATTGAACTCACCAATTTTTCGAGCGCCGGATACTTGCCAAAAAAATGTTTGCGCACGTAATCGCCGTCGCGCGCTTTGTAGTTTTGGTACTCGCCGTCGACCGCTTCCATCATGCGACGCTTCAGCAAACCGTCGGCGTCCTGCGCCAGCAGCGGATCCCAGTAGCGACCCCAGATGACCTTGAGCACATTCCAGCCGGCACCGCGAAAATCGCTTTCGAGTTCCTGAATGATCTTGCCGTTGCCACGCACCGGTCCATCGAGGCGTTGCAAATTGCAATTGACGACGAAAATCAGATTGTCGAGGCCTTCGCGTGCGGCGAGCGAAATGGCGCCGAGCGATTCCGGCTCGTCCATTTCGCCGTCGCCCATGAACGCCCACACTTTTCGGCCTTCAGTGTTGACGATGCCGCGGTTGTGCAGGTACTTCATGAAACGTGCCTGATAGATCGCTTGCAGGGGCCCCAGACCCATCGATACGGTGGCGAACTGCCAGAAGTCAGGCATTAGCCACGGATGCGGGTACGACGAGATGCCGCGGCCATCAACTTCACGGCGAAAATTTACCAGTTGATCTTCGCTGATGCGGCCTTCGAGAAAAGCGCGCGCGTAGATACCTGGTGACGAGTGGCCTTGCATGAAAATCAAGTCGCCGCCGTGAGTCTTGGACGGCGCGTGCCAGAAGTGATCGAAGCCGACATCGTACAGCGTCGCCGCCGACTGAAAACTGGCGATATGACCGCCGAGCTCTGAGGATTCCTTGTTCGCGCGTAACACCATGGCCACAGCGTTCCAGCGAATCAGCGAGCGGATACGATGTTCCATTTCCTGATCGCCCGGCAGCGGATCTTCAGCGTGCGGCGGGATGGTATTGATGTACGCGGTGTTCGAGGAATACGGCAGATTCGAGCCCGAACGGCGTGCCTTGTCGACCAGTGACTCGAGCAAATAGTGCGCGCGCTCCGGACCCTCCGCATCGAGGACACCGTCAAGGGCTTCGAGCCATTCCCGAGTCTCTTGCGGGTCAATATCGTGTTGCAGAAAGGCGGGACGATCCATCGCCATTCTCCTCATTGTTGTATGAATTTATGTTTGGATATTAGACCGTATTCCGCGAGCGGCGCTATGTTCGCCAAGAAAAGGCCTTGTGAACGGAGCGATCATTCGGAACTCACCGCGCAGCCACCGCGCAGGCAGGAGCGCCCGTCTGGTTGGGTCAATTCGCTTGAGGTAACACTTGCAAAAGCTGACCAACGCCGCTGTGATTTTCAGTGTTCGGTGCGCATGGGTCGCCGAGGGACATGGCATGATGGGCGCACGCGATGCTCGCAATTGCGCCTAACTCCAGCGTGCACCTGCGGGAAACGCAATTTTGTCACATAGAATCATGTAGTTACGCGTGGTTCCCAAAGTGTTTCTTAAAAAACAATTTTAAGTTATTATTATTGAAAGCGTTTAACGCTCTGATCGGTTCCGGATTGGACGCGCCGAAGTGGCGACATCAGACCGTCGAGCGCAGGTCGGCAGCGGGTGCATCGGCCGCAGGTAAAGAGGTAAAGAATGGTGTGCGCAGTACGGTTGCGCATAGAACAAGAAATGCGTCGTCGGGAGGCAATGTGGCGCTGACAGATGCTTTGCAAATAGTGACTGTGTCGGATCCAGGCCGGGTCCGAGGGCACAATGAAGACTGCGTTGAGTCCAGACCGGAACTCGGCGTGGTGGTGCTCGCCGACGGCATGGGGGGCTACAACGCGGGTGAAGTCGCGAGCGGCATGGCGACTTCTTCGATTGCCAACGGTTTGGTGCAGACGTGGGTCGCCGATCGGTTGCGTAAGCTTGAGCGCGACCAAGCGGCGGCGCTCTCGCAGGCCGTCATGCGAGAGCAGATTGCTATCGCTAACCGAGCGATTTACGACACCGCGCAGCGGGATCCGCAGTGCGCGGGAATGGGCACAACACTGGTCGTTTGCATTTTCTACGATAATTTTTTGACGGTCGGACACATTGGTGATTCGCGCCTGTATCGGATGCGCGAGGATGCGCTGGAGCAGATGACGCGCGATCACTCATTGCTACAGGAACAAATTGATTCAGGACTGATTTCAAAGGAAGATGCACGGCAATCGCACAACAAAAATCTGGTCACCCGCGCGTTGGGAATCGATCCTGAAGTCGAGGCCGAAATTCACACCTACGATGTGGCAGAGGGGGATATTTACCTGCTGTGCTCAGACGGTTTGAATGACATGATTGAGGACGATGAAATTCAAATGACATTGATTGCATTGCGAGCGAATCTGGACTTGACCGCGCAGCAATTAGTTCAGGCAGCAAATGACGCGGGCGGGCGCGATAATGTGTCGGTCATGCTGGTAAGAGTGGCGAAAGGTTTCTCTGTTGAGCGCGGCTTTTGGGCGAAGGTGAAGTCGTTGTTCGCATAATGCGAATCGATGGATCAACGCAACGAATTATTCTAGGGTTACGACCATGGCAAAACTGATTTTAAGCGTCGATGGAACAGTGTTAAGAGAAATCTCCCTCACCAAGGAGCGGACGACACTTGGACGAAAGCCGCATAACGACATCCAGGTGGACAATTTGGCGGTGTCGGGCGAACACGCCGCGATCATTACCATCCTGAACGACTCGTTCATTGAGGACTTGAATTCGACCAATGGCACGCTGGTTAACGGCAAGCCCATCAAGAAGCACTTTTTGCAGAACAACGATGTCATTGAAGTCGGCAAGCACAAGTTGAAATACTTCAACGACGCGCCTGTGCAAAACGATACCGCTGATTTCGAGCGGACCATGATCATTCGGAAACCGGCCGCTGCGGCACCCATGGCCGCCCCGCCGAGCGCCGCGCCGTCCGCAGCAAGTGGCGCAGGACTTTCAGACACGCAGACCAGCATGCGACCGTTGCCCATGGGCACGGCTCCTCCCGTTGGCATGGCACCGCCGCCGGTTGCCGCGCCGACACCAGCCGCCGCGCCCGCCGCAGGCGGCGTGCGAGAGGCTGCGATCCAAGTGCTCTCGGGTGCCGCTGCCGGGCGTACGCTCGATTTGACCAAGAACCTGACCACCGTCGGCAAGCCCGGCATGCAGGTTGCCGTGATCACGCGCCGACCCAACGGCTTTTTTATCACGCATGTCGAAGGAGCCACTTTCCCGACCATTAACGGGGTGGTGCTGGGCGGGCAGGCGCAGCAGTTGAACGATCACGACCTGATTGCGATCGCCGGCGTCAAGATGGAGTTCTTCTTCAAGCCTTAGAGCGGCCTCTGACAGCTATCTCGCGAACGGGGTAGCTCGCTATGGCGTGACTGTGTGGTCAAGCACAGCAATCAGCAGGTCATCAGTGCATAATCAAAAGTCGACAGGTACCCTTTTGGCGCACTGACTGTGTTGGCTTTGGATCCATGCAAATAAAAGTACTCGGTTGCAGCGGTGGCATCGGTGGTGACTTGCGCACGACGGCGCTGCACATCGACCACGACATCCTCATCGATGCTGGCACTGGAGTCGGCGATTTGTCGATCGAAGAACTCGCACGGATCGATCACATCTTCATCACGCATGCGCATCTGGATCACATTACGAGCATCCCATTCCTGATTGACACGGTCATGGGAATGCGGACCAAACCGCTCATCCTCTACTCCAAGCGCGAGATACTGCAATCGATTAAGGATCACATCTTCAACTGGAAGATTTGGCCGGATTTTTCGAAAATTCCAACGCCGGAGACCGCGTGTCTGCAGTATCAGGAGATCGAGGTCGGTCAGCCCATCTCACTCAATGGGCGACTTTTTACCGCAATTCCCGCCAACCACGTCGTACCTGCCGTAGGCTATCTAGTCGATAGTGGGCAGGCGAGGCTGATTTTCAGCGGCGACACCACTGTCAACGATGCGTTATGGCAAATCGCCAACGTGACGAAAAATCTCAAGTACTTGATCATCGAGACCGCCTTTCCAAACAAGGAGCGCGACATCGCCATTGTGTCCAAGCATTTGTGTCCGAGCATGCTGGCCGAGGAATTGGCCAAGCTGACGCGTCCGGTCGAAATTCTGATCACCCATCTTAAACCTAGCGAGGCGCACCTGACGATGAGCGAAATCGGGCGCAACGCCGGCAAATGGCGCCCGCGCATGCTCGAGAACGGGATGGTGCTGTCGATCTAGTCGGCCACCGTCATGCCGCTGTGAGCCGAAACCATGTTCGTCCGGAAACTAGCCCATCCACTTCGCCTGATATTGGTAAACTTGCGCCATAGTCGTGTGTGACGCGATGCCGTCGGCGGGCACGACTCCCAGAATGAGGCCATCACATGAGTGCAGTTCTCGAACAAAAAATCGGTCCTAACACCGGCACCTCGCAGTCGGCCGATATGTCTTCGAAGTTGGTGTTTTCGAAGAAGCTGCAGGCCGTCACCAACCGGATTCACTCCACCACCAACATTGACGAGATCATGCTCGACGTAGCGCGTGATATCTGCCAGTTGTTTGACGCTGACCGCCTCACCATCTACACCATGTCGGAAGACAACGCGGCGATTATTTCCAAGGTCAAGTCTGGGCTCAACTCATTCAAGGACATCAAGCTGCCGCTTTCCGAGAGTTCAATCGCCGGTTGCTGCGCGCTCAATCGGCGCTTCATGAACATTAACGACGTATACGACGCCGCCGAATTGAAGAGTTTCTCGCCGAATTTGTCGTTCTTGAAGGCCGTCGATCAGCGTACCGGATATCGCACCAAGCAGATGATGGTCGCACCGATTATTAGCGTCGATGCGAGCGGCGGTAGCGGCGATCTGGCAGGCGTGATTCAGGTCATCAACCATTTGCCGGGTACGATATTCCCGCCGCTGGCCGAAGAAGGCGTGGTGGAGCTGGCGAAGACTCTCGCGATTGCGTTCAAGGTCCGGCAACAGATTCCGTTACAGATCAAGTCCAAGTTCGAGTACCTGGTGGTCGACAACGTAATTTCCGGGGGGGAACTCGAGCTGGCCACTCGAACGGCGCGGCGCAAGAACAAGAACGTCGAAGATATTTTGATTGACGAGTTCCAGGTCAAGCCGCAAGTGCTCGGAGCCGCGCTCGCGAAGTATTTTGGCGTTGAGTACGAAGCCCACAAAGCGGATCGGATCAAGCCAATCGACCTTCTGAAAAATCTGAAGCGCGATTATTGTGTGCAGTCCAAATGGATTCCAGTTGACGATACCAAGGCCGGTATTGTCGTTATGACCACCGACCCCGAGCACGTCAAGAATTCGCGGGTGGTCGAAAATATTTTTCCGAAATCCAAGTTGGTCTACAAGGTCACGACGGCTCGCGACTTTGACGCCACACTCGATCAGCTGTTTGGCGGTTCGGATGGCATGGGATCCGAGGATATTGGCGACCTGTTGTCGAGCATGGACGACGATTCGGAGTTGCAGGAAACTGGTGGCGAAGAACTGTCAGCAGCCGCCGATAACGAATTGGTCAAGTTGGTCAATAAAATCATCATCGACGCGTATAACCAGGGCGCGTCCGATATTCATATCGAACCGCTTCCTGGCAAGGGCAAAACCGGTATCCGGTTTCGCAAGGATGGTACCCTCGCCCCGTACATCGAAGTGCCGTCTAGCTACCGGAGCGCATTGGTCGCGCGCTTAAAGATCATGTGTGATCTCGATATCTCGGAAAAGCGCAAGCCGCAGGACGGCAAGATCAAGTTCAAGAAGTACGGGCCACTGGACATCGAACTGCGTGTGGCGACCATCCCGACGACGGGCGGTGTGGAAGACATCGTGATGCGTATTCTCTCCGCCGGCGAACCGATTCCGCTCGACAAGCTTGGACTAACTACCAAGAACAAGAACAATCTGGTCGCGGTGGTTTCCAAGCCCTACGGCTTGTTCTTTGTGTGCGGTCCGACCGGTTCCGGTAAGACCACCACGCTGCACTCGATACTTGGTTCGCTCAATAAGCCTGACACCAAAATCTGGACGGTAGAAGACCCGGTTGAGATTACGCAGAAGGGACTGCGGCAGGTGCAGATGAACAAAAAGGTGCTCGACTTTCCGACGGTGATGAAGGCGTTCTTGCGCGCCGACCCGGACATCATCATGGTCGGTGAGATGCGCGACGCCGAGACTACGCACATCGGCATCGAAGCATCCCTCACGGGTCACTTGGTGTTTGCCACGTTGCACACGAACTCGGCACCAGAAGCGGTGATTCGCCTTCTCGATATGGGTATGGATCCATTTAACTTTGCCGATGCATTGGTTGGTATCCTCGCGCAGCGCCTGGCCAAGCGACTGTGCAAATGCAAGCAGCCCTACACCCCGGACGGCGAGGAGATGAAGCAATTCATGCAGGAATACACGGTCGATTTGCGCCAGACGCCGCCGTGGGTCAAGGATCCGCAGGGCGAAGCCAAGAGCCTTTATGAGTACTGGATTAAGGAATATGGCAAGGACGGCAAGCTGACCTTTCAAAAACCGGTCGGATGCGATGCCTGTGGCGGCTCTGGTTACAAAGGACGCGTCGGCTTGCACGAACTCATGGTCGCATCTGACCCGGTGAAAAAGATGGTGCAAGAAAAAGCACGCGTCTCTGATCTATTCGTCAAGAGCGTTGAGGAGGGCATGTCAACGCTCAAGATGGACGGCATGGAAAAGGTGATGATGGGGCTTTGCGACATGAAACAGGTACGTACCGTTTGCGTTAAGTAACCCGCGCACCGAGATGACCTCACACGCCGATGCCAGATTAATCAGTCGTCGCCCCAGCGGCACCGAGGGCAACGAACGACTGTTCACTGCACTGGAGTATTTGAACAGTATTGGCGCGGCGCTCAGTTCGGAAAAAAATCTAGACAAGCTGCTTGAGACGATTCTCACAGCCGCAAAGAAAATTACCAACGCCGATGGCGGTACGCTTTATCGCCTCGTAGATCAAAAACTCAAGTTCGAGATTGTCCTCAACGATAGCCTGAAGATTGCGATGGGCGGCACGACTGGCGTGCCGGTCCCGTTTTATCCGATCCCGTTGCGCGCGCTGGACGGCACGCCGAATAACTCGATGGTGGCGGCCTATGCCGCGCTGCATGATGAGACGGTAAACATCGCCGATGCCTATACGGCGGAGGGCTTCGATTTTTCCGGTACCCGTGCCTTCGACAAAAAGACCGGCTACCGATCCATGTCGTTCTTGACCATCCCGATGAAGAATCACGAAGGTGAAATCATCGGTGTCTTGCAATTGCTCAACGCGCAGGAGGACGATGGCACAGTCGCGCCATTTACCATCGAAGATCAGCGTCTAGCCGAGTCGCTGGCCTCACAGGCAGCCATCGCGTTGACCAACCGGATGCTCATCAACCAGCTCGAAATTCTTTTCGAGTCTCTGATTGGTCTGATTAACACCGCCATTGATGACAAATCACCGTATACCGGGGGACACTGCAAACGCGTGCCAACACTGACCATGCTGCTTGCCGAAGCCGCAGCCGAAGTCAAGGAAGGGCCGTTGGCCGATTTCAAGATGACGGACAAAGATCGTTACGAACTCAAGATTGCAGGTTTGTTGCACGATTGCGGAAAGATCACGACGCCAGTACACGTCGTGGATAAGGCGACCAAGCTCGAAACCATTTTTGATCGCGTGCATTTTGTCGCGCAGCGCTTCGAGATTTTGAAGCGCGATGCGGAACTCGACTTGTTGCGAGCAAAAATCGCCGCGCTGGAACACGATGACCACGAGTCGATTGCGCGTGCCGAAAGGGACTTCACGCTGCGCATCCGTCGACTCGATGATGACCGCGAATTTATCCGTCGCGTAAATGTCGGCGGGGAGAGGATGAGTGCCGAGGATCAAGCACGTGTAACGCAAATTGCCGCTTACCCCATGCGAGGCGAGGACGGTCGCACCACATCATTCTTGTCCGCCGACGAGCGTAGCAACCTGAATATTCCGTATGGCACGCTAACGCAGGCGGAGCGGGAAATTATCAATCATCATATCGTCGCGACGATCAAAATGCTCGAGGCGCTACCGTGGCCCACCCACCTGAAGAATGTTCCTGAGTATGCCGGTGGCCATCACGAGCGCATGGATGGTAAGGGCTATCCGAAGGGATTGACACGGGATCAAATGAGCGTGCAGGCGAGAGTCATGGGGATTGCCGATATTTTTGAGGCGCTGACGGCAAAGGATCGACCATACAAAGAAGGCAAGACGCTTTCAGAATCGATGCGGATATTGCGCAAGTTCAAGGACAATGGTCACGTCGATCCCGACCTGTTCGATGTGTTCGTCAAGGAAAAGGTATACCTCAAATACGCCGAACAGTTTCTGGATCCGGCGCAGATTGACGATGTGGATGTTTCCGCGCCCTCTCGGAGCGCGTAACGCGAAACCACGGTCAAGATTGCACTCTTCAGTGCCGGTGCCCAGTAGCTGCGTGCTCAATGCCACTTGGCGAACGACCGGACTTTCCCCGCGTTTCTGGTCGCTGCGTGTCGCCGACGCCCATATGCTGGCCGCCCGGAGTGACGAAAATTGTCATTCAATACTCATTTTCGGCGGCGGCCGGCGGCAACTTTCGGGTAACAGGCGAATTGCGCAAGTGCGCCGCGTCGATGGTGTGACTTCGAACCTGAGGCAAGTGTGCGCTATCGCATAATGCGTCACGGCAGGTGCAACAGAAACTTTGTGCAATTAGTTGCAACTCATTGATTCGATGAGTTTATTCTTGAGGCCGCCTGAAACTTGATCGAAGTTTCGATCTAGCGCGTCAAGTCTACGAGCGTTGGCACGAGCCTTGCCTCTATCGTGCACAGCGCATTGCGATGCGCTCGAAGGTTTTACTTAACTAGTTAACGGAGAATCTCAATGAAAAAGCAAATTCAGCAGGGTTTCACGCTGATCGAACTGATGATCGTGGTTGCGATTATCGGTATCTTGGCGGCGGTGGCGATTCCTGCGTATCAGGACTACACGGCAAAGGCGCAAGCGTCTGAAGCCTATACGCTGCTTGGTGGCTTGAAGACCCCGATTGCGGAAGCCATGGGTGCCGACTCTACTTCGGCCAGTTGCACGCCGTTGCCTGCAGGCACTGTGGTGGCTGGCAAGTACTTGTTATCGATCACCCCTACCTACGCCGCAGGTCCTCCAGCTACCTGTGCGCTAATGGGTACCTTCAGGGCGGCTGGTGTGAACTCGAAACTCATCGACAAAACGGTCACGTTTACGTACGACTCAGGAAATGGCCAATGGGCCTGTGCAACGGACTTGCCTGCCGAAATTCGCACAAAAGCTTGCCCGTAATCTAGGCAGTGAATTCGAACCGGGACGACATTGTCGTCCCGGTTTTTTTTCGACAGCACGAAACGCGCTATTCGTAACGCAGCGCCTCCACCGGCTTCAACGTCGAGGCGCGCTTGGCCGGATAGAAACCAAAGAAGATTCCGATCACCGCGGAGAACGAGAACGCGATGACAATGCCGGTCATCGAAATACCAACCTCCATCGGCGAGAAGTTGGTGATGGCTACCGAGCCGACATAGGCGAGTCCGACACCAATCGCCCCGCCGCACACGCAGATCACCACCGCCTCTGTCAGAAATTGCAACAGCACATCCCGTCGTTTTGCACCGAGCGCCATGCGGATGCCGATTTCGCGCGTGCGCTCGGTGACTGACACCAGCATGATGTTCATGATGCCGATACCGCCAACCAGCAACGAGATCGAACCGATGGCACCCAGCAATAGCGTGAGCGCGGTGGCGATGCCTTGTGCGGCTTCGGCAATCGAGGCCAGATCGCGGATGGTGAAATCATCCTCCTGATCCTCGCGGATGCGATGGCGAATGCGCAGCAACTGTGACGCGTCGTAAACGGCATCTTGTACCAACGCGGCGCTCGTGGCTTGCGCCAATGCATAGTGAATGCTGCCAGGCTGCCCCCAGCGAATCAGCTGCTGACGCGCGGTGGAAAACGGGACAAATACCGCGTCGTCCTGATCACCGCCACCTAGGTCGCTGCCTTTGCTGGCGAGCACGCCGATGACTTCAAACGGGCGATTGCGAATGCGAATGCTTTGACCGATTGGGTTGGCCTCACCGTAAAGGTTGGAGGCGACTGTGCCGCCGATGACAGCCACGCGTGAGGCAGAGCGTATTTCGATGTCGCCGAACAGCGAGCCTTTGTCGACCTCCCATTCCTTGACCGCGAAGTAATCCGGCGTCACGCCCATGACATTGGCGTTCCAGTTGGTGGTGCCGCTGGCGACCTGAAACGGTTGCTGCACAATCGGTGCCACGGCATTAAAGGTTGGAAGCAGGGCGATCGCCTGTGCGTCGGCCAGCGTCAGGGTCTGGATCATGCCGCGACCGGCGCGCACGCCGTTTGAAGTCGATGAGCCGGGAAAGATAACCATCACATTCGAGCCCATCGCCGCGATGCGTCTATTGATGTCCGCACGCACCGATTCGCCGATGGCCAACATCAACACCACTGCACCGACACCGATGATAATGCCGAGCATCGTCAGGCCGGCGCGCAGTCGGTTCATCCCCATGGCTCTGAAGGCTTCGAGAAACACTTGCATGAGATTCATGGTTGCCTCATCCGAAAAAGCGGGTCATGGGGACACTCGCTGAATCGCGTCGTGTCGATCCCCGCAACGGCGCGGGGGCTCCTCGCCATCGCACTCTCAGCGATCCCCAAGGCTCGGAAGGCTTCGAGAAACACCTGCATCAGATTCATTCGCAAAGTCCTTTATTGGCGGGCGTTTTCAAGCTGTTTTGTCTGTAAAAGCGCGCCAATGCTAGTGTTTCACTCTTGCTACAAATGTGCATCAGCAAGCAGTCCATCGTACGTGACCAGCCCATCTTTGAGTCGCACCAGTCGCTTGGCGTATTTTGCGACGTCCAGCTCATGCGTGACAATCAAAATGCTCATGCCGTTTTCTTCGTTGAGACGCCGGAACAGATTCATGATCTCCACCGACGTGGCGGTGTCGAGGTTGCCGGTCGGCTCATCGGCCAGAATCAAGGCCGGTTCGCATACCAATGCACGCGCAATCGCGACGCGCTGCTGCTGGCCACCGGAAATTTGGTTTGGCAATCGCTTGGTGAACGCGCCCAAACCGGTCTGCGTGAGCTTTTCGGTGGCGCGACGTCGCGCTTCAGCCATCGGCACGCCCGCATACAGTAGCGGTAGCGCGACATTGTCAATCAATGGCATGCGCTTCAACAGATTGAAGCCTTGAAAGACGAAGCCGATGGTCGCGTTGCGCACCTTGGCCAGCTCGTTGTCCGTCAGCGTTGAGGTCTCGCGGCCGTTAAGCACGTAGCTGCCAGAGGTCGGCGTGTCGAGCGCACCGATGATGTTCATCAGTGTCGATTTACCGGATCCGGATTGCCCCATGATGGCGACGAATTCGCCATGCTCAATCTTGACATTGATGCCGTGCAATACCGGCGTCTCGACGTCAGACGAGAAGTAACTC
Organism: Usitatibacteraceae bacterium; assembly: GCA_038901695.1. Classification (GTDB taxonomy): domain Bacteria; phylum Pseudomonadota; class Gammaproteobacteria; order Burkholderiales; family Usitatibacteraceae; genus UKL13-2. The sequence goes on from JBCKPN010000007.1 coordinate 41,691, forward strand.
TTGTGGATGTCGGCCAGATCGATCAGCAGATCGGATTGGGTCTGTTGACTAGGGCGAGGTTGAGTGGCCGCGTTCATACGTTACTTCTTGGTCTTGTCCTGAAGATCGCGAATCACCAATTCGTCGCCGGGATTAATTTCGCCGCTCACGAGTTCAGTGTGTTGATTACTGGCGATGCCGGTACGCACTTGGATGGGCACCAGCTCGTGCTTGTCATTGAGTTTATAGACGGTGCCGACGCCGCGTCGTCCGCCGCCGCCGGCACCCGTCGAACCATCGAGTTGGCGCGCTGTTCCCGACTTTTGTTCGCTCTTGGCGGGGGCGTCTGAATTCGGCGTGTCGCGCTTGGCCTCGATTTTGGTATTGGCCTTGGCTTCCATCTGCTTTTCGGCGGCTTTTTTGTCTCTTTTTTTCTTGTCGTCCTTGTCGTCTTTGGGCGGCTTGAAACGCAGGGCTGAAGTCGGAATGCGCACGACGTCGTTGCGCTGTGCCGCGACGAAGCTGACCTGCGCGGTCATGCCGGGTTTAAGCATCTGATTCTCGTTGGCAGTGTCGACAATCACGTTGTAAGTCACCACGCCCTGATTGATGGTCGCGTTCAGCCGCACCAAGCGAATGGAGCCCGTGAAGTCGCGCTCCGGGTAGGCGTCAACCGTGAACTTCACCGGCATGCCGGTTTTGACCGTGCCAACGTCGGCTTCGGCAATCGACGTATCAATCTGCATCGCGTCGAGGCTTTGCGCAATCTGAAATAAAGTAGGCGTACTAAAACTCGCCGCCACCGTTTGTCCAACATCGATTTTGCGATCGATGACAATGCCATTAATTGGCGAACGAATCACGGTATACGACAGATTCGTACGCTCGCGATCGAGTTGCGATTTCACTTGCGCGACGTTGGCCTTCGCCACATCAAGGTCGCGCGTGTTCTGCTCGAGTGTGGCATCCGAGATGAAGCCCTTGCGCACCAGCTCCTGATTGCGCTTCAACGTGCTTTCGGCCAACCGCTGTGACGCCTCAGCCGAACGCAAGTTCGCGTCAATCTGCGCGATGCTGGCCTTGATAAGCGCTGGGTCGAGCTCAAGCAAAATTTGACCCGCCTTGACTGGCTGATTGAAATCGGTAAACAGCTTCGTTACTGTCCCAGACACCTGCGTGCCGACACTCACCACTGTCACCGGATTGAGCGTGCCGTTGGCGGTAATTCGTTGCACCACAGCACCGCGATCGACGGCGACGGTTCGGTAGCGATCCGCGCGTGCCGCCGCTGCCTTCTGTTGCAACTGCAGGTAGCCCACGCCGACAGCCACAAGGATAATGAGCGGAACCAGAATCTTGGTGCGAAAC
>JBCKPN010000008.1:0-39237 GCA_038901695.1 Usitatibacteraceae bacterium
TCGGCAGAATCTGTCGCGTCACCAATTCGTTGCGCTCCAATTTGTACTGTTGGGCCTGCACGTTCGATGGCAGGCGACTCGACGGCGCTTTTCCGCCGTCTCCGTTGCGAATGTCCCGACATTGGCGTCTAAGTCGAACGAAACCTCACTCGCCCATCCACCCACCCGCAAACGCGCCCCCGTGAAATATGCAGGCTAACTCCTTGATGGGTGCGGTGCTTGGGCATTTTTTGCCTGAAGACACCCGTATTTACTAGAGTTTGGACAAGCTGGCACTTTTCTTGCGAGCGTGTGCCGGTCGCAGACTCCCCGCGCCGCCTTGATAAGTCCTTGTCTTGATTCATAAATCTGCAAATAGGACTATCGGAAAGAGGCGTCGCGTAGTAAAATTAAAGGTTCTGTTTTCCGCTTGCAGTCAATTTCCACAGCTAGTTGCCACGCTTCGTGCGTGGCGTTGCCGTTGACGATAGTGCGCCTCGTGTTTGGAGCCAAACCGCCGTTGGCCCTGATTCGTATCTGTTTGGTGCGATGGCGAATAGCCCGTTTTGCACCTTTAATTTTTTGACCTTGCACCACTTTTTCCCGGATTTCCTACATGGCCCGTAAACCCAAAAGCGCGCAAGACCACGACGAATATCCGTTCCCGAAGGGCAAGCTTGCCAGGATCGCCGAAATGGCACCGCAGGATGTTGAAGCGCAAAAGAAGCGCCTCAAAAGTCTGATTACCCTCGGCAAAGATCGCGGCTTCCTAACCTACGGCGAGATCAATGACCATCTGCCGGACATGGTCGATGCGGAACAGATTGAAGCGATCATCACGACCTTCAACGACATGGGCATCCAGGTCTACGACGAGGCACCGGACGCCGAAACGCTGTTGCTGAATGAGGCTGCGCCCGCAGTTGCCGATGACGACGCGGAAGAAGAAGCGGCACAGGCGCTGTCCACCGTCGACTCCGAATTTGGCCGTACTACCGACCCGGTTCGCATGTACATGCGCGAAATGGGTTCGGTCGAATTGTTGACGCGCGAAGGCGAGATCGAAATTGCCAAGCGCATTGAAGACGGCTTAAAGCACATGATTCAGGCGATCTCTTCGTGCCCGACGACGATTGAAGACATTCTTGCCTTGGCCGACAAGGTTGAGCGCGATGAATCGCGCATCGATGAAGTGATTGATGGTCTGGTTGACCCTAACGAAGATCAGGTCAAGGAAGCTGAGCTCGCCGACGATGAAATCGACGACGACGAGGAGTTGGAAGAAGAAGACGCTGACGAAGATGGCGCGATCGCGGCCGCCAATCTGGAGCAGCTCAAGCAAGACGCGATGGTGCACTTCAACCGGATTCGCAAGACCTACAAGAAGATGAAAAAAGTGCTGGCCGAAAAAGGCTATCGCTCACGTGCCTACAAGGACTTGCAGGAAGAGCTGTCATCCACGCTCATGCAAATCCGCTTTGGTGCCAAACAGACTGAGTCACTTTGCAAGAGCCTGCGCGGTCTGGTGGATTCAGTGCGCAAGAAAGAGCGCGAAATCCAGCACCTGTGCGTACAGAACTCCAGCATGCCGCGGCCGCACTTCATCAAGGTGTTCCCCGGCAATGAAATCAATCTCAAATGGATTGCCGAGGAAATTGCCGCCCCGCACGCCAAAAGCTACTCGGCCGCATTGTTGCGTTTCAAGCCGGCGATTGTCGAGCTTCAGGAGAACCTGATTACGCTGCAAAAAGATGTCGGCATCCCGATTAAGGATCTGAAAGAGATCGCTCGCCAGATGTCGACGGGTGAAGCCAAGGCGCGTCGTGCAAAACGCGAAATGATCGAGGCCAACTTGCGCCTCGTGATTTCGATTGCCAAGAAATACACCAACCGCGGATTGCAGTTCCTTGATTTGATTCAGGAGGGCAACATCGGATTGATGAAAGCGGTCGACAAGTTCGAATACCGCCGCGGCTACAAATTCTCGACATACGCGACATGGTGGATTCGTCAGGCCATCACGCGTTCGATCGCCGATCAAGCGCGCACCATTCGTATTCCGGTGCACATGATTGAGACCATCAACAAAATGAACCGCATCTCGCGGCAAATCTTGCAGGAGACGGGGTTGGAACCGGATCCAGCGACGCTGGCGCTGAAGATGGAAATGCCGGAAGACAAGATTCGCAAGATCATGAAGATTTCCAAAGAGCCAATCTCGATGGAAACGCCGATTGGTGACGACGATGATTCGCATTTGGGCGATTTCATCGAAGATACCAACACGCTGGCGCCGACTGATGCCGCGCAGTACGCCTCGCTGCGCAACGTGACCAAGGATGTGCTGGATTCGCTGACGCCGCGCGAAGCAAAAGTGCTGCGCATGCGCTTCGGTATCGAGATGAACACCGACCACACATTGGAAGAGGTCGGCAAGCAGTTTGACGTGACGCGCGAGCGTATTCGCCAGATTGAAGCCAAGGCGCTGCGCAAGCTGCGGCATCCGTCGCGCTCGGAGCGACTGAAGAGTTTCCTCGAACAAGAAGGCTGACCATCGCTTGAAGTTGGATTGCAAAAAAGGCAGCCGCGGCTGCCTTTTTTGTTGGACCAAAGTACGCGCTACTTCACCAACAGTACTGGCACCGTGCTTTCAGCCAGGGCACGCGTTGCCGCAGATCCCATGACCAGGTTGCGGATTCCGCTGCGACCGTGTGTACCCATCACCAGCAGATCGAATCCGGTATTGGCAAGCGATGCTATTTCATGCCCTGGCTCACCGATTTTTAGCACCTCAACTGCGCTTCGCTTGTGCTGAGCGATCGAGGCGCGGGCGGCAACAAACGCCTGCTCGGCCTCAGCTTGGTAGTACTGATTGATCACTTCCTGACCGACCATGGCCTTGACGCGAGCCGAGGGCATTTCGCGGTGCACATTCAAAAGCGTAATTTCAGGCGTGCTGCCGAACATTGCGATGTGTTCGAGTACGTAGGCGAGTGCACGCTGGCTGTGATCCGAACCATCGACGGCAACGAGTATTTTCATGGTTGACAACTCCTTGGTGAGCACCAATGATGCCACTATGCAGCGCAGATCAGTTGATCTTGGTCAGAAGTGGGGTGCGTTGACACAGCCCAATCGATCGCCGTTTATGGAATTGTGCCGTGACGTAATCGTTGAGGAGCGGAACCGCTAAAGGCGAACTGAAGCCTGAACCACCCCCTCCGTTATAATTTGCAGCTCGGGGCGGTTAGCTCAGTTGGGTGAAGCCGGGGTTCCGCGTCGCGTGCGACGCGCCGGATGAACCGGAAAGCCATGCAGGGCTTTCCGTGGGGGAGGCCGGACGACGAGGTGGGTTTGTGCGGAGGGTTCAATCCGCACAAACGAGCAGAGGACGCGGGTAGTAGAAACACGGAGGGCCGTTAGCTCAGTTGGTTAGAGCAGAGGACTCATAATCCTTTGGTCGTTGGTTCAAGTCCAACACGGCCCACCAATCAGAAATTCTTTAAGCGCGCGATGTCTTTGGCCGCCGGCTCCGCCTTGATGGACAGCACATATTGGCAAATGCTCTGCAAGTCCTCGTCGCTGAGCGATTTCGCTGAATAGCGCGGCATGATGGCGCGTGGCTGGCGCATTTGCATCGCGAACGCCTCATAGGGAAATGGATTGGGTATTAGCTTCGACCGCGCGTAACGTCGGATCGTGTCCCGCCGCGAATAGCTGTCCTGCGACGTAACAACGGGTGGTGCTCGGTCGAGGGTGGGCGTTGGCACCGCTCGTTCAGTTGGCGTAGTCGAGGAATTTTTCCGGTGAGACGCGGATGGCGGCACCCGTTGGACACGATCGAACACACGCCGGACCGCCGCTCTGGTCTTTGCACATGTCGCATTTGACCGCCTTCATCGGCGCATTTTTGTCGTGCGTGGTGGTCGTCATGCCTGGCTCCGGTCCCAGTCCGAGTAGCAGCCAGGAAAGTATCGACGGTTTGGCGGCGCGCACCTCTGCCGGTGCCATCTGAATCACATCGTAAGGACAATTTTTCTCACAGTTGCCACAGCCGATGCAAGCATCAGTGATGTAGACCTCTCCATTCGGTGAGCGATGAATCGCATCCGGCGGACAATCTTTCATGCAATGCGGGTGCTCACAGTGGCGGCACGATGTCGGCACATGGACTTGCGCGTAGGTCGGCCCGGCTTCGCGGTCGAGTCGCGATGTGCCGCCGTGCGTTTCCGCGCACGCTGTTTCGCAGTTGTTGCAGCGAATGCACAGCGACTCGTCAATCAACAACACATCGGTCGCCTCACCGAGGCCCTGCTGCATGAGAAACGATATCAGGTTGCCAGAATCAGACGTCGATTCCATCGATTGATTGATCGACATACGCTGCATCAACCTTTCGTCCACGCTGCCGCGCATCGAGGTGTTGCGCGCAACCACATCGACAAACCGTCGCGCTTCGAGCATGACGCACTCGGTGGGCACCGCCGCGCGTACGGTCGCAGAACGTGGCGCATCTGACATCAACGCCATCTCGCCTACGTAGTTTCCAGCCGCCACATAGGAGAGCACAATTTCCTTGCTACCGATTGCGCGCGAGACCGTTACGGAGCCGCGTCGAATCAGGTACAAGCCGTCGGCCTTGTCGCCTTCCTTGAACAGCGCTTCGTTGGTCGCATAGCGTTTGATGATGGCGCCCTCGACCAGATAATCCACTTCGTGCTCCGGAATCTGCGCCGAAAGATATTGGCGCACCGCGCGCTTGAGCGAAACCTGATCGAGCGTCTTGCGCACTGCCTCGACTGACGCCAGCAGCTTCAACATCGAACGACGCGGTGTTTCAATCAGCACGCAATTGTTGCCAGCGACGACGGTTGCGGTTCGACGGCGTCCCGAGATGAGCCCCATCTCCCCGAAAAACTGTCCCGCTGAGAGGGCGACGTTGGCGGCCCTGCCAGACCCCGGCATTTCCACCAGGACGCTGCCCTCGACAATCGAGAAAAACGTATTGGTGTAATCGTTTTTTTCGAAAATGACTTCGCCGAGTTGCGGCGTAAGAATCTCGCTATCGAGAAGAAATTCGCGCAACTGTAGTGTCGTCAAGCCGGACAGCAACGGAACATTGCGCCGGATACGCAGGAGCCCGGTGGCGACGTTCGGCGCGGCGCGATACGGCGCAAACTTACTTCGTAGCAGCGGTTCGTCGGCGGGTTCAATGTTGCGGCCCTGAATGTATTCGATAACCTCGAAGCCCTGATTCATGGCCTGCTTGATTAGCGGGTATCCCCCCAGCGCACCGATAATGTAAATGCCGCGCACATTCGATTCGTATTGCGCCGACAACTCCGGCACCGAAGCCGGGTCGTCGCTGGGAAAGCGGACGCCAAAGCTCTCGACTAATTTGCGTGGTGGTGTGGCACCGAGACGCGCGATGACGCGATGGCAACCAATCGGCTCAACCCCAGTTGGCGTTTTGGCGACAAAGCGCACCGGCATGTCGCTGCCGTCGGGCGCGACGCTGACGTGATCGACGCGCGTGCCGAATCGACATTCGATGGTGCCATCCTTGATCGCGGCCAGCACGTCGTTCAGATTTCCGTCTTTGCAACGTGTGAACTCGTCGTTGCGATTGACCAAGATGACACGGTTTTGTCGTGCTAGCGCCAACGCATTCTCAATCGCCGCATCGCCCGCACCGACAACGACAATCGTCTCGTCGCGAAATTCATCGGGGTCATCGAGTTGATACTGTACGAGCGGAAGGTCTTCGCCTGGCGCGCCCAATTTGCGCAAGTTGCCTTGCACGCCGATCGACAACACGACGCTGCCGGCGGTGACAGAAATTCCGCTGCTCAGCGCGATCGTAAATTGGCCACGCTCGCCGCTGATCACCGACACTTCTGATTGATAGCGAATGTTGACCTTGTGGCCAAGCAACTCACGATCCCACGTACCGAGTACGTTCTCGCGCGTTCCTGCTGCAAAGGTCATGGCGCTCCGCAGTGGCAAGACGCCCGGCTCGGCCATGACGTGTTTGCCCTTTTGATACTTGTAGATGGTATTGGCCGGTTGTCTGGCCGCCTCGAACAGTAGGTGTGACAGTTTTAGCCGCGCCGCATGTGCTGCCGCAGAGAGACCCGCTGGCCCCGAGCCAATGATGGCAATGTCAAAATGATCCATGCGGCACCCTCTGAAAGTTTTGTCGCGACCCGTAAGCGACCATGCTAGCAGCCACGCTATCGCGCAACCGAGACGCGCAATTCGCGTAGCCGCGTGACATATTCCTGCGGTTTGAATTTCTCATCATATTGCAATGTTGCGTTCAGTTTTTTCCACTGTGCGCTAAACGCGCTCGCCGACCGCAAGCCACCGTGTTTGGCCAACATTTGTCCAATGGTCGAGATGGCCATCGCTGCCTGCTCGGCTGCTGCGTAATCCCGATGGGCACCACTGATGCCGTCGTCGATGAGCGCCAACGCCACATCGGTGAGCAGGGCCGCACTCACGTCGGCCGCTTCAGTGCGCTGTCGAGTTTGCGCGGTCAGCGCCTTCAATTGCGTGACCACTTGTCGTACATCACCATCGCCCGCGATGGCGCGATGCAATGCAATGGCTTGTTGCGTAAGCGCCTGACCGAGTTTTGCGTCGAGCACCCTGGCGATGGCACGCAGCATGAACAAGTTCGAATCGTTAAAGCGCACCAGCCCCGGTATCGCCGCCGCACCGAGTGGCGTGTTTGCTTGCAGGCGATGTTCGGCCATCGGTCGATGACAGGCGTGGCAGTCGAACAGCACGAGCTCCGGAAACACACCGTCACGACCGCGCACGTCGTCAACCAGAATGTCGAGTCGCGCATCCACCGCCAGTGCCTGTCCGATGGCCCACACCTTGACGCTTTCCGAAGTGTTCTTGCGTCTGGTGTAGTCAGCATCGACTACAAAGTGTTTCGGGGCAAGTTCCGTAAAGGTATCGAGTTCAAAGCTCATCCGCGGGTGCCCCGCACCCATGATGCGGTGCGTGACCAATTTGTCCTTGTTGCCAAAATGACAGCTCAAGCAAAGTTTTGCGCGCGCGGTAGCATCGCCCGTTGGATAAAGGCCATCCGCCAGATTGCTCTGGTGCGTTGCGTCCGGACCAACGTGGCTGCGTAGCCACTTTTCGGCCGGCCCGTGACACGCTTCGCAGCCAATGTTCTCGCTGACCGAAAATCGCTCGCCGTGGCGCGTGGCCGGGATATTGTGGGCGTGGCAATCGAGACAAACTTTGGCTTGGTGTGCGCCTTCCTTGAGCCCGAGGTGTTTCGCGATCTGCACTGATTTCGCGTTGAACAAAACGTTGTAGGCGCGTGCGTGCTTGTCGACCCGACTCCAGGTGATGTATTCGTTTTGCAATACGTTGCTGTCTTTCCAGGTGCGGATAGCGCCGTGGCAGAGCGACGACGCGCACGTCACCGCGCCCTCGGTTTTGTGCGGAGACTGGTAGGGCAACAATTGCGCCAGCACCAGGGATGGAGCGAGCAACGCCGACAGCACGCCGCCGGCGACCCATTTCGTTGCGGCGTCCGTGAGCCGTGTCAGCGTCATGGTTGCGTCTTTGATGGCGGTGGCGTCAGCAGTGCCTTGAACTTGCCTGGCTCGATCGTGTCGGTCACGGTCCACAGATCTCCGCGCGGTGTGCGATACATTTTGTCCATTTCGGTTTTGTTCAATGGCCTCGAGCCAATGCGACCGAATACGGCGATCTGCCCACCGGTTTCATCCACGCCACGGTCGCGGTCAAGTCCCTTGGACAGCGCGAGCGCCGCGGATCGCGTTCGGCGCCAAGCGATCAGCTGCGGTTTGGGTTCCGGGGAAAATCCATATAGCTTGGGCTGCGAATCAGGAGACGTGAGCTGAAGTACTTTCAAGCCATTCTTTCCATCCGCGACGTAAGCGAACAGTGACGCGTTGGTTGTGCCGATGACCACATCCTCAGCGTCATTCAGCGTGCCACCTGCGTCGAACGCCAACAGGCGGTGCGGGTTTTCGGGCTGCTCGATGTCAACGATGATGAGTCCATCGCGGCCGGCTGCGATGTAGGCGTAGGTGCGCGCGACGTAGACGCGCCGCGCATCGGCGATCGGCATTGTTGCCTTCCGCACTGGTTGGCGGGGATCGGTCACATCGATGACATCGAGCCCGTTCGCAGTTGTGACGAACAGATATCGGAATTGCAATGCCGAGGCGCGCATGTCGCTTAACGCCAGCTTCGCGGCCAGTTTCGGTTGCAGCGGATTGTCAATGTCGAGCACCACCAGCCCGGCGTCGGTGGCGATATAGGCGAAGTGACCACCGAGGGTAATGTGTCGAGCGCCCTTGAGTAGGTTCGCGTCGTTCCAGGTCAGCGCGCGCGACAGAAAATTGTTGCGCGGCTCGCCGTCAGCCAAGGTGTCGACGTTGACGACGATCAGACCTTCGACGGCGTCGACCACAAACGCGTAGTGATACATCGGATGAAATGCTTGCTCCTGATTGGTGACGCGCATCAATTCACCGGTATTTCGGGCCGGCGCGATCGGCTGGTTGGTTGGCAACGCCATGCAAGTCGCGTTGGTTGATGGAATATGCGTATCGTGCCCCAATGGCGAAAATGGTGCTGAGATGATGCGTTGTGAAACCCCCTTGTTCGCAATCGAGGCCACATCGTAGACGCGAAAACCGCCGCGCCCCTCTGCGACAAATAAATATTCACCGCGCATCTGCACACAGCGTGCCGCATCGGACGTGGCGTGCGCGTGGCTGTGCTGCAGTTCGCGCGCTGTCTGGTTGTGGCGCGCAAACCAATCCGGATAAGCGTATTGGTGTAAGTAGCTGCCAATCACGGTCTGCGGTTCATCCCACTCGGTGACTTGCACCGCCTCGATTGACGAGGCGCTGCCGATCCAAGCGTTGAAGCCGACGAAATTGACAAAGTTGGTTCCCTGCAACAATAGCTGCGACATGATGGCGTTGTTGTCATTCTCACGCGAGACGTGACAGTCGCTGCACGTTTTGGTCTCGGTCTTGCGTTCGGTGTGCGGATAGTGCGGCGCGAATGCCTGCGACGAAAACCCGGACGCCGCAATCGGTGGCTGCTGGATGTAAATACGCTCTCGGTTGGCGTTGGTTGAGGACAGTACCAGCGCGGAGGACGATCGTATCGGCGCGACGCGGCTCCCTTTGACCGGACCGTGACGGCCGAGTTGAAACATGTCATCGCGCGCCACTTGCGGGTTATAAGTCGCGTAATTTCTGGTCTCGCCGCCTTCGTAGTGCTGTCGATCAGTTTTCCAGTTGGCCTGTATCGGCAAGTGACAGCCTGCGCACGAGGTGGTCCACGACAAATGACAGGTGTAGCACGTCACCTTCTCGTTGGAGTGCGCGTAATCGGCGCTCGCGCCACCAGAACCCCATTCGCCATTGCGTCCGGCATCACCCGTGTGCATCAGCTTGGCGCGCGCCGCCTTCTCGTTGTACTTCGAATGTCCGGGGGTCACTGCATTTTTGGTGAGGCTCATTTTCCATTCGAGCGTTGGATCGAGGCTCGATCGTTGATAGAGCTCGCCGTTGAGCCACTCGAAGCGTTTGCGCCCATCGGGCGTACGCATCAATTGCAAATCGCGACCCTGACCAGATGCGGCCGGGCCCGAGGTAAACAGCGTCGGCAGTTTGTCGGCCGTGCCGTGGCAGTCAACGCAATCGATTTCGACCGCCGCCGCAACTTCGCCATAGATGTGCCCATTGCCGTGCGCGTCCTGTGAAAAATGGCAGTCGACGCAATGCATGCCGACATCAAGATGAACCGAGGTCAGGCGCACGGCCTTGTCAAATTTCTTCGGATCCGTATCAGAGACCGGCTGGTTTTGTTTGTCGAGCAACGTCCCTTTGCGGTCACGCTTGAATACATAGCGAAAGTTCCAGCCGTGACCGTGGTAGTCCGCAAACTGCGTATCTTTCATTTCCGAATTCATCTCCCACACGCGTTTGAGAAAGTCCGGCTCACTCCAGCGTCCGCGAATCGCGGCTTCTTCCGGATTGCGCTTCAGAATGTCGAGCGCCTGCTTGTCGGTCGGATAGCGCTGCTGCTTCGGCCACATGCGCGGTGCGTCGGCTTCGTAATCCCACATGGTGGTGCCGTAGAACGAATTGACGAACACATTCGGCTGGTGCATATGGCACACCATGCATTGCGACGACGGAATGGCGCGGGTGAATTCGTGTTTTAACGGGCTGCCGGATTTGGTTTTATCGATGGTCGGGTCGCGTGTCTGGCTCTTGCCTTCGTTGCCAAACTTCGCGTAGGGGCCGCTGTGTTTCGGATCGCGATCGTTGGCATAGATTGTGTGGCAGGCGGTGCAGCCCGAGGAGCGATAGTCACCGGCTTGTTCGTTGGTGCCGAAAAACCACAGATGTGGATCGTTTAAGCGCGTTTTAGTAATGTTGATCAACGGCACAGCGATGCGACTACCCGTGCCCGCGCCGCGACTCGACTGCTTGATGTCGGGACGCCCCGGTTCATCCAATCGCTGTAGTGCGCCGGTCAGGTTCGGCAGACCGACCTCCGGAAATTGCGTGCCGATGACACGCCCACCGCGCTCGAACACGCGAAATACATCACCTGGTGGCACCGTCTCCCAGGCTGGCAGTGGCGCGAGCGAAGGCAGAATGCCCATTGCGGTCATGTGCGGCGTGACCGGCACCGGGTTTTTGAGCAGGGCACCGATACCGTCGGGTGTGTAGGCCTCGCCGAGGATGTAACGCTTGTAGGGCAGGATGCCGTTGTTGTACGCCGCACCGCCCCACAGCATTGCGGAAGTCGCCATCAAGCTGCGCTCGACCTGCTGGATGACTTCAAGGTGACAGGCGCCACACGCTTCGCGCGCCACCCGCAAATCACCCGGATTAACGAAACGAATGAATTCGCGCGCCTCGCGATTGAGCAGCGTGTAACTCAATTGTGGGTTTGCGCTCGATGTCCACGCGCCCGCCACGCGCGGCCGAACGTGTGCGGCGGCCATCGCCTTCAAGTATTGGTCGCGGCCGTCACCCTGGTGCGTGGCATTGGCGGGTTTGGCGACGCCCGCGTCGCCACCGTGGCAGTCGGTACAGCCGAGCACCACACCGGGGTTGGCGTGCATGGTGTGGCGATCGGTCGCGGTGTGACATGAGACGCAGCCGAATGATTTGCGCGCCTCATCCATCACCGATTGGCGCGCTGGTGCCGCGGTGTTGGCATCGCTGTCGCCGATGGTGGCTGCCGCCAACACCAGCGCACACAAAATGAAACACAAGCATTGGTGCGCACTTCCAGACAAAAATGCCGAAAAACGAGCGCTAGTGCTGGAGTTTGCGAAATTATTCATGTCAATACGTCAATACGATGTTGAGCAGTATCGAGTATTGCGACCCGCGTTTGTTTTCGTCGTACAGCTGTTTGAGTCCTTCGCCAGGCAGCAACGCGGCGGCGGAGGCCGACACCACGATGTTTTGCGACATGAAGGGCCGATACTGCACGCCCGCAGACACGTCGACGCCCAAATCGTTGGACGTGATGCGCTGATTTCGCAACGCGCTCAATACGGCAGTATTCATGAAGTCGAGTTTCGAGATATTGCCGATCACGCGCAACTGCGGCGTCACATCGACATCCGCGCCGAGCCCGAGCAATCGCAATCCGGGGTTGACGAAATTCGACTGGCCCTGATCCTTGGACGAACGCAGCGACGGCAGCAGCGCATTGCGTTGCGATAGCGCGACACCGCCGCCACCGATCAACGGCACCGCTTGACGGATAAAAAAACTGCTGTCCGCACCGGCAAACTGCGGATTCTCAAAAATCGCGTCAAAGCCGGTCGCCTTGCCGTCGAACGGATTTTTGTCGCCGCTGGCCAGCAACGCATTGGCGCGTACCCGCAGCCAGCTGAAATCGCGCGACAATTCAGCCGCCGCGAATCCGGCGCGAATTTGTTGTCGCCGCTGCGCAAGGGGATGGCGCTGATCGACGCCAAACGCGGCATACAACGACGACGTCAGATTCCACCGGCCGAAGTGTCCGTCGCCGTTGATGCCCACGTAGCCTACATCGTAGTTGCGCGGCCGCGCGTCACCCAATACTGCGGGGCGTACTAGAAACCCGTTACGATCGTAGTAGTCTCCTGCCGACTCGCGATTGCGGTTGTACACCATCGTCGCTTGTGTCGTGTGCCCGAGCACCGGGAAATCCTGTCGGTAAACATTGACCACCAGCACATCATCGCGCCGCAGGCGCTGGCCTAAATCGTTCAAGCCGCTGTTGGTGTCCTTCTCAAATCGCCGAAACGCGCCAATGTTGTATTGCCATTGGTTGTTGTCGCGAATGCCAAACCATCTCACACCGAATGGCACATCCTGAAACAAAAAGCCTCGGAAGTCTGAGATGAACGGCTGAATGCCGATGCGCAGCGAATCGAAGTCATAGCGCTCGGACACATTGCGCAAATGCACGTCCGCAAACAACTCCTGCAAACCAATGTGGGTGTCGGTGCGTCTACGTCCTTCGCGCGGATCGATGCGCAAGCCACGTACCTCGTTGATGCGCGCGTGGTTGATTTGAATCGCGGGCACCAACCGAAATTCATAGTCGGGTGGCTTGAACGTAGTGTTGCCTTTGATCAGCGTGCCCGACAAAATAATCGTCTGCACCAACACGTTTTGCGCGCTGCGCCCGAACACATCGTTGGCCGCCGCGCGATCCGACGACTGTGCGCCGACCGGCGTCGGCAGGCGGCGCGACTCGATCAGGCTATCGGAGACCGCCGACAGCGCAACAAACCAATCCGAGCCCCATCGCGCCAGCGGCGTAAACGGCTTGTCGCCCTTCCAGACATTCGGGTTGTACGGGTCGTACCAAGGAAATTTGAAACCGAGCGTTTCCATAATGCGCCAGCGATCGGGCACCGAAAGCGACTCGCGCAGATTAAACGGCGTCGGCGGCTCGACTTTGCTCGGATCGATCGGTGGCAACGGATAGCGGAGTGGCAATCTCGTTTCGGCGGGCGCGCGTTGCCGTGGCACATCAGCGCCGTCGTTCGCGCCTGTTGCGGCTGGGGTCCGCGCCTCAGTGGCTGGCGCGAACGCGCAAAACGCCGCCAAGGCTAGCGCCGTTGCCAGCGGCGCAACGCGTGGGTGCCGGGTCAGCAAGCCGCGCCTCATGAGCACCGCGTTGCGACGCTTCGTTGGCACTTGGCTGCGATCACAGGCCTTCGCACACATTCTGTTCGGTGCTGTCGTTGAAGGGGGCTTGTGGACACTGCACGTATCGCAGCCGCGTGCCAGTACCCATCGGCACTAGGCGATCCGCGCGATTTGCGGCAGGCGCATTGGCGATGCCGGTGGCGAGTACGCGTGCCGCATTCGCGACACCAAGAAAGGCGATCATGTCGTCTTGATCAACACCATCACCGGAGACACCAACCGCGCCGATCAATTGCGTTGCCCGATAGATCGGCACTGCACCGGGAAATATCTGAACGCCGTTTTTGGCGCGTGTGAGTCCGGTGCAGCCCAGCACCGCTGAGCCGCTCGCCGCCGCGATAATCGCGTTGTATGCAAGGTCGAGTTGCAGGCCGACGTCGAACGGACTCCAGCGCGTCGCTGGTGTCGACAGAGGCCCGGCGTTGGTGCCGCTGATGCCATCGGGAAAACTCGGGCGTGACACGTTGCCAATCGCACGACTCGAAAATGCGATACCGTTGCTCAACATGCCAGCGTCGTTAAAAAAGCTGCGCGTCGCGGCGACGTAGCTGGCGAAAGCAGGCGCAGTCGGCTTCGGTGCCCCGCCCGCCCCAATGTGGTTTGCAATCGGCAGCGCCGCAATGTCCGCGCCGCTGTTCGGGTGCGAGAACAATAGCGCCGTTCGCGCTTTTTGCAAGCTGACATCGGTGCCGAACACGGGCGCGTCGGGCGTGCGCGCCAGCACCAGCGCCTCACCGTTGGTGTCAACCACGCTGATGGTGACCTGTGCCTGCGTGCCGACGGGGCGGCGTATTTGCGCGCGTGCCCGATTGGCGATTTTGAGCGCTTCGGTGACGATCGCGCTCGCTTCAGCTTGCGTCATCAGCCCGTCGGTGCCGGCACGTGGCGCGTAGCGATTGACATTGGCTTGATCGACCAAAACAAAACCGTTATACGGCGCGAAGCTGCCGTTGTCAGCGCGATAGCCCGATGCTTGATGACCAAACGACGTTCCGGCGCGACGGGTGCCGTCGAAATAGCCTGGCACCGTGACACTTGCCCCCGCCGTTGTCGCGAACACCGCCTGTGCCGGATTCGACAGCAGGCCCTCGGCATCGACATAGCGAAACGTGCGCCCATCGGCGCTGATGCGATTGCCGCGAATATCGTCGGGTGCCGCAAACCCGCTCGACGCGGCGACGGCAATCAATTCATCGACGCTCTGGTCGATATCGGTGATGTCAAGGTCAATGCCGTAGTTGCCGTCGGCGATGACGCCGACGCCGCCGACCAGGCGATTGTTTTTGTAGAGTGGCAGGCCGCCCGGGTCAGCCGACAATCCGAGCGGGGAGCGCTTCGGACCGACATCGCCGTCGGTCGCGCGCCGCATCAAATCCGAACACGACAATTGCGAGAACTGTACGCCGAACAGCGGGCCCGACGGCTGGTTGGCTTCGCGTGGATTGAAATTTTCCTGAATGATCTGCCCAGCGGTGCGTGTTGAAAAAGCGTTACCGTTGGATGATAAGTAGGCACCGGTAATCGCTTTGCTAATGGCAGCGAAGGTATCCGGCAGGATATCGATATTTTCGAGCCCACCGGCCACGCCACGCCCGCTGCTGATGCGAAACGTTGTCGCCGCGCCGCTCATGCGAAATACGCCGAGCACATTGCCGACGCGATCGACCACTGCTATCGTCGCACGCTGGTTGCGCGCGCTCGCCTCGGCCGCGGCTTGCGCAATCACACGCTCTACGTCAGTCACGGTTAGAACGTCTGCCACTGACGTCAGCGGCGTACAGTTGCCAACGCAGACTTCCACACTACCGCCGCCGCTACACGATAGCAAACTTAACAGCGCCAGCACCTGCCAAGCGGATATGCGCATCAGCGTCGGTCCTTGCCAGGTTGCGGCGTGCGTGGATGCTGTTTCGGCAACAGTGCCGGCATGGTGCTGGGACTCCCGCCGACGTGAAAGCTGTGACAGGTCTCGCAGGTGCCGGGTGCTTTGTTGACTTCGACGGCGTTGCCGGCGTGACAACTGCGGCAATTCTTGATGTCTGGAATGGCGATATCGGCGCTGGACTTGGAGTCTTCCACGGCGTGACACTTGTCGCACGTGTAGGTGTTGTGCTTGACGTGCGGAAAGCGCGATTTCATCAGCCATTGCTGCGTGACGGCAATCGGCGCAATGATCCATGAATCGGCTGCGCGCGTGATTTCGTGGCAGGCAAAGCAGGTGCGTTTTTCCATCATCTCGGTTACGGTGTGCTGCGCTTTTTGATTCACCCACGCGATGTTTTTGATCGCGGGGCCAGCGTCGGCCGTCGATCCCGGGCGCTGCGTCGTTGCTCGCGGTTGATCAATCGGCCGATTCAGCAACGCCGCCTGCGCGTAAAACTCATTGACGGTCGCAATCACATCGGCGACATTGCCATGTGGCACCTGACGCGCGCTGGCGACGGGCTCGAATTCGAGGCTGTGACAGCGCTGACAGTGCTCGCGCATGGTGATCGGCTTAAAGCGCGTGCCGGTTTCATCCGGCACATGACAAGTGCTGCAACCCAGCACCTGCTTGCCGTCCGGGCCGCGCACGCCCTTGCTGGACAGATGGGTCTGATGCGGGAACTTCAGGTTGGAGCGCTCGACCAGTTCCGCGCGGTTTGCTTGAGAGACGCGAATCTGGCTCAGCGGCGATGTGTTGGTCGCATTGCCGCTGGTGCGTCTGGGGGCGACCATCGACAGGGTGAATGGCGGGTGATCGGTTTGGAAGTCGCTGACATTGGCGATGCCGACCGACGGGTGTCGCGTCTTCAGGTCACGATGACAATCGGTACACAGCGGCGAATCCTGGCGTTTCAGCGTCTGGTTGCCCTTGTGGTCGCGATGGCACGCTGCGCACCGCCCCTCGGCGCCGTCACCGCCTTGATCGTGCGCCAGATTGCTGCCGAACACGGCGCGGTGTAATTGGCGCTTCGCATCGCTGTCGCGCGCGAAGTGCCAACCGACTGATTGGTGGCAGGCTTCGCACGCATTGTTTTGCACCTGTACAAACGGTGTTTGATGACACTTACCGCAATCACGTCCGAAACTGGCGTGGCCGCTGTCGAGCGCCCCCGGGTCCCACGACGCATCGGGAGTGATGCCGACACTGGCGCGTGTTGCTGCTGCTGAGTGGCCGCGCTGCGCGCCGGTGGACAGCGCGTGATAGACCGGCCACGCCAAAAACGCCGCGGCGACGACCGCGAAACCGCTCCACGCCAGCGCGCGTTTGGAGAGCCACGTGCCGGCGAGTCCGGCGCGCGCGGACCGCATGCGCCGTTCACGCCGTCGGCCGGTTTCGGCGTCCTCGACCAACGGGTCGACGAGTTCCAGCGTCACGGCGAGATCGATCTCAGGCGGTGACGCCAGTACCTCGATTGCATAGGGGCCGAGCCGGATGTGTTGCCCGCGCTTGAGTCGCGTTGTCGACTCAGGATTGCCGTCGATCGTGAGCGCGTCACCCGCCGCTTCGATGATCACGCCCCCGGTGGTGCCGAGGCGTATCGAGGCGTGGTGCAAGGCAACGCGCGGATCCGGCAAATGCAGGTTGCAATCGCTGCCGCGACCGAACAGCATGCTGTCGGCCGTCACCAGTTGTTCGCTACGCGCGACCTGGCCGGTTTTGTTGCGGACCAGGCGAATCAGCAAGAACTTCATCGTTGGGCGCGCCTACCAGTAAAAAAACACTGAAACGATGTGCGCCAACAGTGCGGCGAGCAGCGCGAACGACAGCGGCACGTGCAGAAAGAGCCAGACTTCCATAATGGCGCGATAACGCAGGTCGCGCCGCGCACGCGCCACCAGCTTTTGCTTCCTGAGCATGATGCCGTAAAGCTGGTGCAAGGCCTTGGCCTGCTCACCCTTGAACGCGCGTTGCTTGTTGACCGCCTCGAGTTGCGCGACTGCGCGATCGGTCGGACAGTTGGCGTGTTGCGCGCGAAGCTGATCGACAACGCCGCCGCCGATGTTGGTTTCGTCAACGCTGTTGCTGACGGCGAGCAGCAGGTTTTCTGGCATCGCTAGGGCGAGACGCTTGGCTTCCTTGTCGGCATCAGCGATTTTTTGCATCACGCCGTCGAGTGTGTCCTCGCCGAGGTTTTCCGTCGTCAGCGATGGGAAACGCAGGTAAGCGTAGAGGCCGAAGAAACCGGATGCGATCACCGCGAGCAGCAGCGCATAGGCCAAGGTGTGGACATTCCATCCCACTTGAAACGATGCGTGCAAGGTGGCGATGACGATCAGCGTCGCGCCGAGGTAGATGTGTGCCGAGAGCCAGCCGGCGAGCGTGGTGCGCGAAGCTTGATACTGACGCTTGCGCACGCCAAACCACATCAGCCACAGCACAACGCCGGTCGCGACGATGCCGAGCGCATAGCCAACCGTTGTGCCGCCATATCGTCCCACGGGCGCAGCTTGCCAGACGTAGGCGATGATCGAGGCGACAACGACGAGAACCGCCATTTTCAGATAGCGGTAGCGTTTGTATTCGAGAACCGTGCGATGCTGCATGGTTAATCGGGCGCTTCCGACACCCCGACGGCGGGTGCCGGTCGACGCTACCTTTCCCTGTTGAGTTTGCTATTCGTGCTTTTCGATTTGCGTCGCACTCTTTACCTCGGTGCCAAATCTTGACGGTGGTTGCGGGAACGTGTGTGTTCGGCTGTGAGCCGTCCGCAGGGTTCACGCCGGGCTAGCCTGCATATTTCACGGGGGCGCGTTCGAGAGTGGGTGGATGGGCGTGCGATTTTTCGTTCGACTGACGAGTGAATATCGAGATATTCGCGAGAAAGAGAACGGAAAAGCGCATGTTCAGCCGCCCGCTATCGAGCGCGTAGACCCAGCGCTGATCGAGGATCAGAATGGATTTCTCATGGGAAGCTCTTCTTCATAGTGGAAATAGTCGTGAGCGGGGTCGACCCGTGAAATATGCAGGCTAGTTTAACCAAACGTTGCTGCCACGCAAGCAGATAGCTGACGCGGGGCGTTGACAGAGCACCTGCTGCGCGCGCTGATGCAGGGGCGGTTGCTAATAATCCTAGAAACGGCAGTTGAACGGGTGTGAGTGTGCGTGTTTGCGGCTTTCTGGCAAGGCGCGACGACGAGCAAGGCTGCACCCTGCGAGGAAGAGTAACGCCGCCAGGGAGCCGCAAACACGTGCAATCACGCCCGTAGCGGTCTCACCCAAAAGGTGAACGGATATGACAGGTCAAACTTCAAAGTTTTCATGCCCTTATCGACAGAAACGAGCGGTCAACTGCCGTTTCTAGGATAATGGCCGCTTCCGCACCATTCGATTTGCACTCCCATGACGTTTTACGTAATCGCAGGGTTGATGACACTGCTGGCGCTCGTTTTTGTGTTGGTGCCGTTGTGGCGTCAGACGCCCCGCGTCGGCGTATCGATCGACGAGGGCAACGTCGAGGCGCTGCGGGTACAGCGACGCGAAGTCGTGTCCGATCATGCGCGTGGTCTGATCGATGACATCGAGCGCGACCGCGTGCTTGACGAGCTCACGGCGCGATTGGCCGAACAAATTTCACCGGAGTCGAAACCCCAGCAGCAGAGCGCGGCTTCAGGCAAAAATAGCGCAAAACCCGCGTGGATGCTAGGGTTTGTCTTATCGGTGCTGGTGGTTGGCAGCGCGGTCGGCGGCTATGCGATGTGGGGCGCGCACCAGGCACGTCAGCTCGCGCCGACAGCCGGTGGCGTCGCGAGCGTCGATCCTGACCAACCGATGTCGGAGCAGCAGGTGCTGGCGTTGGTGGAAAATCTGGCGCGCAAAATGCAGTCCAATCCGGACGACGCAAAAGGCTGGATGCTGTTGGCGCGATCGCAAAACGCCTTAGGGCAGTGGGCAGCGGCGGCCAGTGCCTACGAGCGCGCCGTGGCGCTGACGACGGGAGATGTGCAGCTGCTCTCGATGCTGCTTGCCGATTACGCCGACGTACAAGCGATGCTGCAAGAGGGCGTGTTTGCTGGCAAGCCGATGGCGCTGATTCAGCGCGCGTTGAAACTCGATGCCAACAACACGAAGGCACTGGCACTCGCCGGTACCGCCGAAATGCGCGCGGGCAACAAAGCGCAATCCATCAAACATTGGCAGAAGCTGCAATCGCTGCTGCCTAAAGAGTCTGCCGATCACGCGCAAGTAGTGGCAATCATCAACGAGATCAAGACCGGTAAACCGGCGTTCCCGGCGTCGACCGCGTCGACCGCGCCACCGCCGTCGCCACCGAATTCAGCATCCAGACCCGCAGCAGTTGCGCCCGCGCCGCCGCAGGTGATCGGCGCGGCGATCGGTAAGGTCGTCTCCGGGCAGGTGTCGATTGCGCGCGAGCTGGCGCGCAAAGTGGACGCGGGCGATACCTTGTTCATTCTTGCCAGAGCAGTCAATGGACCGCGTATGCCACTTGCCGTACTCCGCGTTGCCGCGCCGACGGGTTGGCCGTACGCGTTCGAGTTGAACGACGCGATGGCGATGGCACCGGGAATGAATTTATCGTCGTTCGCCGACGTCACCATCGAGGCGCGTATTTCCAAGAGCGGCGACGCGAGTTTGCGCGCCGGCGACCTGCACGGCGTGAGCAGCGCCGTCGCACCGCCGTCGAATGCGGTGCGGCTTGTCATCGACAAGGTGGCACCCTAGTGGCGTTGGCGGCGGACGCCGTCACGCTGGAAGTCAAGGGGCTCGGCCTTGCGCGCGGCTCGCGTTGCTTGTTTGCCGACCTCGACTTTTCACTGGTCAGCGGCCACGCGTTGATCCTGCGCGGTCCCAATGGCGTCGGCAAGACCAGCTTGCTTCGTGTGCTCGCCGGATTGACCATCGCCGATAGCGGCAGCGTGGTGTTGCAAGCTGCGCGCGTTCGCGCGTTTGCCCCTCACGTTCGCGACAACGTGCTCTACATTGGCCACGCCAACGCGCTCAAGGACGATTTGACGGTGCAGGAGAATCTAGCCGATCAATTGGCGCTCGATGCCAACGATGTCACGCTGGCCGATCAATTCGATGCGCTCGACGCGGTGCATCTGGGCGACCGGCGCGACATGCTCGCGAGGCGTTTGTCGCAAGGCCAAAAACGCCGCGTCGGACTGGCGCGACTGCGGCTAAATTGCGGTCTCGCGCATAAATCGATGTGGCTACTCGATGAACCCACCAACGCACTCGACGAGCAGGGCTCGGCGCTGTTTGTTGAGACGGTGAATCGGCATTTGTCGATGGGCGGTGCGGCCGTCATCGCCAGCCATCTGCCGCTCGGCCTTTCAGAGCCAGTCGCGGAATTACAGATGCAAGAGCGAGCATGAGTGCGGTGCTGCCAAGGGCGAACGAATTGACCACCCCCGAGCGCGGTGTGTGGGTGGCAATGCGGCGCGATTTGCGGCTTGCGGTTCGCTCCAAAGGCGAATTGGCGCAAGCGCTGGCGTTCTTCGTGATCGTGGTCAGCCTGTTTCCATTGGCCATCGGCCCGGAGTCGGCGCTACTGAAGCGCGTCGCACCGGGCGTGGTGTGGGTGTGCGCGTTGCTGGCGGTGATGCTGACGCTGCCGCGAATCTTCCAGAGCGATTATCTGGACGGCACACTCGAGCAACTCGCGTTGTCACGTTACCCGTTGCCGGTGTTGTGCGCCGGTAAAATGATCGCGCATTGGCTGACCACGGGCGTGCCGTTGGCGATCACTGCACCGTTGCTTGGCCTGCAATTTGGGCTGCAGGGCCGTGAACTGATGGTCATCGTGGCAGGTCTGATCTTGGGCACGCCAATCTTGACCATGCTGGGTGCGATTGGGGCAGCACTGGTGCTCGGTGTTCGCGGCGGTTCGATTCTGATGGCGTTGCTGGTATTGCCGCTCTACATACCGGTGTTGATTTTTGGTGCGGGCGCGGCTGAGGCGAGCATGGCCGGCGTGGATGTGACGGCCAATCTATCGTTGCTCGGGGCAATGTTGCTCATCGGCATGGTCGCCGCGCCATTTGCGGCGGCGGCGGCTGTCAAGATTTCACTGGATTGAAATGAATCTATTCAAGTATTCCGCACCGTCGTCGTTTTACCCGTTGGCGGGAAAACTCGTGCCGTGGTTTGGCACGTTGGCGTTTGTGGCGGCAGTGATCGGTTTGTATCTGGGCTTGTTTGTTGCGCCCGAGGACTTTCAGCAAGGCGAGGTCTATCGCATCATTTTCATTCATGTGCCGACGGCGTGGATGGCGATGTTCATATATCTGTTGATGGCCGGTTATGCGGTGCTGGCGCTGGTGTATCAGACGCGCTTGTCGGCGATGATGATGGAAGCACTGGCGCCGACCGGTGCCATGTTCACCGCAATCGCGTTGTGGACGGGCGCTCTGTGGGGCAAGCCGACCTGGGGTACCTATTGGGCGTGGGATGCGCGCATGACCTCGACGCTGATCCTGTTGTTTCTATATGTTGGCTATATCGCGCTAGTCAACGCTATCGAAGACAAGAAGCGCGCCGACAAGGCGGGTGCCTTGCTGGTGCTAGTGGGCTCGGTCAACGTGCCGATCATCTATTTTTCGGTGAAGTGGTGGAATACCCTGCATCAGGGCGCGTCCATTTCGGTCAGCCAAGGCAACAAGATGGCCGCCATCATGTTGGCGTCAATGGCAATCATGGCGTTCGCCTGCTGGATGTATTCGATGGCGGTGGCATTTTGTCGCGTGCGCGCCATCATTCTCGAGCGTGAAGGTCAATCGCAGTGGGTGAAGAGCATCAAGGAGGCAGTCTCGTGAACTGGGTGGAATTTTTTTCGATGGACGGCAAAGGCTTTTTTGTCTGGGGCTCGTTTGGCGTATTTTTGCTCTGCATCGTCGTCGAAATCGTCATGGTTCGGCGACGCATCGACCGTGCGCAACAAAGTGTGCGTGACAGCATCGCAGCGGGTGAATCTGGAACGGCTAGGACGGCGCAATGAAGCTGACCCTACGCGCAAAACGGTTTATGTGGTTGGCAGTAGGCGTGGCAATTTTGGCGACCGCAGTGGCGTTAGTGTTGCGCGCATTCAATTCAAACCTAGTGTTTTTCTTTACGCCGAGCGAAGTCAGCCAAGACAAGGCACCGAAAGAACGTACCTTTCGGCTGGGCGGTCTGGTCACGGTCGGCAGTATTAAGCGGCAACCGGATGGACTGACGGTATTTTTTTCGGTCACCGATACCGCGCAAACCATCCCCGTGACCTACACCGGCATTCTTCCGGACCTATTCAAAGAGGGTAAGGGCGTTGTGGCGCAAGGAAGAATTGGCGACGACGGCGTGTTCCGCGCTTCCGAAGTGCTCGCCAAGCACGATGAAAATTACATGCCGCCGGAAGCAGCTGAGGCGTTAAAACGCGCCGGCTATCCGATTGAAGGCAAGCTGTTCGCCGGTCAGAAATCCGTCGTCACGCAACCTGCAAAGTGAACTCCTATGATCCCTGAACTTGGCAATTTCTCTCTCATCATCGCGCTGACGCTGGCTATCTTGCTGGGCACGCTGCCGCTGTTCGGGGCGTTTCGGCACGACGAAAGACTGATGGCGATGGCTCACCCGCTGGCTGCGGGACAGTTCGTGTTTGTGGCGTTCGCCTTCGCCTGTCTGGTCTATTGTTTTGTCACGAGTGATTTTTCGGTGAAAAACGTTGAGGCCAATTCCAACACCAAGTTGCCGGTGTACTACAAGGTCACCGCGTCGTGGGGGTCGCACGAAGGCTCGCTGATGCTGTGGGTGTTGATGCTGTCGGGTTGGACGTTTGCCGTATCGGTGTTCAGTCGCAATCTGCCGCGTGAAGTCATTGCGCGCGTACTCGCCGTGATGGGATTGATTGCGATCGGATTTTTCCTGTTCATGCTGATGACCTCAAACCCGTTCGAGCGTCTGCTTCCCGCTGCCGTGGAAGGGCGTGACCTCAACCCGCTGTTGCAAGACCCCGGCATGATCTACCACCCGCCGATGCTCTACATGGGCTATGTCGGGTTCTCGGTCGCGTTCGCGTTCGCGGTGGCCGCGCTGATCGGCGGCAAGCTCGATGCGACGTGGGCGCGCTGGTCGCGGCCATGGACCACCGCCGCGTGGATTTTTCTGACGCTCGGTGTCGCACTCGGCAGCGCGTGGGCGTACTACGAACTCGGATGGGGAGGTTGGTGGTTCTGGGATCCGGTCGAGAATGCGTCGTTCATGCCGTGGTTGGTTGGCACCGCGTTGATTCATTCGCTGGCGGTTACTGAAAAGCGCGGCATTTTCAAAAGCTGGACCGTGCTGCTCGCGATCATGGCGTTTTCGCTGTCGCTGTTGGGGACGTTTCTGGTGCGCTCGGGCGTGCTGACCAGCGTGCATGCGTTCGCTACCGACCCCGAGCGCGGCGCGTTTATCCTTGCGTTTTTGACCGTGGTCATCGGTGCGTCGCTGGCGCTGTTTGCGTGGCGTGCGCCGCAGATCGGCTTGGCTAAAGTACCAGGTGCGCTTGCGCCTGCCTCGCGTGAAGCGCTGCTACTGGCCAATAACGTGCTGCTCCTGGTGGCGATGCTGGCGGTGATGCTCGGTACTTTGTACCCGTTGTTTCTTGACGCGTTGAATCTGGGCAAAATTTCCGTCGGTGCGCCGTACTTTGACGCGGTGTTTTATCCGTTGATGGCACCGGCTTTGTTTCTGATGGCGATCGGGCCGATGTCGTCGTGGCGCAATGCAACGGTGCCAGATTTGTGGACACGATTGAAGTGGGCGCTCGGCGCAGCGGTGGCGTGCGCGGCCATTACGCCGCTGTTGATGGGTAAGTGGTCGTTGCTCATCGCGCTCGGATTGTTGCTCGCGTTCTGGATTATTGCTGCGTGTGCGGCAGCCATTGTGCACCGCATTCGTTCGACCGCCGGCGACAGTGTGATGGCCAAACTGCGTGCCAACAGTGCCAGCTATTACGGCATGCACATCGCCCACGTCGGCGTCGCGGTGTTTGTCATCGGCGTGACGCTGGTGCGCGGTTACGAGACCGAACGCGACGTGCGCATGGCACCGGGCGACAGCATCACCGAACGCGGTTACACCTTCAAATTTGTTTCGGTAGGCCAGTACACAGGCTCCAATTTTGATGCGATTAAGGGTCGTTTTGAAGTCAGCCGCGAAGGTAACCTGCGCGAGGTATTAGCGCCGGAAAAACGTACTTACTTCGCCTCGGGTCAGACCATGACCGAGGCGGCGATTGACTCCGGGTTTACGCGCGACCTGTACGTCGCGCTCGGAGAGCCAGTCGAAAACGCCCCCGACGGCGCGTGGGGCGTACGCATTTATGTGAAGCCTTTTATCGACTGGATCTGGGTCGGGTGCCTCTTGATGGCCTTGGGCGGCGCGTTCGCGATCAGCGATAAACGCTACCGCGTGCGCGCGCCGCGCAAAAACGAGGTTGCACCACAATCGTTCACCGCTCACGCCGCAGTGGCACAAGGCGCAGGAGCTGCTGAGTGAGCGCTGAGTCGCCGCTCACGGCATCACCAGTTGCGCTGCCCGCACTGCAGCGAGGTCGGCGCGTGTGGGCGTATTTTCTGCCAATTGCGGTGTTCTCTATCCTGATCTGGTTTTTCTACAAGGGATTGTTCTTGAATCCTCGCGAAGTGCCGTCGCCGTTAATCGGCCGCCCTGTGCCACAATTCTCGCTCGCGCAATTGCACACCCCGCAACAAAAATTTTCACCGATCGACATGAAGGGTCAAGTTTGGCTGCTCAATGTTTGGGGCAGTTGGTGCGTCTCGTGCCGTTACGAACATCCATTCTTGAATGAACTGGCCAAACAGCAAATCGTGCCGGTGATCGGGTTGAACTGGAAAGACGAGCCGAGCGTAGCCAAAGCGTGGCTCACCAAGTATGGCGATCCGTATCGTCTCAGCGTCAGCGACCTCGACGGGCGCGTGGCGATTGACTGGGGCGTGTACGGCGCGCCGGAAACGTTTGTGGTCGACAAGGCGGGCACGATTCGCCACAAACTGACGGGCCCGATTGACGCGAAGATACTGAATGAAACGCTACTGCCGATGATTCGGGAATTGAAGGCGCGCTAGTGTTGGCGGCGCTAACGCCTTTCCACAGATGAACGCAGATGAACACAGATGAACACAGATAAGCTCAACACTAACATGACAAACTCGCCTATTGGCGCACCGTTTCAGCCATTTTTGGCTGGAAAAGCGCGCTGGATAAGGTGTTTGTATCTGTGTGTATCTGTGTTCATCTGTGGATTTGCTAGCCTTTCGTCACACGCGCAAGTGCCGACCCCGCAAATGCCGCTGCCCTCGCCTGAACTCGCGAAACGGTTGAAAGTTCTCGAGAGCGAGCTACGTTGTCTGGTGTGCCAAAACGAAACACTGGCCGAGTCGCCGGCGGGTTTGGCGAGTGATTTGCGCCGCGAGGTGCGCTCGTTGGTCGAACAGGGCAAGACCGACGCTGAAATCAAATCGTATTTGCAAGCGCGCTATGGCGATTTTGTGTTGTACCGACCGCCCCTCGCTACAAAAACGTACTTGCTCTGGTTCGGCCCGTTCGGCTTGCTGATTGTGGCGGGGCTTTCGGCGTGGTGGTTAACACGCCGCCGCGTCGCCATGCCGAGCACGACAACACGCGTGCCGGAAACGGATTCACAACAGCGTGCCCGACAATTGCTCGAAAGCGATGATCGCGTTGTGGAGGGAAATCACAAATGATGATTGATGACATCGCGGACATTCGCCGTGTGCTGAAGACCAGCCGCACCATCGCGGTGGTCGGACTGTCGGCCAACTGGTGGCGCCCGAGTTACTTCGCGGCCAAATACATGCAAGAGCACGGCTATCGCATCATTCCGGTCAACCCGGCCTATACCGAGGTGCTAGGTGAAAAATGCTATGCTCGGCTGCGCGACATTCCCGACCAAATCGATATCGTGGATTGCTTTCGCAAAAGCGCAGAGATCCCCGCGTTGGCCGACGAGGCGATCGAAATCGGCGCTAAATGTTTGTGGATGCAGCTGGGTGTCATCAGTCAACCCGCGGCGACGCTTGCGATGGCGGCGGGCATCGACGTGGTGATGGATCGTTGCGTCAAAATTGAACACGGTCGGCTGTTTGGCGGCTTGAACTTTGCCGGCGTCAATACCAAGGTCATTTCCGCCAAGCGGCAGGATGCGTCGTTTTCCTGAGGATTGATTTTCCTGCCGTTGCTGTCATATTGTTGTCATGTCGTGCCGGCAGCGTTGCCGCACAATACCAAAAGAGCCAGAACAACAACTAGAAA
Source organism: Usitatibacteraceae bacterium (assembly GCA_038901695.1). Classification (GTDB taxonomy): domain Bacteria; phylum Pseudomonadota; class Gammaproteobacteria; order Burkholderiales; family Usitatibacteraceae; genus UKL13-2. The sequence goes on from JBCKPN010000008.1 coordinate 26,488, forward strand.
GGAGTTTCTTCATATGGCTACCTATCTGCTTTGGGCGATTGCCGGTTTCATTCTCATCATCGCCGAACTCGTGACCGGCACCTTCTACCTAGTCGTGTTCGGTGCCGCCGCGCTGGTCGGGGCGCTGGTGGCGTGGCTGGGCGGCGCATTCTGGTTACAGGTGATCTTCGCCACTGCGGCGATGTTCATCGGCATCTATCTGGTACACGCGTGGAGGAAAAAGCACCCGAAGGATGCCCAGTCTGAAAATAGCTTGGAGGTTGGCCAGACCGTCATCTTAGAGAACTGGGTGAACGAAGCCAGCGGCACCGCACGCGTCAAGTATCGCGGCGCGTCGTGGGACGCTAAAGTGAGCGGCCCCGCCAAGCCTGACGATGTACTCACTATCCGCGCGCTCGAACAGGGCGTACTTCAGGTTGGGCCGTGACGCTGATGAAGCGGAAAACGACCCAAAGTTCAGACCCCCTGCGACCGATCAACCAACCAAGCTAGGAGACACACCATGCTATTCAAACTCATCGGCATCATGTTAGCGAGCTACGTCATCTATGTCACCCCAGGCTTTGAGGGCTATGCGATTCCGTTTCTCTTTCTCGCGGCGATCATTGTTTTCGTCATTGAGGGGGTGCGCATCGTCCCGCAGCAAAGCGCGTGGGTGGTCGAGCGTTTGGGTAAATACCACGCAACACTCGAGCCCGGCCTGAATGTGATCGTGCCTTTTTTTGATCGCGTTGCGTATCGCCACAGCCTCAAGGAAGTCCCGCTCGACATCGCCGAACAAACCTGCATCACCAGGGACAACACGCAGCTCGCGGTCGACGGCATCATCTACTTCCAAGTGGTAGATCCGAAGCTGGCGAGCTACGGCTCCTCCGACTACATCATGGCCATTTCGCAACTCGCGCAAACGGCGCTACGCTCCGAAATCGGCAAGATGGAGCTCGACAAGACGTTCGAGGGCCGCGATGTGATCAATCGCCAAGTCGTTGCCGTGCTTGATGAAGCGGGTCGCACTTGGGGCATCAAAGTGTTGCGATATGAAATCAAGAGTCTGACGCCGCCCGAGTCCATCCTGCGATCGATGCAGGCGCAAATTACGGCCGAGCGTGAAAAGCGCGCCTTGATTGCGAAATCCGAGGGTGTTCGTCAGGAAGAAATCAACATTGCAGACGGCCAGCGACAGGCGGCGATTTTGGCCTCCGAAGGTGAAAAACAGGCAGCGATTAACCGTGCGCAGGGTGAGGCGCTGGCGTTGACCACTGTTGCCGAGGCGACCGCGTCGGCGGTGCGGCAGGTGGCGGCTGCGCTCGAAGCGCCGGGCGGGCAGCAGGCAGCGAATTTGAAGATTGCCGAGCAGTACGTTCACCAATTCGGCCAGTTGGCCAAGGCGGGCAACACGCTGATCATACCGGCCAATATTGCCGACGTCGCAGCGATGTTAACTTCCGCGATGACGGTGTTGGACAAAACCAAGCAGGCGATGAAGTAGCCGCAACGGGGGAGTGAAAAGGCGCGCTGCGGCGCGCTTTTTTTTGCCAGAATGTTGCGAGCGGCTATATCGCATAACCAGTCGGCATTGGCGTTAGTCGTGGCGCGCGCTCGAGTTTCGACGCCGGTGTGAAATTTATCGAAGCGCTGCAATTCATTTCGCACCTGGCCTGCATATTTCACGGGTCGGCTCCGCTCACGACCATTCCCGCCATGAAGCAGAGTCTCACACGAAAAATCCATTTTGGTCTTCGATCAGCCAGCGCCTACGCGCTCGATAGCGGGCGGCTGAACATGCGCTTTTCCGTTCTTGGCGGCTTGCCGGAGGCAAGCCGGTTCGCGCGGCGCGCCATGAAGCAGTTCATGGCGCGAAATCCCGCGCTCACTCTCGCGAATATCTCGATATTCACTCGTCAGTCGAACGAAAAATCGCACGCCTCATTGACCAAAATGCGACCCACTCTCGAACGCGTCCCCGTGAAATATGCAGGCTACGCACGGGTCAGCGTTCCGAGCACGCTCGGTCGTTGCGCACCGGTGGTGAGCGTTAAATCGAGCGCGACCCCGTCAATATGTTGCTTGGCCAACCAGGCGAACGCGAGCGCCTCAACTTGCTGGGATGGGACGCCATAAGCGTCACTCTTGGCCACGTGCGCATTCGGCGTCATCGATTGCAGTCTCTCTAGCAGCGCGAGATTATTGGCCCCACCCCCGCACACAAGCACCGTCCGCGTGCCCGGCGCGAAGCGCTCGATGTGCGACGCAATCGCCCACACGGTCAGCTCGAGTAACGTCGCTTGCACATCTACTGGCGCGACGGCGCTTGAGTTCGACTGCATGGAAGCGAGCCATTCACCATGGAACAGATCGCGACCGGTGCTTTTGGGTGGCTTGGCGGAAAAAAACGCTTCACTTTGCAGTTGATTCAACAGCGATGGTGCGACACGGCCTTGGCGTGCCCATCGGCCTGCGTCATCAAAAGCGCATTGCAGGTGTCGCTCGGCCCACAGATCCATCAGGCAATTGCCGGGACCACAGTCAAATCCCCACACCGGTCGGCGCGGCGCCAACACGCTGATATTCGCGATGCCACCAATGTTCACCACGACGCGCGATTCATCATGCGCGCGAAACACGCCATCGTGAAAGGCTGGCGCGAGCGGTGCGCCCTGGCCACCGGCCGCGATGTCGCGTGAACGGAAATCTGCAACCACGTCAATGCCGGTCAGATGCGCCAATAGCGCCGGGTTATTCAGCTGCACGCTAAACCCGAGGTCGGGCCGATGGCGAATCGTCTGGCCATGGCAGCCAATGGCGCGAACCTGGTCGGGGTCGACGCCAGCGGCGCGCAGTAACTTTCTGGAAGCCTCTGCATAAACACCGGCAAGCGCGTTTGTCGCGATCTGCGAGCGCTCGATTTCGTTCCCGCCCGCAGTGTTCAGAGCCAACAGTTCGGCGCGCAATGACTGCACGTAGTTGACAGTTTCGAATGCGAGAACCTTGGGCGTACTTTTTGACAGGTCCGCGAGAATGGCGTCGGCACCATCCATCGAGGTGCCCGACATGATGCCCAAGTAAAGGTATGGCGGACGGCCCACGCTATTCAAAGCGGCCGAAAGCGGTATCGCGCAAAAGTGCCAGTTGCTCGCCCTGCACCGCTGTCGTTGCCTTGAACCTGGCCAAGTATTGCGCTGCCAGTGGGTCGGCCTTGGGCAGCGCAACGCGCATCGGATCCTGATGCTGACCGGCAATCTTGAATTCGTAGTGTAGGTGCGGCCCAGTCGCGAAACCGGTTGCGCCGACGTAGCCGATGGTTTGTCCCTGACTGATCCTGACCCCGCCGCGCACGCCCGCCGCAAAGCCAGATAGATGCGCGTAGAGCGTCCTGATGGATCCTGAATGCTTTACCTCAATGACGTTGCCGTAACCGCCTTTCACACCCGCAAATTCGACGATGCCGTCGGCGGTGGCCCAGGTCGGCGTACCTCGTGGCGCGGCGAAATCCACGCCAGTGTGTTGTCGCCAGTTTTTGAAAATCGGGTGCATTCTGCCGCCGAACCCGGATGACACACGCGAAAATGCGAGCGGCGAGCGCAAAAATGATTTGGCGCGATTGGTGCCGTCGGCCGCGTAATAACCGTCCTGACCGTCGCCGTCAGTGAACAGATACGCCTCAAACGTTTTGCCGCGGTTGGTAAATTCGGCGGACACCACGCGACCGGGCCGCAAGTATTCGCCTTCGTGGTAGAGCATTTCGTAGACGACACTGAAACGATCGCCCGAGCGCAGGTCGACGTGAAAATCGATATCGGTCGAAAAGATGCGTGCGATTTGGTTCGCCACCGCATCGGGGATGTTCGCCGCATCGGTTGCGCCGAACAGGGACGACCGGATCACGCCGGATTTTCGTAGCGTTTGCACGGTCGGTACGATGCTTTTCTCGACTGCCGCAAACCGCGCGTGTTGTCGAGTCACTTCGAGCAGTTTGTCCGGGCCGTGCAAGTAAACGAGGGATTTGAGTTCGCCGTCGCGATCGACGATCGCTTGTACAGTGCGTCCGGGGCGCAGCTGAAAAAGGGATCGCGCGTCCCTGGACGTGCGCAAAAAGTCGAATGCGGCTTTGTCGTTGACACGCAGTCGCTGCAACAGGGCCGCCACGGAGTCGCCTTTTTGCACGCGATCCGCGTTGCGGAACTCAAATCGGTCGGCCGACTGTGCATCGAAGGCCGGCAGCGCCAAAATTTGCGACACATCTTGCCGCGCCACTCGGGCTGTTGCCGTGTCCGATGACACACCGAAGGCGGTGATTACACCGAACACCGGTAGCGCAAACAACACCGCGACCGCGATCGCCGTACGTCGCAGTTCGGGGCGATGCAGTGCCGTCGGGATTACGCCCACCAGCTTATGCTTGAAGCGATGCGCTCGAATTTTGATCGCTGTGTAGTTCATCGAAGGAATTAATAGGGCGTTGTTGCCCATTTTTGCGCAACAAAACAGTAGTGCAGGATAGCAGAAACACTTCCGCGATGTGATCCATGAGCAACGATCTGCCCGCGCTCTGGAGGCATCTCGCAAGTCACACCACACGCCTCATTTGTCACTCACCGCGCAACCCGAATCATCACCTGAAAGACCGAAATCCGGCTCAATGTGGGCGGTGTGATTCACTCGGCGCGCGCGGCACGATCGAGCCGGCGGTCTGCGGCTGGGTGGGGATACGGTTGTGGACAGCATGTTGATGATTGCGAAGGGCGGGACGGTCGTCCGCCAAGTGGGTAAGCGAGCGTTCGCGCGCGTCACCGTTCAATAGCACAGATCTAGGTAGAGTCGATGCGCGTTTTTTGACGCGACCTTGAATTCTTTTTGCGAAAAGGGGTTGACCGAACGATTGCTGCACCACATAATTGCAATCCCTCGAAACAACCAAAAACGGTTCTGCAGAGAACAGTGGCTGGTGTGTTTCGAGTTGTTCTTTAAAAACATGACAACCGATTGAGGTGGGTACTTTTGTATTGAGGGTACGTTGCTGGTGATGGTGGTGATTTGTTGGTGGTATTGGCTTAGGCTGATGCGGTTGATGGATGCTACTGGTGCTTTGATGCACGGATTGCTGGTGAGGTAGAGCTCGAAATATTGAAGTAGTACCCGTCTCAAAGAAGTAAACGTACTTGGGGTCAAAGCCAGGTACGAAGCAAGCTTTGGGTATGGGAAGACGTTGTTGGGTGAGAGCCCGATGACTGTCTTGCTAACAGGCATTGAACTGAAGAGTTTGATCCTGGCTCAGATTGAACGCTGGCGGAATGCTTTACACATGCAAGTCGAGCGGCAGCGCGGGGGCAACCTTGGCGGCGAGCGGCGAACGGGTGAGTAACATATCGGAACGTGTCCTTGGGTGGGGGATAACTACTCGAAAGAGTAGCTAATACCGCATACGATCGGGAGATGAAAGCGGGGGATCGCAAGACCTCGCGCCCAAGGAGTGGCCGATATCAGATTAGCTAGTTGGTGAGGTAAAGGCTCACCAAGGCGACGATCTGTAGCTGGTCTGAGAGGATGATCAGCCACACTGGGACTGAGACACGGCCCAGACTCCTACGGGAGGCAGCAGTGGGGAATTTTGGACAATGGGGGCAACCCTGATCCAGCAATGCCGCGTGAGTGAAGAAGGCCTTCGGGTTGTAAAGCTCTTTTGTCGGGGACGAAACGGTTTCACCTAATACGTGGGACAACTGACGGTACCCGAAGAATAAGCACCGGCTAACTACGTGCCAGCAGCCGCGGTAATACGTAGGGTGCGAGCGTTAATCGGAATTACTGGGCGTAAAGCGTGCGCAGGCGGTTTTGTAAGCCAGATGTGAAATCCCCGGGCTTAACCTGGGAATGGCATTTGGGACTGCAAGGCTAGAGTATGGCAGAGGAGACTAGAATTTCTGGTGTAGCAGTGAAATGCGTAGATATCAGAAGGAATACCGATGGCGAAGGCAGGTCTCTGGGTCAATACTGACGCTCATGCACGAAAGCGTGGGGAGCAAACAGGATTAGATACCCTGGTAGTCCACGCCCTAAACGATGTCAACTGGTTGTTGGGGGATTTATTCTCTTAGTAACGAAGCTAACGCGTGAAGTTGACCGCCTGGGGAGTACGGTCGCAAGATTAAAACTCAAAGGAATTGACGGGGGCCCGCACAAGCGGTGGATGATGTGGATTAATTCGATGCAACGCGAAAAACCTTACCTACGCTTGACATGTCCGAGATCCCTGAGAGATTAGGGAGTGCTCGAAAGAGAATCGGAACACAGGTGCTGCATGGCTGTCGTCAGCTCGTGTCGTGAGATGTTGGGTTAAGTCCCGCAACGAGCGCAACCCTTGTCATTAGTTGCTACATTTAGTTGGGCACTCTAATGAGACTGCCGGTGACAAACCGGAGGAAGGTGGGGATGACGTCAAGTCCTCATGGCCCTTATGCGTAGGGCTTCACACGTCATACAATGGTCGGTACAGAGGGTCGCCAACCCGCGAGGGGGAGCCAATCTCACAAAGCCGATCGTAGTCCGGATCGTAGTCTGCAACTCGACTACGTGAAGTCGGAATCGCTAGTAATCGCGGATCAGCATGTCGCGGTGAATACGTTCCCGGGCCTTGTACACACCGCCCGTCACACCATGGGAGCGGGTTTTACCAGAAGTAGGTAGGCTAACCGCAAGGGGGCCGCCTACCACGGTAGGATTCGTGACTGGGGTGAAGTCGTAACAAGGTAGCCGTATCGGAAGGTGCGGCTGGATCACCTCCTTTCTAGAGTCGCTCTGAATGCGGGAGTGCTCACCTCAATCGGTTGTTAAGTTAGTAGAACAGCAAACACGTCGCGGTATGGAAGTGTCTGTCAGGTGATGCGGAATATTTTTGGTTTGGTCATCAAAAACCATCTGGCTCTGCCAGTGGTTTTTATCTGATTGAGCCAAGCAAAAGTAGGTTTGTTGCTTGATAGGCCAAGGGGGATTAGCTCAGCTGGGAGAGCACCTGCTTTGCAAGCAGGGGGTCGTCGGTTCGATCCCGTCATCCTCCACCACATACGAGCTTTCATCGTTGTTTGAAACGATAGAAAGTCGGAGTCCCAGTTGGGGGAATTTGGGTCTGTAGCTCAGTTGGTTAGAGCACCGTCTTGATAAGGCGGGGGTCGTTGGTTCGAGACCAACCAGACCCACCAAGTGCTGGTGAGGGGTTGGTCGGTGCGGTGGATCGGTTGGGTTGTTGGGTGGAATGTTTAGCGTTAAGTACTTGGGGGGTGGAGGCCAAGTGGTTAAGGCTCAACGTTTTACGTTGAGAGACTGTTTTGATCTTTAAAAAAGTGGAAGAAGTAAAGACAACGCATTGAATTTGCGTCGGTGATATCGCGAGGTATTGCGGATGCAGACAAAAATGCGGGGTTAGATTGTATCGACTGTCATGGCTTGGAATTGAGTTCTTGGGTCATGGCGGAACAAGCGTTGTAAATAGTGATAACGTCCTTGTGAAGCATGTGCATGTCAGCCATGTGGATGAGGGTTTAACGTTATAGAGTCAAGTGACTAAGTGCATGTGGTGGATGCCTTGGCGATGTCAGGCGATGAAAGACGCGATAGCCTGCGAAAAGCTCCGGGGAGCTGGCAAATGAGCATTGATCCGGAGGTGTCTGAATGGGGAAACCCACCCGCAAGGGTACCCGTCTCTGAATACATAGGGGGCGTGGAGCGAACGTGGTGAACTGAAACATCTAAGTAGCCATAGGAACAGAAATCAACCGAGATTCCCAGAGTAGTGGCGAGCGAAATGGGAGGAGCCTGCAACTTTTAGCATCTGTGTTAGCAAAATGGTCTGGAAAGGCCGGCGATAGTGGGTGATAGCCCCGTATGCGAAAACACGGATGTAGAACTAAGGTTGCGACAAGTAGGGCGGGACACGTGAAATCCTGTCTGAAGATGGGGGGACCATCCTCCAAGGCTAAATACTCGACATCGACCGATAGTGAACCAGTACCGTGAGGGAAAGGCGAAAAGAACCCCGGGAGGGGAGTGAAATAGATCCTGAAACCGCATGCATACAAACAGTCGGAGCCCGCAAGGGTGACGGCGTACCTTTTGTATAATGGGTCAGCGACTTACGTTGTGTGGCGAGCTTAACCGAATAGGGAAGGCGTAGCGAAAGCGAGTCTGATAAGGGCGATTAGTCGCACGGCGTAGACCCGAAACCGGATGATCTATCCATGGCCAGGATGAAGGTGCCGTAACAGGTACTGGAGGTCCGAACCCACTAACGTTGAAAAGTTAGGGGATGAGCTGTGGATAGGGGTGAAAGGCTAAACAAATCCGGAAATAGCTGGTTCTCTCCGAAAACTATTTAGGTAGTGCCTCACGTATTACCTTCGGGGGTAGAGCACTGTTTTGGCTAGGGGGCCGTCTAGGTCTACCAAACCAATGCAAACTGCGAATACCGAAGAGTATGAGCGTGGGAGACAGACACCGGGTGCTAACGTCCGGTGTCGAAAGGGAAACAACCCAGACCACCAGCTAAGGTCCCCAAGCATGGTTAAGTGGAAAACGAAGTGGGAAGGCGAAGACAGTCAGGAAGTTGGCTTAGAAGCAGCCATCCTTTAAAGAAAGCGTAATAGCTCACTGATCGAGTCGTCCTGCGCGGAAGATGTAACGGGGCTAAACCATGCACCGAAGCTGTGGATTTGTACATCCCACCTTAATTTATTGGCACAAGCTTAGAGGAGGCTAACGTTGCGACGCGACGTTAAGCGCGCAAGCGCGGCCGACGCTAAAGCGCTCTACACGGATCGAGTTGGTGTGGAGACGAAGGCCAGTCGCTTAAGGGGGATGTACAGATGGTAGGAGAGCGTTCTCTAGGCCTGTGAAGGTGTGTTGAGAAGCACGCTGGAGGTATGAGAAGTGCGAATGCTGACATGAGTAGCGATAAAGGGAGTGAAAAGCTCCCTCGCCGAAAGCCCGAGGTTTCCTGCGCAACGTTCATCGGCGCAGGGTGAGTCGGCCCCTAAGGAGAGGGCGAAAGCCGTATCTGATGGGAAACTGGTTAATATTCCAGTACCGTTATCCAATGCGATGTGGGGACGGAGAAGGTTAGGCAAGCCGGGTGTTGGACGTCCCGGTTGAAGCGTGTAGGTGTGGTCTCTAGGCAAATCCGGAGATCTTAGCCAAGGCGTGATAACGAGGCACTTCGGTGCTGAAGTTGCTGATACCAAGCTTCCAGGAAAAGCCACTAAGCTTCAGTTGGATAAGACCGTACCGCAAACCGACACAGGTGGGCAGGATGAAAATTCTAAGGCGCTTGAGAGAACTCAGGAGAAGGAACTCGGCAAATTGACACCGTAACTTCGGAAGAAGGTGTGCCTTGATAAGGTGAAGAGACTTGCTCTCGGAGCTGTAAGAGGTTGCAGAGAATCGGTGGCTGCGACTGTTTAACAAAAACACAGCACTCTGCTAAGACGATGAGTCGACGTATAGGGTGTGACGCCTGCCCGGTGCCGGAAGGTTAAATGATGGGGTGCAAGCTCTTGATTGAAGCCCCGGTAAACGGCGGCCGTAACTATAACGGTCCTAAGGTAGCGAAATTCCTTGTCGGGTAAGTTCCGACCCGCACGAATGGCGTAACGATGGCCACACTGTCTCCTCCTGAGACTCAGCGAAGTTGAAATGTTTGTGAAGATGCAATCTCCCCGCGGCTAGACGGAAAGACCCCATGCACCTTTACTGTAGCTTTACATTGGACTGTGACACGGCCTGTGTAGGATAGCTGGGAGCCTATGAAGTGGGGACGCTAGTTCTCATGGAGGCGACGTTGAAATACCAGCCTGGTAGTGTTGCGGTTCTAACCTGGCCCCCTGATCGGGGGTGGGGACCGTGTATGGTAGGCAGTTTGACTGGGGCGGTCTCCTCCCAAAGAGTAACGGAGGAGTGCGAAGGTAACCTAGGTACGGTCGGACATCGTACTGATAGTGCAATGGCATAAGGTTGCTTGACTGCGAGACTGACAAGTCGAGCAGGTGCGAAAGCAGGTCATAGTGATCCGGTGGTTCTGAATGGAAGGGCCATCGCTCAACGGATAAAAGGTACGCTGGGGATAACAGGCTAATTCCTCCCAAGAGTTCATATCGACGGGGGAGTTTGGCACCTCGATGTCGGCTCATCACATCCTGGGGCTGTAGCCGGTCCCAAGGGTATGGCTGTTCGCCATTTAAAGTGGTACGTGAGCTGGGTTCAAAACGTCGTGAGACAGTTTGGTCCCTATCTGCCGTGGGCGTTGGAAATTTGACGGGGGCTGCTCCTAGTACGAGAGGACCGGAGTGGACGTACCGCTGGTGTACCTGTTGTTTCGCCAGAAGCATCGCAGGGTAGCTAAGTACGGAAGAGATAACCGCTGAAAGCATCTAAGCGGGAAACTTGCCTGAAGATAAGATTTCCCGGGGGTTTAACCCCCTTGAAGGGTCGTTCGAGACCAGGACGTTGATAGGCACCGTGTGGAAGCGCAGTAATGCGTTAAGCTAAGGTGTACTAATTGCCCGTAAGGCTTGACTCTATAACGGTAAGCGAAGCGTTATTGATCGAGCAACGCAATACAATTTAATCGTCAATGAAAGTTGACTGTCTTTACTTCCTCCCAGAATGCGGTTGCGCGTTTATGAGCCCAGGCTCGCGAACGATCAACACACCGAATTCTTGGCGACCATAGCGCGCTGGCCCCACCCCTTCCCATCCCGAACAGGACCGTGAAACAGCGCTGCGCCGATGATAGTGCGGTCATACCCGTGCGAAAGTAGGTCATCGTCAGGACCTTATACAAGCAAAAGCCCATCCCGCAACGGATGGGCTTTTTGCTTTGCGGCTCGACGGCAGCAGCTAGGTGTGTCGAGCGCGCGGCGCTAATCAGATCTCGACTTGTGTGCCGAGCTCCACCACGCGATTGGTGGGGATGCGAAAGTAATCCGAGGCCTTCGCCGCAAGATGTGACATCCAGACGAACAAGTGCTCGCGCCACAATGCCATTCCGCCGCCGGGAGTTGCAATCAACGACTCGCGGTTGACGAAAAAACTGGTGTCCATCATGTCGAATTTCATCGATTGCAGTCGACAGTCTTCCAGCATCACGGGAACGTTTGGAGTTTCCTTGAAACCGTAATGCGCGGCGATGGTGTAGAAGCCGTGTCCATGGTTCTCAATCCAAATGTAGTCTTCCTTAGGTACGCGCGGGATGTCCTCGATCACAATGGACAGGATCACCACGCGCCCGTGCAAGACTTTGTTGTGTTTCAGGTTATGCAGCAGGGCGTTGGGGACGCCGCTCGGGTTGGTCGACATGAAGACGCCAGTTCCTTCCACGCGCGGCGTATCCGACAAGGCAATCGAATCAACAAATCCCTTGATCGGCATGGCACCATCGTTAACTTTGCGGCGCACAATTTCACGACCTCGTCGCCACGTGCTCATGATGGTAAACATCACCACCCCAATCACCAGCGGGAACCAACCGCCATCGCCTACTTTGACGAGCGTGGCCGAAAGAAACATGAAGTCATTGGCGAGGATCCCTGCAATGAGCGCCATGGACAGCCAGCGGTTCCAGTTCCAGACGTAGATCATGACAACGAAGAGCAGCAGCGTATCGATGGTCATGGTTACCATCACCGCAATGCCGTAGGCAGCGGACAGGTTGCTGGAAGTTTTGAACAGGACGACCAACAGCAGGATGCCGAGCAGCAGACCCCAATTGACAAACGGGACGTAGATCTGGCCGGCCGCTTTTTCGTTGGTGTGTTCGATGGCGAAACGCGGCAAATAGCCGAGCAGCACCGCCTGCTTGGTCAAGCTGAACGCACCGGAGATGACGGCCTGGGACGCAATGATGGCGGCCAGAGTCGCGAGGATGACCATCGGAAACAGTGACCAAGAAGGTGCCATGAGAAAGAACGGGTTCTGGATCGCGGCAGGATCCGCCAAAAGCAGGGCACCCTGTCCAAAGTAGTTTAGCAATAGCGCTGGCCAAACCAGCGTGAACCAGCCGACGCGGATCGGCGTACGGCCAAAGTGCCCCATGTCCGCGTATAACGCCTCGCCGCCGGTGACGCACAGTACGACGGCACCCAACGTGATCCATGCCGCCACCCGGTGTTCAATGAAAAACTGCCAGCTATGCCACGGGTTAAGCGCCGCCAGAATTTCCGGATTGTTGGCGATTTGCACAACGCCGAGCGCGGCGATCACGGCGAACCAGACGACCATGGTTGGGCCAAAAAACTTCGCCACGGCAGCCGTGCCATGTCGCTGGATGGCAAACAGTCCGACTAGGATGCCAATCGAAATGGGCATGACAAATTGAGACAACGCGGGGGTAATGATCGCGAGTCCTTCTACCGCCGAAAGCACGGTCATCGCCGGCGTGATGATGGCGTCACCATAGAACATCGACGCACCAAACATGCCAAGCGCCACAACCCACCAGTGTCGCCGCGTCCCGCGGCGAAAACAGCGTTGTGCAAGCGCCGTCAACGCGAGGATGCCGCCCTCGCCCTTGTTGTCGGCGCGCATCATGAACAGCAGATACTTGACCGACACCAGCACCACCATGGCCCAGAACATCACGGACAAAATGCCGTAGACCGTCAGGGGGTTAAGCGGGATGCCGTGGTTCGGGTGAAAAGACTCTTTTAGCGCGTACAAAGGGCTGGTGCCGATGTCGCCGAAGACGACCCCGATCGCACCGATGGT
>JBCKPN010000009.1:0-38563 GCA_038901695.1 Usitatibacteraceae bacterium
ACCACCTGGTTCAATTCGCCCTTCACATAGCGATCCGCCATTTTCGACAGCGTGATCGGTTTGATCTTCGCCGCCTGTCCCGCGCAGTTGAACTGCACATAGCGCTGCTTGCAGATTTCCTTCGCCGCCGCGCGTGCCGGTTTCAGAAAATCGCGCGGGTCGAAGTGCGATTTGTTTTCATTCATGAATTTGCGCACCGCGGCTGTCATGGCCAGTCGAATATCGGTGTCGATGTTGATCTTGCGCACGCCGTGCTTGATGCCTTCCTGAATTTCTTCGACTGGCACGCCGTAGGTTTCTTTCATCTCGCCGCCGTTGGCGCGAATGATGTCTAGCAAATCTTGCGGCACGCTGGAGGAACCGTGCATCACCAGATGCGTATTGGGAATGCGCACGTGGATGGCCTTGATGCGATCAATCGCCAGAATGTCGCCAGTGGGTTTTCTTGTAAATTTGTAGGCACCGTGCGAGGTGCCAATCGCAATCGCTAGCGCATCGACGCCGGTTTTTTTCACGAAGTCGGCCGCCTCGTCCGGGTCGGTCAACAACTGTTCGCGCGTCATGGTCGCTTCGGTACCGTGGCCGTCTTCCTTGTCGCCCCTCATGGTTTCGAGTGAGCCGAGGCAGCCAAGCTCTCCCTCGACCGACACGCCAATCATGTGCGCCATCTCGACCACACGACGCGTGACATCAACGTTGTATTCGTAGGACGCGATGGTCTTGCCGTCCGCTTGCAGCGAGCCATCCATCATCACGCTGGAAAATCCCAGCCGCATCGCCTGCTGACAAACTGAAGGCGACTGACCGTGATCCTGATGCATGGCGACCGGAATATTCGGATAGCTATCGACGGCGGCCTCAATCAGGTACTTGAGAAATGTTTCGCCCGCGTATTTGCGCGCGCCGGCGGACGCCTGCATGATGACCGGCGAATCGGTCTCGGTCGCGGCCTCCATAATCGCTTGCACCTGCTCGAGGTTGTTGACGTTAAAGGCGGGTAAGCCGTAGTTGTTCTCGGCCGCGTGGTCGAGCAGTTGGCGCATGGAAACGAGGGCCATGGGAAACTCCGTAGTGGTGCGTTGGGGGATGGCGTTATTTTACGTTCTTTGCGCCGCCAGTGATAGGCGCATGCGATAGCGGCAGCCTATAAAGGCAGACGCATTACATAGTCGTCCATCACGTAGCCGTTGCCGATGTCGATCACTTCTTCGCCGGCACGGTCAAACCCGATCGCCTCGTAGAACGCCACCGCGTTGTTGTGCTTGTTGATGTTGAGTATCACGGCCGCTTGCTGGTACTGCCGCGCGACGTCGCTGACTGCCTCGACCAGCGCACGGCCGACACCCTTGCCCTGTGCTTCGGGAAGCAGGTAGAGCTTGTGGATTTTGGTGACGCCTGTTTCGGGAAAGTTGATTTGATGCGCCACAAAGCCGATGCACTTGGCGTCCATCTCGGCCAGATGCAACACGTGCTCGCCAGAGCGGACCTGCTGCTGCAAGCGCGGTAACGCATACAACCACTCGAGCATGTAAGTGATTTGTGCCGGTGCCAAAATATCGCGGAACGTTTCCGGCCACGTCGCGTAGGCGATATCGCGCACCGTCGGCAAATCCGCTGCGGTGCCCGGACGAATGGAGATGGACATCAGACCGAGGCCCCGCTACGCCTTGCGGTGCTCGCCGATGCGTAAGATCTTCATAGTGTTGGTGCCGCCCGATTGTCCGATCGGCTCACCCATGGTCAACACCACCAAGTCGCCACGCTCCACCACTTTGTTGGCCAGCAGCACTTCTTCTGCCGTATACATGAGCTTCTCGCGGTCATGCCCCTCGTAGGCGAGTTCAAACGAGCGCACGTCTCGCATCATCGCGCACTTGGTGTGAGTGGCGCGCTCCGGCGTGAGCGCGTAAATCGGCACGCCTGAATTGAGGCGCGACATCCACAGCGCGGTCGAGCCCGATTGGGTGAGGGAGGCGATGCACTTCACCTTCAAGTGGTGCGCGGTGAACAGCGCCGCCATCGCAATCGACTGATCGACGCGCGTAAAAACACGGTCTAAAAATTCGCGGTCGAGTTTCACTTCCGCGCTTTTCTCGGCTTCATGGCAGATGCGCACCATCGCTTCGACCGTCTCGACCGGATACTGGCCGGAGGCGGATTCGGCCGACAGCATCACCGCATCGGTGCCGTCGAGCACGGCGTTGGCCACATCCGAGACTTCGGCGCGCGTCGGAATCGGCGAGGACACCATCGACTCCATCATTTGCGTGGCGGTGATGGTGAGCTTGTTCATTTCGCGCGCCATGCGAATCATGCGTTTTTGCAACGCCGGCACTGCCGCATCACCAACTTCAACGGCGAGATCACCGCGCGCAACCATGATGCCGTCGCACGCTTTCATGATGTCTTTCAGCGCCTCATTGGTCACCGCTTCCGAGCGTTCGATCTTGGCGATCAGCAACGCATTGCCCCCCGCCGCACGCATCAGCTCACGTGCCATATACATATCCGCACCACTTTTAGGAAACGACACCGCTAGAAAATCGGCGTGCAGCGCGGCGGCCGTCTTGATGTCCTCCATATCCTTGCTGGTCAGGGGCGGCGCCGTCAATCCGCCACCTTTGCGGTTGATGCCTTTGTTGTTCGACAGCACGCCACCTTGCCGCACCACGCAATGGATTTCGTTGCCACGCACCGCGTCGACTTCAAACACCAGCAGGCCGTCGTTGAGCAACAGCAGATCCCCCGGCTTGACGTCGCGCGGCAATTCTTTGTAGTCGATGCCGACGCGCTCCTGATTGCCCAGTTCACACGTGGCGTCAAGAATAAACTTGTCACCACTCTTGAGCGTAATCTTGCCGTCGGCAAATTTGCCAACGCGAATTTTCGGACCCTGCAAGTCGGCCAGAATGCCCACCGCCCGACCGTGCTTGGCCGCCAACTCGCGCACTAACGTGGCGCGATTGATGTGATCCTCGGCCGTGCCATGCGAAAAATTCATCCGCACCACGTCCACCCCGGCGACGATCAAGCGCTCAAGCACTTCAGCGGAGGAGGATGCGGGGCCGAGTGTGGCAACAATTTTAGTGGCGCGTGGCATGGTGGTAATCCTGTGATGAACGTGATGGTGTGGGGGCAAAGCTATTTATCCACAGATGAACACAGATGAACACAGATAAAACCTGAAAGTGCCCGACCAGTGGGACGTTCGAGACATTTGTGCCCGAAACGACTTTTGACATCCTCCCCGCCCTCTCGCTTACGCTCGCCAGCCTTGAGGCTGGGAAGGACGGGGATTGTCGCGCAATCCGGTCAATGCTTGGGTTTGCCACCGCGTCATCTGTGTTTATCTGTGTTCATCTGTGGAAAAAAAGCATTCCCACTTGAAACTATGCGACGGCGCGCTGCTGCAAGATCTCAACCGCGGGCAATGTCTTGCCTTCCAAAAACGCCAAAAACGCGCCGCCACCGGTAGAAATGTAGCTCACCTTGTCGGTCACGCCATATTTTGCAATGGCCGCTAACGTGTCGCCGCCGCCGGCAATCGAAAATGCGTCGGATGCCGCGATGGCTTCGGCCAGCGCTTTGGTGCCGTGACCAAACTGATCGAATTCAAACACACCGACCGGACCGTTCCAGACAATCGTTCCGGCGTGCTGCATGATGTTCGCCAGCGTCGCAGAAGTCTTCGGGCCGATATCAAAAATCATGTCGTCTGCCGCAACATCTGTCGCGGCCTTGGTCACCGCCGGTTCGGTGGCCGAAAACGCCTTGCCACACACGACGTCCACCGGAATCGGCACCGACGCGCCGCGCGCGGCCATCAGGTCGATGATTTCTCGCGCCTGCACGACTAAATCCGGTTCGGCGAGCGACTTGCCGATAGGCAAGCCCAGCGCCAACAAAAATGTATTGGCAATGCCGCCACCGACCACCAGTTGGTCCACCTTGCTTGCCAATGATTTCAGTATCGTCAGTTTGGTGGACACTTTCGATCCGGCGACGATAGCCACCATTGGCCGCCTCGGATTCGCCAGCGCCTTCCCGAGCGCATCGAGTTCGGCGGCCAGCAACGGGCCTGCACAGGCAATCCCGGCGTACTTGGCAATGCCGTGCGTGGTCGCCTCGGCACGGTGCGCCGTGCCGAAAGCGTCGTTGACGTAGACATCGCACAACGCGGCCATTTTTTTTGCCAACTCGTCGCTGTTTTTTTTCTCGCCTGGATTAACGCGGCAATTTTCCAGCACTACCACTTGGCCTGCGCTGACGGTGACGCCATCGACCCAATTTTCGCGCACGGTAACTTCGCGTTTCATCAATTCGCCGATGCGTTTCGCAATCGGTGCCAACGAATCCACCGGTTTCATTTCGCCTTCGGTGGGTCGCCCCAAATGCGAGGTCACCATTACCGCCGCACCCGCAGCGAGCGCCATTTCAATGGCCGGAATGGAGGCGCGAATACGTGTGTCGTCGGTGATGTGGCCGGCGGCGTCTTGCGGGACATTCAGATCAGCACGGATAAAAACGCGCTTGCCTTGGAGTTGTCGATTCGCAGCGAGATCGGAGAGTCGGAAAAACGGGGTCATCATGATGGTGTGAAATTGATTCCGGATGGGGTCAAACAGGGGTAGCGCAATGGGTTAACCTGCATATTTCATGGGTCGGCTCCTTTTATGGCCGTCTTCGCCTTGAAGAATTGCCCAATTGATAAATCCAATTTGCCCCTCACACAACGTCGGGCCTACACGCTCGATAGCGGGCGGCTGAACATGCGCTTTTCCGTTCTCTTCCCTCGGCATATCCTGATATGCCTCGGTCAGTCGAACGAAAAATCACACGCCCATCCTCCCACTCTCGAACGCGTCCCCATGAAATATGCAGGTTAACGCGCCTCTTTGCAGGCCACCAAATCGCGCGCGCCTTCATGCGTCGCCATCTCAGCTTCACCGAGTCGTATGCGCAACTCCTCAGGCGCAGGCTCCTGAACCTTGAGAAAAGCCTCCATCACGGCACTGACTTCGTCCATGCCACGGAATAATTTCTCGCGCGCGTTGAACGTGCACTGCGTGGTGCGCGGGGCAGACATTTCCGAACGAATGATGGCCATCTTGCCGGCGATCTCGGTCACGTCTTTCGGTGGCTTGCCCGGCAATTGCAGGTACAGCGCGCTCCATTTTTCGAATGGCTCTGTCAGTACCTCGACAAACCACACGCGCTCGGCGGCTTCTGATTGCGCGAGCGCAATTTTGTCGGCAGCCGCTTTTTGTGCGTTCAGCCTCTGGGTGATTTCCTGATTCAACTGCTCCACAGACTTAACTGGGACAGCAGTGACGCCCCGAGCCTTGTCATCACCGCATCCGACCAACGCCGCACAGGCGATCATCACAATCCGGATCGACCGAAAGGTCATGGCTACTTCGCCTCCATTAATGCCACGGTCGTGTCGAGCATCCGGTTCGCTGCGCGGTAACCGTTGTGGCTTCGGCCGCCCGTACCGGGCTTAACGTTCGCTTCGCTCACGTTAGCCTGCGCCGCAACGAATGGGGCGTATTTCATCGTTACTTCGCTCCCATTAATGCCACTGTCGTATCGAGCATACGGTTGCTAAAGCCCCATTCGTTGTCATACCAACTACAGACTTTGACGAGGGTACCGGAGACTTTGGTCAGCGTGGCGTCAAACGTCGACGAATGCGGGTCGTGGTTGAAGTCTACTGACACCAGCGGGCCGGTGTTGTACGCCAGAATGCCCTTCAGCGCAGGTGACGCTGCGGCGGCTTTCATGATGCCATTGACCTCGTCGACCGTGGTACTGCGCGCAGCGACGAACGTTAAATCAACCAGCGACACATTGATGGTCGGCACGCGAATCGCAAATCCATCGAGCTTGCCATTGAGTTCCGGTAACACGAGGCCAACCGCAGCCGCGGCACCAGTCTTGGTCGGGATCATCGACATGGTGGCCGATCGCGCGCGACGCAGGTCTTCGTGCATCACGTCGGTCAGCACTTGGTCGTTGGTGTAGGCGTGGATGGTGGTCATCAAACCAGTGACGACGCCCAAGTTGTCATGCAGCGGCTTGACCATCGGCGCGAGGCAATTGGTGGTGCACGATGCATTCGAAATGACCGTCATCGCGGCAGTGAGCACTTGATGATTGACGCCATAGACAATAGTGGCATCGACATCCTTGCCGCCAGGCGCGGAAATGATGACTTTTTTCGCGCCGCCCTTGATATGCGCCGAGGCTTTTTCCTTCGTTGTGAAGAAGCCAGTACATTCGAGCACCGCATCGACGCCGAGTTCGCCCCACGGCAGTTGCGCCGGGTCGCGCTGCGCGAATACCTTAATTCGGTCGCCGTTGACAATGAGAAATTCCCCTTCAACCGCAACCGTGCCGGGAAACTTGCCGTGCGCCGTATCGTAGCGCGTCAAATGGGCATTGGTCTCCACCGGACCCAAGTCATTGATGGCAACGATTTGAATGTCATGTTTCTTGCCCGACTCATAGTGAGCGCGGAGGATATTGCGGCCGATGCGGCCGTAGCCGTTGATGGCGACTTTGATGGTCATGTTGGCGGTTTCCGAGGGCTGCTGACGGTAAAAGAGTGCGACGACACGCCATTTTAGCGTAACCGCTCCTTCTGCTGGGTCATGATTCGCCGGAATCTACCCGCATCCACGTAAAATTCCGCTATGAAAAGAATCGTCATAGCATCAACCAACGTCGGCAAACTGCGCGAATTTGCCACGCTGCTCGCGCCGTTTGCGTTCGAAGCAGTGCCACAATCGACACTCGGCATCGGTGACGCCGAGGAGCCGCACGCCACGTTTGTCGAGAACGCGCTGGCCAAGGCGCGCCACGCTTCACGTGCGTCTGGCTTACCGGCGCTGGCCGATGACTCCGGTATTTGCGTGCCGGTGTTGGGCGGCGCGCCGGGCGTTTGGTCGGCGCGCTATGCGGGCGAGCCCAAGAGCGACGCGCGCAACAACGAAAAACTGATTCGCGAACTCGCTGGCCACGACGACCGACGCGCGTTCTACTACTGCTCGCTGGTGCTAGTCATGCACGACAACGACCCGCACCCCTTGATCGCCGATGGCGAATGCTGGGGTGAGATTGTTGATGTGCCGCGCGGCAGCGGCGGCTTTGGTTACGACCCGCATTTTTTTCTCAGCCAGTATGGAAAAACCGCCGCTGAGCTCACTGATGAAGAAAAAAATCGCGTCAGCCATCGCGGTCTGGCGATGCAAGAACTCGCCGCGAAACTCAAGGCGCAGCGCGCGTTTCCGGCCTAAATGCCACCAAATACCGCTCCAGTACTAGGGTTTGGCGTTTCCGGCCAGCATACTTTGCTTGCCGCGTTGCCGCCGCTGTCGCTCTACATTCACATTCCGTGGTGCATCAAGAAGTGCCCCTATTGCGATTTCAACTCGCATGAAGGCAAGGGGGCTGTTCCCGAACAGCAATACATCGAGGCGCTCATCTCCGACCTCGATGTCACGCTGCCGAGAGTGTGGGGACGCCGCATTCACACCATTTTTTTCGGCGGCGGCACGCCGAGTCTGTTTTCCGCCGGCGGCATCGACAACATCCTCGCTGCGGTGCGCGCACGCTTGGTGGTTGACGTTGAGGCGGAAATCACGCTCGAAGCCAACCCTGGCACGTTCGAAGTCGAAAAATTCAAAGGCTATCGCGACGCCGGCGTCAATCGCCTGTCGATCGGCATTCAGAGCTTCAACCCGCGTCACCTCGCCGCACTTGGCCGCGTCCACAACGACAGCGAAGCACGGCGTGCCATCGACATTGCGCAAACGCACTTCGACAACATCAACCTCGACTTGATGTTCGCGCTGCCCCAACAATCGCTCGACGAATGTGCACGCGACATTGACACCGCACTATCGTTCGACACCAACCATCTGTCGATCTATCACTTGACGCTCGAACCGAACACGCTGTTTCATCGCTTCCCACCACCACTGCCGGACGATGAACTCGCCGCCGACATGCACGAGATGGTTACGGCGCGGCTGGCGGCCGCCGGGCACGAGCACTACGAAACGTCGGCCTATGCCAAGGCTGGCAAGCAGTCAAAACACAATCTCAACTACTGGCGCTTTGGCGACTACATCGGCATCGGTGCCGGTGCCCACGGCAAAATTTCGTTTCCCGATCGCATCACGCGTGAAGCGAGATTCAAACAGCCGAATACGTTCATGGAACGCGCGATGCTCGGTGACGCGATTCAGGAAACCACCACCATCGCACCGACCGAGTTGTCGTTTGAATTCATGATGAATGCGTTGCGCCTGAATAGCGGCTTCGCGAGCGCCATGTTCACCGAGCGCACCGGGCTGCCGATCAATGTGATTTCACGTCAGCTCGATGCAGCCGAAGCGAAGGGCTTGATCGAGCGGGATCATTTGCACATCCAGCCGACGGAGAAGGGGCGGATGTTTTTGAATGATTTGCTGCAGATGTTTCTGTTCGAACGTAGCCAGGAAGGAGCGTAGCGTATTCCGGGACTGCTCTCTTGGAAGTGTTTCTCCCGGATTTCATTTCATTCCATCCGGATCTACCTAGCTTAATTCGGCTGAATAACATCGAGGCTCCAAGGACAATTAGGTACCACCAAGCTGACCCGGCAACCGCAAAAAACCAGAATGGCGAAACCATGTCTTGGAGCAGCATTAACCAGATAACTGAGAATGGAAAATCGATGACAAACGCGGGAAACCACTGCCAGCTTCCCTCCGTCGGCGTCAATGAATACACATACATACATGAGACTGGCATGCATCAACGCAACAATGGTCGCTAGGAGATGACGTAGAGCAACCACCTAAGTTCAAACCCCATCCAAAAACTGCGCCTCAAATTCTTCCGGCGGCAGCGGTTTGCAAAAGTAGTAACCCTGATATTCGTCACACTCCAGGTCGCGCAGTACGCGATATTGTTCTTCGCGTTCCACCCCTTCGGCGACGACATTGAGTTTCAGCGAATGTGTCATGGCGATGATGGCGCGGATTACCGCTTCGTCGTTCGGGTCGGTGCCGATGTCGCGCACAAAACTCGAATCGACCTTGATCGAGTCAATCGGTAACTGGCGCAGGTAGGACAACGACGACACACCAGTGCCAAAGTTGTCGACGGCGATGCCGACACCAAGCTCGCCGAGACGATTGAGTACCGCCGCCGCCTCATCGCTGTTTTTCAGCAGCATGCTCTCGGTGAGTTCGAGTTCAACATCGTGCGCGTCGAGTCCGGAACTCTCCAACGCGTTTTCGATGGCGGTCATCAACCGTTTGGCGTCGAGCATTTGCCCACCGGACAAATTGACGGCGACCGCAAGACTGCGTCCGGATTTTTCCTGCCACGCCGCGACTTGATTAAACGCGGCTTCAAACACCCACTCGCCAATCGGCACGATCAAGCCTGAGTCTTCGGCCACACTCATAAACTGGTCAGGTGCCACTAGGCCCAATTGCGGATGATTCCAGCGTAACAACGCTTCAACACCCGTCACTTCCCCAGTCTTAAAGCCCACGCGCGGCTGGTAATGCAGCAGTAACTCATTGCGCCGGAGTGCGCCACGCAAGGCATTTTCAATCGCGAGCCGCTCCTGCGCCTTGGCGTTCATCGCCTGCGAAAAGAATTGGTAGTTGTTGCGGCCTTTTGCCTTTGCGTCGTACATCGCCACGTCGGCGTTTTTCATCAACGTCGGCGCGTCGTTGCCGTCGTCCGGGTAAACGCTGATGCCGAGCGAGCACGAGGTGTTCAATTGATGCTCGCCAGCCTGAATTGGTGCCGCTAGCGACGAGATCATTTTCTCGGCGATGGTTTGCACTTCCTCTCCATCGGCGGGCAGGTTTTCCAGGATGATGGCGAACTCGTCACCACCGAGACGTGCAACGGTGTCGCTGGCGCGCACGCACGCCAGCAAGCGCGAGGCCACCCGCTTTAACAATTCGTCGCCGACATCGTGGCCGAGCGAATCGTTGATGGTCTTGAATCGATCGAGATCGATAAACATGAACGCAAGCCGTGTGCGCTTGCGCGCAGCGCCCGCCAAACCCAGTGCCAGACGATCATTGAGCAACATGCGATTGGGTAGCCCGGTGAGCGGATCGCGCGTCGCCAGAAATTCCACGCGTTCCTCTGCCGCTTTGCGAGCCGTGATATTAGCGGTGGTACCGGTCATGCGCCGCACATGTCCTTGCGCGTCGCGCTCGGTGACTTTGCCCGAAGAATGTAGCCACACCCAGCCGCCATCGGCACCGGGCACGCGATATTCGCAAGAGAACTCATCGCAGGCACCGCGCAACGCGTTCGACAACGCGACTTCAAACTTGGGCTGGTCCTCGACGTGGTTTAGACCGATGACTTCTTCGCCGCGAAACATGCCGCCGCCGGTACCTTCGGCGGTGACACCGAGTATCTTTGCCCAGCCCTCGCTGAAAAACACTTCGTTGGTGGACAGATCCCAATCCCACAGCGCCAAGCCCGATCCGGCCAACGCCAGATCCAACCTTTCCTTGGCGTCACGTATTTCACGCTCGACGCGCCGACGTTCGCTGATATCGCGACCGACTCCAATGCAGTAACGCTCACCACCGATGTCCAGCCCGCGCCCCTGAAACATGTACGGCGCTTCCTCACCGTCCTTGGACAACATGTCGACTTCGAGCGTGATTTCATCGCCGCGCTCGATGATGCGTCGAATCGCATCGGCCACCAGCGCACGGTCGTGCTGTGCGATGAAATCTACCGCACGCCGGTCGGCAATCTCGACATCTTGGTAGCCGGTGTGCTCCTGAAAACTGCGATTCCAGCGCACCATGCGTCCGTTTTTGTCGAACATAAAGAATGCGCCGGGCAGACTCGCGATCGCCGCATCGGAAAACTCCTTTTCTTCGCGCAGCTTGATTTCCGCTGCCTGGCGCGTCGCAATTTCATCCTCGAACAATTCTTCGAGTTGCACAAATTCGCGCGTCAGATTCTGCACATGCTCATCCAATGCCGCTTGCGACGTCGTTGGTGTCGGCATTTTCGCGACCAAAGGGGCGCTACGACTGGCGGACTGACGCGCACGGCGTTCACGCCGCGCCTCAGCGCGCGCCTCAAGTCGCGCGGTCACCAAATCGGCGAGGTTGACCAGTACCTCGGTGTCAAGCGGTTTACTTTCGCGGCCGAGCACATCAAATACCGCGAGTACGCCGATAGGCAATCGCTCGCGTGACAAAATCAGTACGCCCGCATAAAAACAAAGATGCGGCACGCCGACGACCCAGCGGTGATCGCGCGTGCGTTTGTCCGACAATGTATCGTTGATCACGCAGTGCCGCGCCGCCGCGCGCACATCCATGCTGCTGCCGTTGCCCGGCAGCGCGCCGGCGGCGTAGGCCAGAAAAAATGATTCCGCGCGTGGCAAGAACGCGTCCGGCAGACCGACCGCCGACTTGAACCACTCACGACCGTTGCCGTTGTCGCCAGCGTCGTCAAAAAAAGAAATAGTCGCGTAGGCACCGTGCAGTACTTCAGCAGCGCGACGCGCGATGTCGTCGAACACAGCCTCGGGTGCAGTGCCCAAAATTTCGTAGCACGCGAACACGCGGCCACGCGCGGAGTTGGCGTGGGTGCTCGCTACTGTCGCGCTGCCCGTCGCAGCCGCAGCTGGTGCGACCCCGCGGAACAAGGTCTCGTTCATGAAATCGTTTTCAAAGTCGCCATTAGTCGGGCTGTTCCAGCCATTTATGCTTCAAACGGCGCGTTAAGTCTAGGGGTTTTCGCACAGTTTGACCCGCTGGCCGACGGTCGGCTTCGGCATCGGCATCGGTGGAGCCGCCCGCCGCCCGCAACACAAGTTGACAGTTGTCGAGGCGGCGTGAGCGGAGCTACTGGGTCGCGCTCGCGATGGTACTGGCCGCCGCGCGCTTGGCGAGTTCCGCGCTGCGCTTGATGTGCTGCATGGCTTCGTCGGGTTTACCCACCTGCTCCATCAATTGCGCCAGCGTCATGTGCGCATCGAGAGACGGCTCGAGCGCAACGCTGGCTTCGAGATAACTTTGCGCTTTGCCCCACAACGCCTGGCGCATGCACAGTTCGCCAAGTGCGGCCAGCAACGCCGGGTCGCGCGGCTGTTTCCTGAGCCAACCTTCGGCGCGCTCAATTTGCGCCAGTGTTGAATCGCTAGTTGCCTCGGCATAACGCAACGCCAGTGATGGCACCCATTGATCCGCTTCGCGGCGGTCAATCGTTTCTTCAATCACGGCGGCCGCGTCGCTCGACGAGCCGATCGCGATCAAGCGTGCTGCCAACG
This sequence comes from Usitatibacteraceae bacterium, assembly GCA_038901695.1. Classification (GTDB taxonomy): domain Bacteria; phylum Pseudomonadota; class Gammaproteobacteria; order Burkholderiales; family Usitatibacteraceae; genus UKL13-2. The sequence continues at coordinate 12,323 of JBCKPN010000009.1, forward strand.
CGTCAACCAGCGCGGGTTGGTAGCGCGTGGCGCTGTCGAGGCGCTTCCATGCGTCCATCAGGCTGTCACGGTCAGCGGGACGCGATTTCATCAATTCAATTTCGGCGTTGAGCCGAATGTCGTCTGCCGCCGCCGCCGGCATAAGACCGGTGCGTTTGAGCGGGCCGAGTGTCAGCAGCACCTCACTCCAGGCGTGAGCCGCGATTTCGGATTCGACTTTCATTTTCAACACGCCGATGTTGGTCGGATCATTCGCCGCCAGTGTTTGCAGCAGCGGTAGGGCTTCGGCGGCACGGCCTTCGGCGAGCAGCATGTAGGCCTTTGAGGCATCGCGCATGTTTGCCGAGCGCGGCGATTCAATGCTCGCCAGGTACGATAACGCTGCCGGAAGATTGCCGCCTTCGTGCGCCGCCCATGCGGCGAGCGCGGCACCCAGATGGCGAATGTCCTCACCGCCTTCAATCACCGCTTCTTTGGCGGACATGGCACGCTTGGCGAGTTTTTCGGCGTCATCGAATCGTCCGCCAAACAGCGCCCGCAAGCTGTCGTGCAAATCCGCAACCACCCGCGCCTGATCGCGTGCGCGCTGACGCTCTCGTAGCTGTTGTGGCAACTCGGACGCGCGAATCATCAACCGCACCAGCGCATAGCCGACGACCGCGACGCCCGCGAGGGTCAACGCGAACATCATCATTGACATTTCGACGCGCCACGGCGGAACCACGAACACCGCGTAGCCGAGACCGTAACGCCCGGCCAACGCCAACGCCACGGCCAACGCTGCCATGGCGAACACCCAGAGGGCCCAGCGAATCGGCTTGCCCGGCACGTTATCGTCCTGGCCGCTCGCGTGCCGCACGTGCCGCGCGCACGGCATTGAGACTTTGCACAATATCCGGTGCCACAATCGAAACCGGATTGTCGGACAACTGTTTCAAGCCGAGAATCACGTTTTGATTGACCTTGGCTTTCGGGTCAAAGTATTTGGCGACGATGTCGCGTGCGGCCTTCAAGTCGTCCTTGAAATTGCCCTCATCGCGCGCCAGCAACGAACTGCGCGCCGACAGCAGCCGCAACTTCAGATTCTCACGCACAAAAATACCCTGCTGCGGCGTAATCAGCGCGGCTTCAGTCGGCTCTAGTTCACGAATGCGAATCAGGCCGGCGACCTCGCGCAAGAAGTCCTGCCACACCTGCCGCCACCACGCCAACTCGGGTTGGCCTTCGGCTAATCCGGTCGGGCGCAATCCGTCGAGATCTTTCATGTTGGCCGGTACTGCGAGCGGCAAGGTCGCCACCAGCAGTGACAGGTTGTCGAGTTTGACGACAATACCCTGCGTGTCGACGGCCGGAATCGCCTTAAGCCGTTCCAAGTCTTGTGTGATGGCGCGTCGCAGCGGCGTGGCCTGCAATTTGTCGGCACGAAACAGACGTTGATCTGCGGTTTGCAACGCGCTGATTGCCGCGCGGATGTTGCCGGCGAGCGTCAGCTCACGACTAGCGATGTTGAGGGTCTGTTCGATCTCGGCGAGCAGCCAGTCTTCCGGTGCGCGCGCCAAGTCGCGTGTCATTTCTTCGATGGCGACGCGCTGATTCTGAAATTCGGCAAGCTTTGCCTCGACCTGTGCGAGACGATTTTGCGCATCACGAAGATCGCGCATCAGCGCTTCATTGCGCACCGCAGTATCGCGCGCGTGCTTGTCGATTTCGGCCATCTTGCCACCGAGTGACTGCGTCAATTCACGATGATCCCCGCGACTTTCAAACCAGACACCCAGCGCCATCACCAGCGCGATCGCACCGATGGCAATGCCGGCAATCACCGGCAGGGAATGGCTACTGGTTGGCGCCACGATTTTACTCGGTGCGGCGGACTCGAATTCGTTGTTCATGCGGTATTCAACCGTATGCGCGACAGGGTTGCAACCTAAGCCTGCAGATTGCTGAGCGATTCGACGAGTTTGTTGTCTTCCAGAGACACCACCGAAACGCGCGGCGCACCAGCCAATGTCGCCGCTGCTGCCACGCGCGGGTGTGGCACCAACACGAGTGCGACGCCCGCCAACGCCCCTCGGCGATTTGCGGTTGCACCATCTTCAATATTGGCCAGTAACGCGTCGAGCGTTTCGATGCTGCCGATGAGCAAGGCGGCACCGCGTTGCAGGGCGTCGACCAGCGCGGAAAATTCGGCGGCGTCCAACTGGCGTGGCGCACGTCGATAGCAGCTGAGTACCGAAACCGAAGCGCCGCGCGCGGCCAGCGTTTCCGACAACAGTGGTCGCCCTCCAGCGGTGCTCTCGCCTTGCACAATCAAAATGCTCGCGCCCATCGGTTTTTGCAGCGTGAGTTCAGCCAGCAGTGCTTCGCTGTCTTCGCCGGCCAAGGGCGTCTTCGCATTGCCGATGCCCAACGCGGCGAGGCGGATGGCGGTGGCGCGCCCGACCGCGTAGATGTCCTGTCCGGATTGTCGATTGGCGATCAAGCGCTGCTGCGATAGCTGCCGCACGCCAAAATCGGCTGCGTAGCGGCTGACGAAAATAATCACGTCCGGTGGCGCGGCCAGCCCGACGTCTGGGGCGTCGAGCGCTGCAATCTCGAGCAACGGAATGACGATGACACGAGCGCCTGCACTCTCGAGCGCGCGGCCGGTGGCCTCCGCGCGCTCGCGCGGCCGCGTGACAACAACGGTCATGCCGGCTAGCGGTTTCAATGACGCAACCACATTGTGGGTACCTCTAAAAATTAACGATTCGGCTCGGGAGTTGCCAGAGACCGCGCGGCACCGGCGGCAAGCGACTGCAAAATCTTATCCGCGCCTCGGGCAAGCAGCCGCTCAGCGAGCGCCGTGCCAATCGCTGCCGCATCGTACATGGCACCGGCCTCAACACCGGCGAGTCGCTGACGACCGTCGGGCGTCGCAACAAAACCGGCAATCGAAAGCCACTCCCCGACTAGCGTCGCGGTCGCCCCCAGCGGCACATCGCAGCTTGCCGACAAGCGACGTCCGAACGCGCGCTCGGCGGCCACCGTTGCATCGGTCGCCGCAGATGTGAGCGGCAACAGCAATTGCGCGATGTCGGCGCGATCAAGCCAATACTCGACACCCAGCGCACCTTGCGCGACGGCGGGAATGTAGGTTTGCGGGTCGAGACAGGCGCGGATACGCCCACCGAAACCCAGGCGATTCAATCCTGCCGCGGCCAAAATCACGGCATCGAATTCACCGTCATCGAGTTTACGCAAGCGTGTATTGACGTTGCCACGCAACGGCGCAATCGTGAGCGACGGATGGAAATGCAGCATCTGACTCTCGCGACGCAGGCTCGACGTGCCAACCACCGCGCCCGTCGGCAAATCGTCGAGACATGCGTAGCGATTCGACACAAACGCATCGCGAATGTCTTCGCGCACACCCACCGTGGCCAACGCAAAGCCCGGTGGCATCACCATCGGCACATCTTTCATCGAATGCACGGCGATGTCCGCGCGTCCGTCTTCGATCGCGACTTCGAGTTCCTTGATAAAAAGACCTTTGCCACCAATCTGCGCTAACGGCTTATCCAGAATTTGATCGCCACGCGTGGTCATGCCGATGATGCTCACCTCAAGCCCGGGGTGACAAGCGCGCAACGTCGCCGCCACCCATTCGCTTTGGATCATGGCGAGCGGGCTTTCGCGGGAGGCAATACGCAAAGACGTCATGGCTGGGCAACGCTCGAAGGGAACCGCGGATGAACGCAGATGCAGCCCCGCGTGCATGAAACTGCGTGAAAGGTCTAATAACTGAGGGCATCTTGAGGCAGAAATGCCCGAAACTGCCCGCCAAATCTAGAGTTTGTTGTGGGGAACTTCAGAAATATTGGAATCCCATCAACCCGCAGCACGGTGTAGCTTGCTCGCTACACTACAGGTTTTCAGGCTTGCCCTTATCTGCGTTCATCTGTGTCCATCTGTGGAAAAAATGATTTAGTTTTCCAGCCAGAATGTTAGCACGCGCGACGATTTCACCTCAGGAGGGGTGCCCATTTGTTGCGCTGCGGTAGAATCAAATCACGAATGCAATCACGCATGGATCAAGGTAGCACCCCGCATGGCCTCAAACGCAGAGTTGCTCGCCGCGCGTATTTCCGGCGACACGACCTTTCGCGCGTCGCACGACGCGACGCCGCACGAGACCAGCGCAACACGGTTGCGCGAAATTCCGTATAACTACACGTCGTTTTCCGACCGCGAAATCGTCATGCGCCTTCTTGGTGCGGATGCATGGGAGACGCTCAACCAGTTGCGCGATCAACGCAAGACCGGGCGCAGCGCGCGCATGCTCTACGAGGTGCTGGGCGATATCTGGGTGGTCGAGCGCAATCCGTATTTGCAAGACGATCTGCTGGATAACCCGAAGCGCCGCGCGCTGCTAATCGAGGCCATGCGGCATCGGCTGCACGAAATCGAGAAGCGGCGCTTGCGTGACCAGAACGAGCCCGCTGCCGACGACGATGACCTTAAATCCGACAAGGTCGCCTTGTTGTTGTCGCGCGCGCACTTGGCCGTTGATCGGTTTGAAACGGAATTTCGCCAAACGTGGGATTTGCGTAAGAAAGTCGCGCGGTGCCTCGCCAAAGTGACGCACCGCGACAACATCGCCTTTGACGGCCTGGCCCGCGTCTCGCACGTCACCGACGCCACCGACTGGCGCGTCGAGTATCCGTTTGTCGTGCTGTATCCGGACACCGAAGACGAGGTCGCACCGATGGTGCGCGCACTCATCGAATTAAAGCTCACCATCATTCCGCGCGGCGGCGGCACCGGCTACACGGGCGGCGCGATACCGCTGACCAAATTGTCGGCCGTGATCAACACCGAAAAGCTCGATGCGCTGGGTGAGATTGAACGCATCACACTGCCGGGGGTGACCGATGCAGTGGCAACTATCCGTTGCGGCGCGGGCGTGGTGACCAAACGCGCCATGGAAGCCGCCGAAGCCGCGGGGTTGGTGTGGGCGTGCGACCCGACCTCGGCCGACGCGTCGTGCATCGGCGGCAACATCGCCATGAATGCCGGCGGCAAGAAGGCGGTTCTGTGGGGCACGGCACTCGACAATCTCGCCTGGTGGCGCATGGTGACACCGGACGGGCTGTGGATGGAAGTCGAGCGGCTTGATCACAACCTGGGCAAGATTCACGATGTGCCTGAGGCGCGTTTTCGTGTGACCACGTTTGACGAATCCGGTAAAACAATTCGTGCCCAGGAAACACTCACCATCGCCGCACCGACGTTTCGCAAGGTCGGGCTCGGCAAAGACGTGACGGATAAATTTCTGGCCGGATTGCCGGGCATTCAAAAAGAAGGATGTGACGGCATCATCACGTCAGGCCGTTTCATCTTGCATCGCATGCCAAAACACATTCGCACCGTGTGTCTGGAATTTTTTGGTCAAGTCAAAGAAGCGGTGCCGTCAATCGTTGAAATCAAGGATTTCATCGACGGCCATCCGCATGCGGTGCTGGCCGGGCTTGAGCACCTCGATGAGCGCTACCTGAAAGCGGTCGGTTACGCGACCAAGTCGCGCTGCAACCAACGACCGAAAATGGTGCTGGTCGGCGATATCGTATCCGACGACGAGAACGCCGTGATGGAAGCGGCCAGCCACGTGGTGCGCCTGGCCAACGCGCGCCACGGTGAAGGCTTTATTGCCGTGAGTGCCGATGCGCGCAAGAAATTCTGGCTGGATCGCGCACGCACGGCGGCGATTGCCAAACACACCAACGCGTTCAAGCTCAACGAAGACGTGGTGATTCCGCTGAATCGGCTGGGCGATTATTCAGAAGGCATCGAGCGCATCAACATCGAACTGTCGCTGAAGAACAAAATTCGCTTGATTGATCGTCTCTCTGCGTTCATTTCCGGACGCTTGCCGCTCGACCTTGAAGATGAAAATATTGCGCACGACGAAATCATCGGCACGCGCGTTGACGACGCCCACCAATTGCTGGCCGAAGTGCGTGGACGCTGGCAGTTTTATCTCGACAACCTCGACGCGCTGCTGTCCAAACTGCCGATTAGGGTCGCCAGCAGTGAGGGCGACTTGAGCACCGTGAATATCACGACGATTTTTCAGGCTCTGCAAAACTACAGCGTACGTGCCACATGGAAAGTCGAACTGCGTGCGCCGCTCGCCGATATTTTTAGCGGTCGCATGTTTGCCAGCGTGCTAAAACGCTTTGATGCCATTCACAAGGAAGTGCTGCACTCGCGCGTGTTTGTGGCGTTGCATATGCACGCCGGTGACGGCAATGTGCACACCAACATTCCGGTGAATTCCGATGACTACGGCATGCTGCAAGAGGCCAACCGCACCGTCGCACGCATCATGGCGTTTGTGCGCGAACTCAACGGCGTGATCTCTGGCGAACACGGCATCGGCATCACTAAACTTGAATACTTGACGATTGACGAAATCCAACCATTCGTCGATTACAAAACGAAGGTGGATCCGCAAGGTCGCTTCAATGCCGGCAAGCTGTTGCCGGGCGGCGATCTTGCGCGCGCCTACACGCCGTCGTTTGGGTTGTTGGGAGCCGAGTCACTCATCCTCGAACAATCCGACATTGGCGCGATCTCGGACTCAATCAAGGATTGTCTGCGCTGTGGAAAATGTAAGCCGGTATGCGCCACCCACGTGCCGCGCGCCAATTTGCTCTATAGCCCGCGCAATAAAATTCTCGCCACGTCACTTTTGATCGAAGCCTTTTTGTATGAAGAGCAAACGCGCCGTGGCGTCTCGTTGCGCCACTTCGATGAATTTTCCGATGTGGCCGACCATTGCACGGTGTGTCACAAATGCCTGAATCCGTGCCCGGTCGATATCGACTTCGGCGATGTGTCTGTCGCGATGCGCAACCTGTTGCGTAAAGAAGGCAAACGAAAATTCAATCCGGGCACGGCCGCGTCCATGTTTTTCTTGAATGCGACCGATCCTGCCACCATCAAGGTTACCAAGGCCTTGATGATCGATTGGGGCTTCAAGCTACAGCGCGCCGCGTACGCCATTGCCAAAAAATTCCGATTGCCGCAAATGCAGACGCGGAGACCACCTGCAACCGTGGGCAAACCGACCATCAAGGCGCAGGTCATTCACTTCATCAATAAACCCATGCCGGGCGGGTTGCCGAAAAAGACGGCGCGCGCACTACTCGACATTGAAGACAACAAGGTGGTGCCGGTGATTCGCGACGCGGCCCGCACCACGGTCGACACTGAGGCCGTGTTTTATTTTCCCGGCTGCGGCTCGGAGCGCTTGTTTGGGCAGGTGGGATTGGCCACGCAAGCGATGCTGTATCACGTCGGGGTGCAGACCGTTTTGCCCCCCGGCTATCTGTGTTGCGGTTATCCGCAGACGGCGGCCGGTAACGCCGACAAGGGTCAGGAAATCATCACTGATAACCGCGTGCTGTTTCACCGCGTTGCCAATACACTTAACTACCTCGATATCAAGACCGTGGTGGTGTCGTGTGGCACCTGCATGGACCAATTGCAGAAATACGAGTTCGAGAAAATTTTTCCCGGCTGCCGGTTGCTCGACATTCATGAATTCCTGCTGGAAAAGGGCATGCGCATTAATGGAGTGACGGGCGTGCGATACATGTATCACGACCCGTGCCACAGTCCGATGAAAACCTATCAGCCGATGAAAGTGGTTGCGCAACTGATGGGCGACAATCAGGTTGACGAAAACACGCGTTGCTGTGGCGAAGCCGGCACGCTGGCTGTGACCCGCCCGGATATCTCGACGCAGGTGCGCTTTCGTAAAGAAGCAGAAATGCGCAAGGGCGCAGACGCATTGCGCGCCGACGGTTTCAACGGTCAAATCAAAGTGCTGACCTCGTGCCCGTCGTGCTTGCAAGGCTTGTCGCGCTATGACGACGATAGCGGCACCACGGCCGATTACATCGTGGTGGAAATCGCCAAGCATGTGCTGGGGCCAAACTGGATGCGCGAGTTCGTCGATCGGGCGAATCACGGCGGCATCGAGCGGGTGCTGTTGTAGCGCCCCCACCGGGGCGCATGTGGCGCTAAAAGCCCATCGGAAACAAGCCTTCGCGCTAGAATCGAGCCACTTTCTCCCCGGTTCTGACGATGGCAAATACTCTTTCGATGCGGCGGCGTGCAACACTCCTCCAGCTTTCGGCAGTCACACTATGGCTGACCGGTTGCGCGGTTCAGGGCCCAGCACTCGTCGCACCGACCGCCAGTGCACCTTCGACACAATCGAATCCGGTAGAGAAGCCGTCTGCCACCAACACCGCGTTGTCGGCGTCGACGACTCCCGTCAGTTGCGAAGCCATCGCCACCTTGACTGATGCGGCGGCCGCAGCGGCGCTCGACATGAATGAGCCGATGCTCAACGCGATCAAGGAAGTGCGCCCCATCGATAACGCTGCGGTATGTGCGATGGATTGGGATGCGCGCAACGCGGCGATGCTCGACTATCGCAACAAGTACCGCAACCCGAACCGCAAAGCAATGCGGTCACCGGCGCGTGAATACATTGAGATGTGGGACGCCGATGATCAGGGCAAACGTCCCACGTCCACGCAAGTTCTCTCGGCTGATGGCGCGCGCAAACAGATGATCGCCGACCAACAAGCCGCGCTTTCAAGTGGTTGGGGGTCGAAGGCCGCCGGTATCAGCAGCGGCCAATGGACTTTTCTCGGCCCCGGAAACGTCGGCGGGCGCATTCGCTCGCTCGTGATTGACCCTCGCGATTCTTCTCGAATATTTGTTGGCGCGGCGTCGGGCGGCATTTGGTTAACCATCAACGCCGGACAATCCTACACGGCGCTCGCCGATTTCATGGGTAATTTGGCCATCGGCGCACTGGCCATCGATCCGTCCAACCCGAACACCATGTACGCCGGTACCGGCGAGAGCTCGGCCGGCTTGGCAGGCATCGGCGTTTTCAAGAGCACCGATGGTGGTGTGACGTGGAATTTTCTGAATTCGACGACCACCGACACCACCCTCAACCCGGATGGCGTCAACTGGAGCACGGTTAACCGCATCGCCATTCACCCCACCAATTCCAATATCGTGCTGGCGGGAACGGGCTTCACGGTTGGCGCATTGTTTCGCTCGACCAATGGTGGCCAGACGTGGGCAAGAGTGCGGAGCGAGTCCGCAGCGGATATTCAGTTCGATCGACTCAATCCCGACCGAGTCATCGCGGCGGGGATGGGCGGCACCACCTACTTATCCAACGATGCCGGTACCACCTGGACGAGCTCGCCCAAGTTGTTTTCCAACGCCCTACTGGGACGTAGCAACACCGCGCGCATCGAACTGGCGTGGGCCGCCTCGCTGGCCAATGTCGTCTATGCGTCGGTCGATAACACGGATCAGACCAGCGGGTCGCGCGGCGAAGTGTATCGGTCTGATGACGGCGGGACGACGTGGACATTTATGTCGTCGCCCAAACATCTCGCCCAACAGGGGGACTATGACAATGCCATCTGGGTCGACCCCACTGACGCCAATCACGTCTTGATCGGCGGATTGGATCTTTATCGGTCAACTAATGCTGGCACGACGTTCGATCGCATCAGCACGTGGCAGCAATCGACGCCCGGCTCACCTCAGCCGCACGCAGATCATCACGCCATCGTCTCGCCGCCTGACTACAGCCCGGCGAATCGGGTCATTTATTTCGGCACCGATGGCGGCCTCTACCGCACAAACAACATCGATATTGCAGGCCCGAATGGCACCACGTCGTGGCAAAACCTCAACAATGAGCTGGGCATCACGCAGTTCTATGCCGGTGCGGGACTCGCGGCGGCGGGCGGCAAAATTATCGGCGGCACACAGGATAACGGCACACTTCAGCGCTCGGCGGGCACTACATGGATTCGCACGTTCGGTGGCGACGGCTTTTTCGTCGCGGTGGATCCGGTCAGCGATGCCACAACCTATGGCGAATTGTATTGGGCCGCGGTATTCCGCAACGGCCAATCGATCTGCACCGGAATCACCGAGGCCTACACAGGTACTGGCACGAATCCATTCTGCGGGCCATCGACGACACAGCAAGCGAACTTCAACTCGCCCTTCATCCTCGACCCAAACAATCGCGACCGCATGCTGGTGGGTGCCAATTCGTTGTGGGTCTCGAACAACGTACGGCTCGGCACACCGACTTGGACGGCCATCAAGCCTCCCGTGACCAGCCCGAACAGCACACGTTATATCAACGCTATCGACGTTCAGCGCGGTAACTCGGACGTGATCTGGGTCGGACACAACGCGTCCAACACCACCGGACTGCCGACGCACATTTTCAAGACCGCCAATGGCCTCAGCACAACACCGATCTGGACCAATGTCGCCGGTGCAAGCATGCCGACCAGCACTATCAACCGCATTACCATCGACCCTTCCAACCCCAACCGCGTGTGGGTGGCTTACTCCGGCTTCCTCACCAACCGTTTATGGGTGACCGAAGACGGGGGCGCGAGTTGGCGCAGCTTATCTGGTGGCTTGCCCGCCGTGACCGTGCACGATATCAAGCGACATCCCCTACAGCCCGATTGGCTTTACGCGGCGGCGGCGAATGGGGTTTACACCTCGCAAAACAGCGGCGCGACGTGGAACGCGGTCAACGACGGCCCCAACAGCGTGCGTGTGCGCGAATTGTTCTGGTATGACAACACGACCATGATCGCCGCGACCTACGGGCGCGGTATGTTCCAAGTGTTGGCGATCCCTGATATCAGTGTGATCTCGTTTCAACCGACGAGCTACTCGGTCAATGAGGGCGGCGGCTCGGCGACGCTACTGATCCAGCGCAGCGCGCCGCTTGCTGCGCAAACAAGCGTCAACTACGCCACTCAAAGCGGCACCGCCACCAGTGGCAACGATTTCACCGCAGCCAGCGGATCGCTGACGTGGCCAGCGGGTGACGGTTCAACGCGCACCATCGTCGTGCCTATTACGCAAGACACGATATCCGAGGGCCCTGAGACCTTCAGCGTCACATTGAGCGGCGTTGCGGATGGCACCATTGGCAGCGCAACCGCCACCGTCACCATCGTCGACGATGAACCGGATGTGTGGCCGCCCAACTGCACGCTACCGACCGGCTTCACCGTGCCGTCGACGGCAACGGTCGGCTGGACGGTCGCGACCGATAGCGCGTCGGAGGGCAGTTGCAGCTTGAAATCTGCGGCACTCGGCGACAACGCACGCGCGCAGATTGCCTACAGTGGCAACTTCGCGGCAGGCAACATTACGTTTGATCGACGTGTGTCGAGTGAACCGACCTATGATTGTCTCCAGTTCCTGATCAACGGCGTTGCACAAAACATCGGCAGCAACTGTTCGGGCGCGAGTCTGGTGGGTGCCTCGGGCGAAGTGCCGTGGGGCGGTGTCAGCATTCCGGTTACGGCCGGCACGCATACGCTGCTATGGTCGTACGTCAAAGATCCGAGTGTAATCGGCGGCAGCGACGCGGCGTGGATTGACCGCCTCGTGATGCCACTCGCCGGATCGGGGCCCGCATCAGTCACGGTGAATCGAAGCGGTAGTGGTACCGGGTCGGTGACCTCCGCGCCCGCTGGCATCAACTGCGGCTCGACCTGCTCGGCTAACTTCGCGAATCCGACTAGCGTCACACTGACGGCGACCGCCAGCAGTGGCTCGTACTTCGTCGGCTGGTCGGGCTGCACGTCAGTGACCACCACCACCTGTCAGGTCACGGCAGACGCGGCGAAGTCCGTCACCGCGACGTTTGCGTTGACACCGGCGCTTGCACCGCTGGCGAAGCGCGGCGGTATCGATCTGGATGGCCAGAACAGAAGTGCGCTGGTGGTTCGCGCGACGACCAGCAATCAACTGCAAGCGGGACGATTGGTGGACAACTTTTTCCAATGGACCGCCATGACCGACCCGGGTTCGGATTTTCGTTTGATTGCCGCCGTCGATTTCGCCGGTAACGGTCGCTCCGATTTGCCGATGTTGCGCGACAACGAAGCGCTGCTCAACGCCAACGGACAGGGCATCACGCAATTCTGGCCGAACTTTGTCGGCGCCTCACCGGTGCCGCTGAACAACGTGAAACCAACGTGGGATGTGCAAGCGGTCGGCGATCTTGATGGCGACGGTTTCGGCGATCTTGTCTGGCGCTTCCGTGGCATGAGTCCAAACCCTGATGATCAGGGTGTGTCGTTTATCTGGTTTACCAATGGCAGCAGCGTCACGCAGGTGCGCAAGCGCGGTGGCGCGCCGTTGACGTGGACGCTGCTCGGCGCGACCGACATCAATGCCGATGGTGCCGCCGACATGCTCTACATCAGCCCGGCCAATGCAATGCGCATGCTGATGGCCACGCTGATGGCCACGCCGACACGCACTTGCGCCAACCTTTCGGCGGGTTCCATCCCGAGCGGGTTTACGGCGCTGCGATTTGCCGACTTCACCGGCGCGCGACGCGGCGACGTATTGATTCGTCACGCGACCACGGGTGAAGTGCGGTTGATTGGCCTGAATGCCACCGGGCTCACGCTGCCACCCTACACCGGCAACCCCGACGATTGGATTGCGCCGTGTACCAGCTCCACGTTATTAGTCGAGCAGACGCTGTTCAATATTGCCGCGACGGCTGACCCGAGGTGGACCTACTTTGCCAGCGGCGACTTTAACGGTGACGGCATTTTCGACATTGTATGGAAACGTCCTGACACGACACTGGTCGTCTGGCTGATGCATGCCAATGGTACTGCGCCGACCGTGATCAGCAACGCTGGAAGCGCGCCGACCAGCGCCGCGCCGCTAGCGTTGCAATGATGTCGAAGCGATGAGCTGCGAGCTTTGCGATGGGTCTGGTGGCGAGGAATTGTTTCGCGACGCCAAGTTGCGCGTGGTCGCGGTGACGGGATCGGAAGCGCACTACCGCGGTTTTTGTCGTGTCATCTGGAACGCACACGTGAAAGAGCTGACTGATCTGGCGCGAGAAGATCGCAACCGTTTCATGGATGCCGTCTATCGCGTTGAGACCGCGCTGCGTTCGTCGCTGAACCCCGACAAAATGAACGTCGCGAGTCTCGGAAATGTGACACCGCATCTTCATTGGCACGTTATCCCGCGATTCAAGTCTGACGTTGCGTTTCCAAAACCGATCTGGGCGCATACATTTTCGTCCACCAATTCCTCCACAGACCACGCCGGTGTTGCTACACTAGGCAGCAGCGACGATTGGAAAGAGGCCGTGCGCTTCACGTTACGTGCGCGTTGACGATTAATTTAGGCGATCAGGCGGGTCAACCCGCTTCCTGACCTTCGTCATGTCCGCTGCCCTCGATGCTGTTTGCATCACCTGCCAATTCAGAGGAAGGTTGAACCATCATGGCGACTTCTACTTCGCCGATTTCCAAACCCGGCTCGCTGTTTTTTTCCGATGCGCGTTCGTGCAAGGAATGGCTGAAGGTCATTCCGCTGACCAATGTGCCACAGGCGCAGCAAAAATTTCTCGACGCGCTGCGCATCCTCAATCGCAGCGGCGATATCGCGCCGCTTGAACGCGTGACGTGCCTGGAGCTGTTGCGCGACAAAGTCGCCTTCTTACTCGGTGAGCAACGCTCGCGCTACGTCGGCAAAACGCTGCCCCTGTCGAGCGCCGACACCGCTGGCTGGAATATTTCCAACGCGCTGCTGACCGAGATGGAGTCTGGCTATCGGCGCTGCTATCAGGATGCGCAGCGAACTGAAGCCGCGTTGGGCGCGCATGCAGCGCTCATCATCCAGCGCATCATTCGCTACATCGGTCTGGGTATGTTGATGTCGGGCTTTATTTACCGGCGTCTTGATCCGGGCGTTTGGATGCGTTTGCATTTGCAATGGATTGAGGCCGAGACACGCGGCTTGATCGACACCAAGGTGAAAGATTCCATCGGCACACAGGACGGCCAGTCGAGCGTGGCGCAAGCGTATATCGCCGTGCTCCTCGGCCAGCTGGCCAACATCCACGAGCTCGGGCCACGTGACATCAACTTTGTCGATGCGGTGCTCAAACGCTTCACCCAAAAAGTTATCGTTAGCGCCACCAGCCGCCCCAACGCGCAAGGCATGTCGCTGGTCGTGGACTTGTTGTCTAACACGGGCGCGCGCTTCGAGGCGCAGGCGGTGGCGACAGAGCACGTGCGTTTTCTCGATGTGAGCGAGTTGTCGCGATCACTTCGTCGTCGTGCCAAAAAACTCGGCGAGGGTGCTGAGCCAGCGACGGTCGACCTGCCCGCCGAATGGGCTCCGGCTGAAGCACTGGTCCAACTGTTGCGCTTACATAAACTTTGGTGTGAAGGCAACACTCAACGCGCGGTCGCCGCAGTGCCGGTCGAAGCGCAAGCCATCGTCGCATTTGGTATCGCCGAAACACACTTCTTTTTGTCGGACGATCTGTTCGAGCAGCCGGGCGTGCGGCGCGAATTGACACGTCAGGAGATGAGTGATATTTCGATGTTCGGACGCGTGTCGGAAGCGACCATTCGCGCACGCTATGCGGAGTTCAACTACGGGTCGGAGACGTGGCCGGTGATCGATGAGAGTCGCGGCCAACTTCGGGTGGCGCGTCCGGCCAATAGCACGCGGGGCGTTGCCATCGGCAAACTGGTCGGCTTCAAACTCGGCAAGAGCGGCGAGTTTTATTTGAGCGTGGTGCGTGAGCTGGCTGAAGAGGCACCCGGTCAATTCACGGTCACGTTGTTGGTTCTGCCGGGCAAGCCCGAAGCCATCTCGGCTCGATCCACCGACAACAAGACACGCACCAGCACCTACACGCAGGGCTTTCGACTACCATCGATGGAGACCCTAGGCGTGCCCGAAACGCTGATCGTGCCGACCAATCTCGCGGCTCGCGGTCGTGGAATCGATATTTTTCATCAAGGACACGGCAGCGCCAAGCAGGTCAACGTGCTCGATTTTGTCGAGCGCGGTTACGACTTTGACCGCGTGACCATCGCTGGTTAAGCAGGTATCGTTGCTGGACGCAGGTTAGAGCATCCGAATGACCGAAGTATTCGTATCCTCGGCAATCGTTGGGCGCGCCGAATCGGACGCCGCGCGCCACGGCGAACAGGAGCGATGTCATGAAATTCATACGCATTTGCACACTCTGGTCGGCCATGCTCACCGCCTCCGGCGCGCATGCACAAGCATTCGATCACTCGCACATGGCGTTCACCACGCTGCTCAAAAAACACGTTGTGGTACAAGACGGCGGCAAGGCGTCGCATGTGCGCTACGCCGAGCTGGCAAAGGATCGTGCGCCGCTAAAGGCCTATCTTGACGCGATTGCGGCAGTGAAACAAGTCGATTTCGACGCGTGATCCAGCGCGCAACGCCTCGCGTTTCTGGTCAATGCCTACAACGCCGCGACGCTAGCCTGCCTATTTCACGGGGACGCGTTCGAGAGTGGGAGGATGGGCGTGTGATTTTTCGTTCGACTGACCGAGGCATATCGGGATATGCCGAGGGAAGAGAACGGAAAAGCGCATGTTCAGCCGCCCGCTATCGAGCGTGTAGGCCCGACGTTGTGTGAGGGGCAAATTGGATTTATCAAGTGGGCAATTCTTCAAGGCGAAGACGGCCATCAAAGGAGCCGACCCGTGAAATATGCAGGCTAGAATTGATTCTACAAAACTATCCCGTCAAGTCGATCAAGGACATTGGTGGCGTCTTCGACAATCGCTGGCAACGAAAATTCATCAAGCTATTTGGTCGGGATGTGTCGCTGGATATGATTGAACACGACACGTTGCGTAAAGCAGGTGCCTACAGTTCGCATTCACTATGCCGTCAATTGCGCCTCAATCGGCTGCCCGGCGCTGCGCGAAGAGGCGTTTGTCGCCGAGCGGCTCGGCGCGCAACTCGAAGAACAGGCGGTGCGATTTTTGTCCGATCGCACGCGCAACCGCGTCACCAACGGCCAGCTCGAGGTGTCGATGATTTTCAAGTGGTTCGCCGAAGACTGGGAACGCGGCTACACCGGCATCGATGGCCGCGCAGTCGCGATTAAATCGCGTGAAGATTATTTCAGCCGCTACGCCAATGTGCTCGCCGACAGCACCGCGGATCGGCAAAAACTCGGCGGCGGAAATTTTTCAGATCGGCTACCTTGGCTACGATTGGTCGCTGAACGACAAAAAGTAAAACTCGCCATTTGACGCGCACTTTCGGCACTTTTTGCCGCAAACTGCGCGTGGTTGCTAGAGTTTGCGCCTTTGCTCGCGCGTCTTGATGGACGAACTACCCCTGGTGCAGCGCTCGCCTGCAGTACACGAGTCGCTACAATGCGCCCATGCAACTCTCGATTATCATCCCCGCACTCAACGAAGCTGATGAGATCGTCGCGACATTGAGTGCGCTGCAAAACATGCGCTCGGCTGGGGCGGAAGTTATTTTGGTCGATGGTGGCAGCAGCGACACGACCTTGCAACTGGCGGCACCACTGGTGGACCGCGTGCTCACCAGCGCCAAGGGTCGCGCGATCCAAATGAATGCCGGTGCGGCGATCGCGACAGCGCCCGTGTTGCTGTTTTTGCACGCGGACTCGATATTGCCGACCGATGCGCAGCAACACATTCAGCGCGCCGTGAAGGACGGCTATGCGTGGGGGCGCTTTGATGTTGACATCCGGGGACAGCACATCATGTTCCATGTCATCGGTTGGTTCATGAATCAGCGCTCGCGGCTCACCGGCGTTGCCACTGGTGATCAAGCGCTATTCGTGACGCGTGATGCGTTCAATCAGGTTGGCGGCTTTCCGGAGCAGCCGCTGATGGAAGACATCGAGATGTGTGCACGATTGAAACGCGCCGCAAAAAAAACGCATCGCGGTCGCCCCGCGTGCCTGACGAGTCGCGTCTCGACATCCGGGCGCCGCTGGGAGCGCCACGGCATCTGGCGCACCATGCTGCTCATGTGGTGCTTGCGCTACCAATACTGGCGCGGGGCACCGGCTGCCCAATTGCACGCCGCCTACCGTGGCAAGTAACACCCGTGTCGTCGTGTTTGCCAAGGCACCAGTGCCGGGCGAGGTCAAAACGCGACTCATTCCAGCGATCGGTGCCGAAGCCGCGGCGCTGCTGCACGCGGCATTGACCGAACGCGCACTCGACACCGCCTCGCGTTCTGGACACGCGGTGGAGCTGTGTTGTGCGCCAGATGCGGGACACGCTTTTTTTGTGGATTGCGCAGAGCAGTTCGACTGCATATTGTGCGATCAGGGCCCGGGCGACCTCGGCCAGCGCATGCTGCGTGCGATGCAGCGGGCACTGGTCGACGCGGACCGCGTGGTGGTGATCGGTGCCGACTGTCCTGCGCTCACACCGCAACACATCAAGCGCGCCGTGACGGCGTTGGCCGATAACGATGTGGCGTTGCTGCCCGCCGAAGACGGCGGCTACGTGCTCATCGCGGCGCGACGCACCGCACCAACTATGTTTGACGGCATCGAATGGGGACAGCCAGCGGTGTTGGTCGAGCAACGCCGCGCGTTGCAGCGCGCCGGTCTGTCGTGCATCGAACTCGAAACGCTGTGGGACCTCGATCGACCCGAGGACATTGCGCGTTTGCAATCGTTGCGCCCGCCGCTTGCGTTTTTTCTGCCGCCATGACTTTACTCACCAATTCCTTCAAACGCTTTTCGGTGATCGTGCTCGCACTGTTGACCTTCGCGGTGACCATCACGGCGGCCATCGCGGCGAATGAGATGTCGCCGCTGTTTTCGAAACAGACGCCGCATGCCAGCTTGCCGTCGCAATATCGAATCCTCAAGCTGCCGAATGTCGCGCAAAATCAATTCGAGTTGGTGGACGATCACGGCACGACCGTACTTAAGGTCGATTCCAACGATTCGGCGGGCAGCGTGGGGCTAACCGTTGACGTCGATGCGCAAGCCACGCCGCATTTGGCGTGGCGCTGGAAAGATCGCATCGATCGCGCCTTCATGGCCAAGTACCGCATGCCGTCGGCGTGATCTACGCCGGCCGGTCTCGTTCGACCAGCGCAAGATAGGTGTGTAGTGAGCCAGCGTGAAGTGGCTTGACCATGACGCGCAAGGTGTGGCGTTGCAGACCCAGCGCATAGTTTTCCCGTTGACGCACTTCAACGAACCCGCAGCGCTCCCAGAATCGTTCTGCCCGCACATTGCCGACCACCACGCCCAAACGCACCCAGTGGGCACCTTGGATTCGCATGTAGGACTCAAGCGCGTCATAAATTTGCGCCGCAACGCGACCGCCATGCAACTTCGTGGCGATCATGAAATAGCCGATGTGCCACACCGAACTGGCGAACAAGTCGGATACGATTTCAGCGACACCGATCAATGCATCGTCCGACGCGACGAAACCGAGCATCCATTTGCGTCCCATTGGGAATTCCGTCGGTGGGCGGTCGTGAAAATCATCGTGAGCATCACTCGGCTTCGATGGGCGACCGAGCACCGATTGGCTGTATTCGGGATTGGCTTCGTAGAGTTGCTGCATCGCCGGGATGTCGTCAACGTTTAATTCGACGATACGATAGCCGTCAGTCGTGTACAGCACATCACGCGTGGTCAGCACCATCCGAGGTACCACAGATTAGACTGCCAGCGCCGCCCGCTGTGCGGCGATTAACTGCGCGATACCGGTGCCGGCCAAGGCCAACAACTGGTCGGATTGTTCGCGCGTAAACGGCACGCCTTCGGCCGTCCCTTGAATTTCGATGAAGGTGCCCGCACCGGTCATCACTACATTCATGTCGGTCTCACAACTGGAATCTTCCGCATAGTCGAGATCGAGCATCACACCAGACTTACCGATGCCGACCGAGACTGCCGCAACAAAATCGCGTATCGGCGATTGCTTGAGCGTGCCCTTCACCCGCAGCGCGGACACGGCATCGTGCAACGCGACGAACGCGCCGGTGATGGCAGCACAGCGCGTCCCGCCATCGGCCTGCAACACGTCACAGTCGAGTGTGATCTGTCTCTCGCCGAGTGCCTTCAGGTCGACGACCGCACGCAGGCTGCGTCCAATCAAACGCTGTATTTCTTGTGTGCGTCCGGTCTGCTTGCCGCGTGCGGCTTCGCGATCGGTGCGCGTGTTGGTTGAGCGCGGCAGCATGCCGTACTCCGCGGTGACCCAGCCCTCACCGGAATTTTTCTTGTGCGGTGGCACGCGCTCTTCGACGCTGGCGGTACACAACACCTTGGTGTCGCCCATGGCTATCAGCACCGAGCCTTCCGCGTGCTTGGTGTAGCCACGCGTGATCGTGATTGGACGAAGATCATTGGCGGTGCGTTGAAAGGAGCGCGACATGGCAGGTTGGTACTCTCGTTAAGTGATAGTAAAGACGCGTGTGTGCTAAGTCGCCGCGCAAATATAACTTGAACACTGTCCATCTTGCATAAGAGCGCCATGCGGCGTTGCAAAAACGCTGGTGTGGCCAGCCACACGGCGCGTTTTGCGCCTTGCCTGGCATCCCGTCTGCAAGCGGCCAATTGTTCAAGTTATATTTGCGCGGCTCCTAACGGCCGACTTTCTTGATCGCGTTCTGAATTTCGGCAATCGCTTTTTCAATATCGTCGTCAGAAATTTCATCCTTGGTAGCGATGAATTGCTGCGTCGTATTCATGGTTGAGCTATAACCCACCATCGGTTCGGTCACCGTGGCGTTATCGGGTGACTCCGGCTCATCGACATCCTGATTCTCCCAAGTCAACGCAACCACCGACAAGTTGTCCGACTCAGGTCCGGCCTTGCGTTCGGCTTCGGCGATTAGCGCGGGCACTAAGGTCAGAATGCCCTCCTTGGCCACTTTGGCGGCGATGAAATCCGCACTCAGCGACCCCCAGAAGCCGTCGGTCGAAATCCAAATACTGTCACCTTGCTGCAGCGCCCACTCCTCTGAATGCGTCACGGTCGGTGGCAACACGCCACCCAGGCAGTTGTGGATTTTGTTGCGATCCGGATGCACCGCAGCTTGTTCAGCGGTGATGATGCCCGCGTCAATCATTTGCTGCACGCGCGAATGATCGCGTGTCGCCGCAGCGAGCCGTCCCTCACGAAAGCAGTACAGACGCGAGTCGCCCACGTGCGCCCACTGCGCTTTGCCGTGTTGCAGGATGACAGCAACGATGGTGGTGCGCGGACATTCGAGCATGTCGTGCTTGTCGGCAAAGGCAACGATGGCACGGTGCGCTGCTTGAATGGCACTGTCGAGAAACTCCTTTGGCCGCCGCAGCTGCGTTCGCGCTTCAGCCTGAAACCGATTGTTGAGCGTGTTAACGGCAATTTCTGCGGCGATTTCCCCGCGCGCATGGCCGCCCATGCCGTCGGCGATCACCATCAACAACACTTCCTTTGAGTAGGAGTAGGCGAGTCGATCCTGATTGACCTTGCGGCCGCCGATCTGGCTATCCTGATAGACCGTAAAACGCATCAGAAAATCTTCTTGTTGAGTGTCGCCTTCAACCGATAGCTGAAGCTCGATTCCGAATCGTTGGCCGCAACATCAGCGCGCCATTCGGTGGAATCTTTCATCAACGCCTTTTGCAACTCGAACGCCGACTGCGGCCGCGACAGATGGTTGAGTTGCAAACACCAATCGATGATCTCGTATAGATCCTCGGAGAAAGTGGTGCGCGCCAGATCGCGCAACGGCTCGAGTCGGTCTTCTTGCTCGCGTTCGTTGGCCGGCTGCGGAAACACACCGCCGATGCAGGTGTACATGGTCGCGCCAATCGCGTAAATGTCGGTCCACGGCCCCATCTGCTCGTGGTGATGGTATTGCTCGGTTGCCGCGTAACCGGCGGTGTACATCGGGCGTAGCTTTGGCGCGTCCTCGGTCAGCGCCTGTCGCGCGGCACCAAAATCGAGCAACACCGGCTTGCCTTCCATGGTGATGTAAACGTTGGCCGGTTTGATGTCCAGATGCAGCAACTTGTTGGCGTGCACTTCGCGTAGGCCGTTGAGCAAGTGCGTGAACATGCGCCGCATGAAATTCTCGGAGAATTCGTGTCGATGTCGCTGAATGTGAAACTGCAGGGTGCGCCCGCGCACGTACTGCATCACCATATAGACGGTGTCATTGGCGCGAAAAAAATTCTCGACGCGAACAATATTCGGGTGCGAGATCAGCGCCAGCGATCGGCCCTCTTCAAAAAAACACTTCAAGCCGTGGCGGAACACGGCCAAGTTTTCATCCGAGCCGATCGCGATACCCGTACCCTCGGATCGCACCACCAGCGCGGCCGGCAAGTACTCCTTGATCGCCACCGGCATTTGCGCTTCATCGTGCGCAAGATAGACGATCGAAAACCCGCCAGACGAGAGGATCTTGTCGATGGTGTAGCCCTGAAGCTGATAGCCCTCAGGCAGCGGCTGATTGGATTGTGATGCCATATAAGGTATCGGCGGTGGTGATCCCGTTGGCGATTGTGTGGCTAGCGCAGTTGCGTGAGCGTGACGCGTGGCTAAAGGCGAAGTGGCGACGACCGTAAGCTATAATTGTGCCCTAAACCGCTGCTCGCCGCCGCTCCAGACGTGCTTCGCACCTGCGAGGTTTGAGTCGATCCAATGCCGGGTGACTCAGCCACGGGTAATACGGGAAACTCACTCCACCTGCCATGGCCTATCCAGTCAAAAGCATGACCGGCTTTGCCGCCGTTATCGGCGATGTTGCCGGTGGTCGCATCGCCCTCGAACTCAAGTCGGTCAACCATCGCTATCTGGAATTCCAGTCGCGCATCCCCGAGGAAATCCGCAGCCTTGAAGGTGCCATGCGCGAACATATCGCCGCTGCAATCACGCGCGGCAAGGTCGATTGCCGTGTGACCCTGACGGCCGATCAGACGCAAAACACGGGCGGTCCGAATTCGGCGGCGCTGGCCGTGTTGGCGCAGACGCAACAAGACATTCTCGCCAAGTTCAGTGCGCAATCGTTGTCGGTGTGGGAAATCATGCACGCTCCCGGCGTCATGGCCAGTTCCGAGATGGCCGCCGACACAATCAAGGAGCCGCTACTTGCGCTGTTTGCCAAGGCCGTCGCCGAGTTGAATCTCACCCGCGCACGCGAAGGCGAAAAACTTGCACAAATGCTGATTGAGCGACTCGACGCCATCGACGTGCTGGTCAAACAGGTGCTGCCACTGATTCCGCAGATGGTGGCTGCCTATGAAGAAAAACTGAAACAGAAAATTGCCGACGCCGATCTCAACGCCGCGAGCGATGATCGAATCAAGCAGGAAGTGGTGTTGTTTGCCTCGCGCATTGATATCGCAGAAGAACTCAATCGCCTCGGCGCACATACGGCTGAAGTTCGGCGTGTGCTCAAGAGTGGCGGCGCGATTGGCAAACGCCTCGACTTTCTGATGCAAGAACTCAATCGCGAATCCAACACGCTCGGCTCCAAATCCGTCTCGGTTGAGTCGACCAAAGTCTCGATTGAACTCAAAGTGCTGATCGAGCAAATGCGCGAACAAATTCAGAATATCGAGTGAGCTCGACACCGTCATGACCGGCTGCCTGTTCACCGTCGTCGCGCCCTCAGGGGCTGGCAAATCGAGCCTGATCGCAGGACTGCTCGCGCGCGGACTGGGCATCGAGCTGTCGGTTTCGTACACCACCCGCGCACCGCGCGACGGTGAAGTCAATGGTCGCGAATATCACTTCGTGACGCGCGAAGAATTCGCGCGGCTCATCGCCTCGGGCGAATTTCTGGAACACGCCGAGGTATACGGCAACCTGTACGGCACCTCGCGCAATTGGATTGAGGCGCGCCGTGCGGGCGGCGCTGACGTGTTGCTCGAAATAGACTGGCAGGGCGCGCGCGCGGTGAAGCGAATTTTCCCCGACATGATCTACATTTACATCCTGCCGCCATCCATTGAGGAATTGCAGCGTCGCCTCGTCAAGCGCGGCAAGGATACGGCCGAAGTCATCGAACGGCGTCTCGGCGAGGCGCGCGAGGATCTCAAACATGTCCACAAAGCGGACTATGTTATTATCAACGAGCATTTTGGCGTGGCGTTGGATGATCTTTCTTCAGTCGCGCGGGCGTGCCAATTGACCGCTTCCCGGCAAATCGCGCGACACGCCGATTTGCTGAAATAGTTAAATCTCGTTTTATCTGCCGTCCCCCGCCGGGCGACGTTGGATGCGTTTCCCCACTGTTTTTGATTGACGTCTGGAGCTTCACCATGGCCCGTATCACTGTTGACGATTGCATCAAGTATTTCCCCAACCGCTTTGAGTTGACGCTCGCCGCCACTGCGCGCGCACGGCAATTGGCGTTGGGGTCGGCACCGTATGTCGATCCGGGTAGGGACAAGCCAACGGTCATCGCGCTGCGCGAAATGGCTGCTGGCCATATCAAGCCCGACATTCTGAAACCGCAAGCACCGAGCCTGCCATTGGTGCCTGCCGATATGTAGTTTTTCTCGTGAAGGATGATGATTCGTTATGCCGAATAACAGTCCTTCGCGTGTTGTGCCGGGTGAAGCCAAGCGCCGACCATCGGCGGCACTGACTGCCGCGGTCGACGGCGCGGTTGTTGAGCCGCCCGACGTTGGTCCATTGGCGATGTCGCATGCGACGTCGCTCAAATCGATCATCGCCACCTATCTGAAGCCAGCCGACATCGAAAAAGTGGAGGCCGCTTTCGAGATGGCGCGCATCGCCCACGAAGGCCAGACGCGTAGTTCCGGTGAGCCCTACATTACGCACCCGCTGGCAGTTGCCACGCTGCTGGCGCAGTGGCACCTCGACGCGCAGACGCTGATTGCCGCGATTCTGCACGACGTCGTCGAAGACACGCCCACCACCAAGGATGACATCGCCAAGCGCTTCGGACAGGCGGCGGCGGATCTGGTCGATGGCGTTTCCAAACTGGACAGGCTGCAATTTGCCACGCTCGAAGAAGCGCAGGCAGAAAACTTTCGCAAAATGCTACTGGCGATGGCGCGCGATGTGCGCGTCATTCTCATCAAGCTCGCCGATCGACTGCACAACATGCGCACACTCGATGCGGTCGCGCAATCGAAGCAGGAACGCGTGGCACGCGAGACGCTCGACATTTATTCTCCGATCGCCTATCGGCTCGGCTTGAATGCCGTGTTCTATGAGTTCGAGGATTTGGGCTTCAAGTATTTACACCCGATCCGCTTTCAAGTGCTCGACAAAGCCGTCAAGGCAGCACGTGGCAATCGCCGCGAGGTGGTCGGCAAAATTGCCGAGGCAATCAAATCACGACTGGCCGAATTCAAGCTCAACGCCATGGTGACCGGACGCGAAAAACATCTGTCGTCGATTTACAAGAAGATGGCAGAAAAACACATTTCGTTTTCCGAAGTACTCGACATTTACGGTTTTCGCATCATCGTCGATGATATGCCGTCTTGTTACGTCGCACTCGGCGCTTTGCACACACTCTACAAACCGTTTCCCGGCAAGTTCAAGGACTACATCGCCATCCCCAAGAACAACGGCTATCAGTCGCTGCACACAACCTTGTTCGGGCCATTCGGTACGCCGGTTGAGCTACAAATCCGCACCGCGAATATGCACAAGATCGCCGAGGCCGGGGTGGCGTCGCATTGGCTATACAAGACGCTCGATACCGAAGTTTCCAACATGCAGCAGCAAACGCACCAATGGCTGCAATCGCTGCTTGAAATTCAGTCCGGCACCGGTGACGCGCTGGAGTTTCTTGAGCACATCAAGGTCGATTTATTCCCCGACGCGGTGTATGTGTTTTCACCGAAAGGAAAAATTATTTCGCTGCCGCGCGGTGCCACGGCGATTGACTTTGCGTATGCCATTCACTCCGACGTCGGCAATCGTACGGTGAGTGCGCGCATCAATGATGAAGCCGCGCTGCTGTCGCAGGCGCTGAAAAATGGCGACCGCGTCGAAATCATCACCGCCACCAATGGCCGACCCAACCCCTCGTGGCTGAACTACGCGGCGACCGGTCGTGCGCGGGCGCAAATCCGCCACTATTTGAAAAACACGCAGCAAGCAGAGTCCGTTGAGCTTGGCGAATTGCTGTTGATTCAGGCGGTCAGTACGCTGAACTTTGATCCGAACGACATCGGCAAAGCACATTGGCGACGGCTGCTCAAAGGTGACAGCGCCAAAACGCGCGAAGAAGTGCTGGCCGAAATCGGACTCGGTAAACGCCTCGCCTTTGTTGCCGCGCGCAAGTTGTTCGACATCGCCGAGTTGGAGCAACCCGAGCATCGACCGAAAGATGCGATTGTGATTCGTGGCACCGAAAACATGGCGGTGCAATTTGCGCTTTGCTGTCGGCCGATTCCGGGCGACCCAATCATTGCGCAACTCAAAGGCGGACAAGGCCTCGTTATTCACACGCACGACTGCCCTTTCATTCGCGCGTCAGGCTCGTTCCGGTTTGATCCCGAGAAATGGATCGATGTGGCGTGGGATCCGAACATCAACAAATTTTTTAAGGTCGACATACACATGACCGTCAGCGAGGCGCGCGGCGTGCTGGCAAGGCTGGCCGCCGAAATCGCGAGCGCGGATTCGAATATTGTGCACATTCGGATGGACGATGGATTGCGCGACGAAAAGTTTTCGACCCTGCAATTCACCATCGAAGTCAGCCACCGCCAGCATCTTGCACGTGTGATGCGACAACTGCGACAACTCCCAGAAGTGGTGCGTCTCAGCCGCGTAAAATCGGATAACTTCAAAGACCACAAAGCCGACGGCAAATACATCGAAAAATGAAAACCATTATCTCTACCCCGCAAGCGCCGGCCGCCATCGGCACCTACTCGCAAGCGGTCAAGGTCAGCGGCGCGACTGAAACTGTCTATCTCTCGGGTCAGATTCCACTTGATCCCAACACCATGCAGCTGGTGAGCGGATTTGACAATCAGGTGCGGCAAGTGTTTGAGAACCTGAAAGCCGTTTGCGAAGCGGCGGGCGGTTCACTCAATCATTTGGTGAAGGTGAATGTCTATCTGCTTGACCTCGCCCACTTCGCAAAGGTCAATGAAGTCATGGCCACTTATTTGCAGCCACCCTATCCTGCACGCGCCGCAGTTGCGGTGGCGGGATTGCCGCGCGGTGCGGAAATTGAGATTGAGGGCGTGATGGTGATGGATGTGGGTTCGTCGAACGGCGGCTGAGTACCAATTCTAATTTAAAGGTGAAGTAATTATCCAAGGCCAAGCGACGATAGACT
>JBCKPN010000010.1:0-33975 GCA_038901695.1 Usitatibacteraceae bacterium
ATCGTCGGGCAGGACTGGCTCGAGAGCCCTGCGTCAAGCTGGAATCCGCCTGACCCTGCGCGATTGGTTTTTGCCAGTATGAAAGGTGGCGTTGGACGGTCAACGGCAATGGCTGTTTTGGCAGCAGACTTGGCGTCCAAGAACCGGAAAGTGCTCGTTCTGGATTTGGACTTGGAAGCGCCTGGAATTGGGACCATGCTTATTGAAGAGAAGGATAAGCCAAAGTTTGGTGCAATCGATTGGTTCGTGGAAGATGGAGTTGGGCCGATTAGTGATGCTGAGTTCATCGCGGATATGATTGCGCCGAGCCCATTTTCTGCCGGCAAGGGCCTAATTGATGTTGTACCAGCGGTTGGCCGACTATCGGACAAATTTCCCGCAAATGTATTGGCAAAACTAGGCCGGGTGTACCTTGATGCGCCAAATTCCGAAGGATTGCCGAGTACTTTTCTGAGCCAGACTAAAAAGCTGGTAGACCAGCTAGTCTCGAACAAAAATTATGATGTGATACTCGTAGATGCGAGAGCCGGGCTCAATGAGAGTACTGCTGCCGCAGTCCTTGGTCTGGGCGCGGATATCCTACTGTTTGGTGTTGACACGCCGCAGACTTTTGCGAGCTACCGATATTTGCTTGCGCATTTAGGGCATTTCAAACGGGAAGAAAGTGACGACTGGATGTACAGGCTTAGGATGGTTCACGCGAAGGCACCGGCGGTGGAGGAACTGCAAAAGCAGTTTCGAGACAAGGCGTACGGCATGTTTTCTGAGCTACTCTACCGGGACGTCCAGTTGCTTGACGAACACGGCGCGCCCATCCTCGACAAGGAAACAAACTTGCCTCTCTTGAATTCGGAGTTCGGCGTCGACCACGAAGTTGGTCCTCACTTTGCATGGCCAATATTGATCGACAATTCATTTGTAGACTTCGATCCCATTGCTGTCCGAACGCAATTGCTTGAGGACTACTATCGCATTGCCTATGGGAAATTTTTGAGCGGTGCCGCCAACCTTTTGGATATGAATGAGAGTTTGAAGTGAAAAAGGAGCAGCAATATCTTCTCGTCCGAGGTGCACTGAGGGAGATTCAACCGGCACCGTCGCATACCGCAGATGTGCCCCCGAATCTCAACGAAATTTATACGCCAGTTGGGCACGAAGCCGCGCTTGATCCTGAGAGACCGCTCGTTGTTGGTGGACGCGGCGTCGGAAAGAGTTTTTGGGCGGCTACACTCTTGGGGAAAGAGAGCAGGGATTTCATCTCCGATTTTTACCCGCGCCTAGGGCTGAAAAAATGTGAAGTAAAGCTTGGCTTCGCCGGCGTTGATCAGTTCCTCGGCGGCCCCCCTTCGGCGGAGACATTTGGCGAATTGATTGAGAAAGATAAATTTGCGGAAGAGACCATTTGGCGAGCCATCATTCTCCATAGTGTTGCGCCTATTGTTGGACTGAGCCTTCCGCAACGGTGGAGAGGTGCGGATGGAATTGTCGCTTGGGCTAGCGAAGATTCGGAACGCTTGCAGACTACTCTTCGCCAAGCGGATGCGGCGTTAGCATTGAAAGGCCAAAGGCTCATCGTGGTCTTTGATGCTTTGGACAGATTGGGATCGAATTGGAAAGACATTCGTAAACGAAGTGGTGCTCTGTTAAAAGTTGCACTCGCGCTGCGCTCTTACAAAGCGATCAAGCCAAAGATTTTCATGCGTATAGACCAAGCGGAGGATAGTTCACTTTTCGCTTTCCCTGACGCGTCAAAATTGCTTGGCGCTAAAGTTGATCTCGCGTGGGATCGCGCAGACCTGTACGGGCTGCTATTTTCTAGCATCTTCAAGAACAAGACGGCAAAAGCGGCGTTTCGAGAGATCGTGCTCAGAGCGGTAGGGCAAGTCCTCCCTCCGGGAAATAAACCGTTGCCGATTGAACTTCTGACCAATGAAGCTACGCAAGCAGAATTGTTTAAGGAAATTGCTGGCCAGTACATGGGAAGTAATAGGAGGAGAGGTAAGACCTATTCTTGGATCCACGCGCACTTGGCCGATGCGTTCGGACGCGTGAGCCCGAGGAGTTTTCTAGAGGCGATGCGCGAAGCTGCAAATGAAGGCGAAGCGCTGGTGGATCGCGTCATTGATCCCAAAGGGCTGCAACAAGGTCTCCAGAAGGCTTCGGCGCTGAGGGTAGAACAACTCAGAGAGGAATTCGGGTGGATTAAGAGCGCTCTAGAGCCTCTAGCGGATCTTAGTGTGCCTTGCGTGGAGGATGAAATATTTGAGCGATGGAAAAAGGCGGGAACGATAAGCGCGATCCAAAAACTCGCTTCCTTGGGCACTTTTCTGGAGCCTGTTGAATTTGACAGTGCCGGTCCAGTAGATCTCTCGCTTCTCGATGCGATGCGACGGATCGGTGTAGCGGAGCGAAGATGGGACAAACGTGTCAACCTTCCAGACATTTACCGGGTCGCAGCGAAGCTCCTTAGGAGGGGTGGTGTTAGACCGGCAAGTTCGTAAGGATTCAAGAAATAAAAGGGGTCAGCGTGTTTTGTTTTGCCGAACGCTCAAAACAAATCACGCATCCCTTTGACTTTTGCAAGTGTTCGCGGCTCTGTGTGGACGGCGCTGGGGCAATAATGAATGGCGGTTTCAACTCAGAAGCGCTTCCAGAACCGCACGAAGTACGACGCGCCATTCAAGCCGAACTGCACGCTATCGTAAATAAATCCATTGTCCGTTTCGTTGGGATCCTGCTTGCTCGGCTTGACGTTGAGGATGTTGTTGCCGCCAATGGTGATTTTGGTGTTTTTATCCACGCTGTAGGTGAAGCTCAAATCTGCCGAGGATTTGGCCGCGTAGCGCGCGTTGGGCACACCGTTGGCGGTGCCGGAAAAGGTGCCCAACGTTTGCGTGCCGAAGTGAATCATTTTCACCTCGGTTGAGAGGCGGCCGGTACTGTATTCAAGCCCCAGCGTGGCCTTGCTGCGCGGGCCACCTTGCTCGATAAACAGACGCTCGCGCTCGGATAACAACACATCTTCAAAGCCGCGCAAGGACGGCGGTGTCTTGATGCTGGTGACGCTGGTCTTGCTGAGGTTTATCGCCAGGAAGGTCGCCAGCTTGCCGCCAAAGGCCGCCGCTTTATGCGAAGCCGTGATATCAAGCCCATCGGTTTTGGTGTTCACTGAGTTGGCAAAAAATTGTGCCTGTCCCACGCCCAGCGCCGCCAAGGTGGTGCCGAGCGCCGGGTAGTTGCTGGCGTCGAAGCGACCTGAGAGCACGATGCGGTCATCGATCTTGATGCTGTACCAATCGGCCGTGATGGCGGTGGCTGGCGATGGGCTCCAGGTAAAGCCGAGCGTGCTGCTGGTCGATTTTTCCTCTTTCAACTTGGGAATGCCTGCCGCGTTGGCGATCCTGCCGCCATTGGGTGCCAGCACGACATCCTGTGGTACGCCGCTGATGAAATCGGTGAAGGTGGACGAAAAATAGACCTGCTGCAACGACGGCGCACGAAATCCGCTGCTGACGGAGGCGCGCAGAAACAAGGCCGGGCTGAGCTTGAGCAATGCCGCGAGCTTGCCGGTGACCGTCGAGCCAAAATCGCTGAATTTCTCGGCACGTAGTGCGGTCTGCACCTTGAACGACTGGGTCACATCGGTTTCCACATCCGCATAGGCGGCCAGACTGTTGCGACTGCGGTCAGTCGCGTCGCTCGGTTGAAATCCCGGAAAGCCCTGACTGCCGGCGTTACCGCCAATGCCCACGCCGTCGGCATCGACATAAGAGCCCGACTCGCCGGCAAAAATCTTGTAATTCTCGCGTCGATACTCAGCACCAAACGCGAAGTTCATGCCGTTGGCGATGCCCGGATAGTAGCGGCTCAAATCAAGGTTGGTGGTGAGTTGGCCGAATGAAAAACCACCCGCATCAAACTTGCTGGCACTCACCCCTCGGCCGCCGCTCAACAAATTCCGGTTGGCGATCGAGGCGTTGATGGTGTTGCTGATGTTGTAGTCGAGCTTGTTGTAGCCATAGGTTTGCGAAATGTCCGCATTCCATTCGCCGAGTTGCGCGCGATGGCCAACGGTGAGGTAGCGATCCGTGATGTCGCCATTGATAAACGGCACAAAACCGTTCGGATATTGCGCCGCCGAATTGCGCGAGGGGATGTCTCCCGATCCGAGTCCACCACGTGCGAAGGCGGCGGAGGATGCATCGCGCAGTTGTGTGCCGAGCGTGAAATAGGTTTTTCCGGTGCCCTGCGCCGGGATTTCGCCATTGACATAAACGGTGGCGTTTTTCGCCTGCGTGTCGCCAATGATGCGCGGGTTACCGGCCTCGGCACGGTTGGAGCGACCGCGATCAACATACTCTGCGGTGACGCCAAGCACGCCCTTTTCGCCGATCTGAAAACCACAGTACGCGGTGGCCAGATAGTTTTTGCCGTCGCCCACCGAGTATTGGCTATAGCCTGCCGCCGCCTCACAGCCGAGGCGCTTTTTCAGACTGATATCAATCACGCCCGCAATCGCATCCGAGCCGTACTGCGCCGCGGCGCCATCGCGCAATACCTGCACATTGTCGATGGCCATCAACGGAATAGCGTTCATGTCGGTACCGGTATTGCCGCGATTACGCGCGCCGAATAAATTCACCAGTGCCGTCGTATGGCGGCGCTTGCCGTTGACCAGTACCAACGTTTGGTCCGAGCCGAGACCACGCAGCGCCGCCGAATCGACCAAATCCGCGCCGTCGGCACCGGTTTGCCGGGTGGAGTTGAATGACGGTGAAATGAATTGCAGTGTCTGTGCCAAATCAAATTGCCCGCCTTGCTCGTTCACTCTCGCCAGCGGAATGAAATCGACCGGCACCGGCGTATCGGTGGCCGAGGCATTGGCACGGCGTGAACCGACCACCGTGATCGACTCCACGGCGGGGTCGCGTTTCTCGCCCGCGGCAGTCACGCCGACCGCAGGCGCAGTGGCCTGTGCCCATGCCGAGGCGGTGGAAAGTGACGCGGCACCATACAGGCTGAGCAAAATGGCTTGACGAAGTCTGGACATGACGCACCTCGATTGAGTTGGAAAAATGAGAAATTCAGGGACCCGCAACTAAGTCGATCATGTTGGCGTCAACTGCGCGTGTTGATCGTTGCTGTTGTTCAAGTTGATTCTACTATCGATTAACGATATGTCTAGCTGCTGTGGCGAAAGCTTGTGCCCAGTCCAGCGTGACACAAGACAACGAAGCTCTGGATGCTCGTCGGCACCGGTCCCCGAAGTCCTGAATCGGGGTCTGGCATGATGATGCGGATGAATATGGGTGCCGTAGGTTGGTGCTAAGCGCAGCGAAGCCCAACAACAATGGACGTATTTGCGAGCATTATTGTTGGGCGGATGAAGCTTGCCCACTCTCCAATTCATCGTGCCGGATCAACAGGATGACTTGACGCTAAAATGATCCGATGAAGCGCCGCCGCATTCCATGATCAAACAACGCACCGTCAAAAACAAAGTTCGTGACGATGCGCCGTCAACGTTGACAGATTCCGTATCGCGGAATATTATTTGTCATGGTTCATTCGTTCGCTTGCGCCGACACAGAAGCCCTTTTTCAGAGCCGCTCGGTGCGACGCTTTCGAAACATCGAGCGCGTCGCGCGTCGGAAACTTCTGCAATTGCATGCCGCCAATGAGTTGGCTAGCTTGAAGGTGCCGCCCGGAAATCAGCTTGAAGCGCTCAAGGGCGACCGAAAAGGACAGCACAGCATTCGTGTAAACGACCAGTGGCGCGTTTGCTTTGTGTGGCGCAAAGACGGCGCGCACGACGTGGAAATCGTTGACTATCATTGAGCGAAAGTAGTTTTACAGCGGAGCAAAAATGGCAACAATGCTTGAAGAAATCCATCCCGGTGAAGTGTTGCTCGAAGACTTCATGAAGCCTATGGGCATCACCGCGCGGCAGCTCGCGGCGGACATTGATGTGTCGCCGAGTCGTATTAGCGAACTCGTCAACGGCTTGCGCCCGATCACGGCCGATACCGCATTGCGCTTGGGTTTATTCTTCAGTATGGATCCACGCTTCTGGCTGAATCTGCAAACCGAATACGATATGCGTATCGCCAAGCGAACATTGCAGGCGGCTGTCGCGCTGCGGATTCGCGTGTTTGATCGTCACGCGGCATAACGGTTGAAAAGCTGACGCGTGCCCCAAACCTATCCTACTGTGCCGCTCAGAAATCGCCGATGATTAAACAACGCACTGTCAAAAACAAAGTCCGCGCCACCGGCGTCGGTGTGCATCTGGGTCATCGCGTCGAGATGACCATTCGCCCGGCCGCACCCGATACCGGCATCGTTTTTTGCCGCACCGACATGCCGGGAGCGCCGACGGTTCGTGCACATGTGCTGAACGTGAACGACACCCGCATGTCGACGCGTATCGAAGACGCCAAGACCGGGGCCAATGTTGCGACCGTTGAGCATTTGATGTCGGCCTTCGCGGGCTTGGGAATAGACAACGCCTATGTCGATTTGAACGCGGTCGAAGTGCCGATCATGGATGGCAGCGCGGCACCGTTCATCTTCCTCATGCAAGCGGCGGGCATTGAAGAGCAGGCGCCGGCGAAAAAATACATTCGCATCACCAAATCGATCGAACTGCGCGACAGCGACAAGCTGGTCAGGCTCGACCCATTCAACGGCTTCAAGCTCAAGTTCTCGATTGCATTCGACCATCCTGTGTTTCACGGTCGTCAGAATGAAGTTGAAATTGATTTTGCCGATACGCCATTCGTCAAAGACATGGCGCGTGCGCGGACCTTCGGGTTTACCCACGAAGTCGAAGCGATGCGGCAAGCGGGCCTCGGTCGCGGTGGCTCACTCGACAACGTGATCGTGATCGACGACTTTCATGTACTTAATCCAGATGGCCTGCGATCTGAGGACGAGTTTGTCAAACACAAAGCGCTTGATGCGGTTGGTGACTTGTATATGCTCGGCCACCCGATGATCGGTGCTTTCACGGGGGTTAAGTCCGGCCACGCGATGAACAATCAGCTATTGCGCGCGCTGCTCGCTGATGCGAGCGCATATGAATTCGTGACCTTTGATCGGCGCGAAGAATTACCGGGCGCATTCGGCGTCATGGCGCTATCGCCCGTGATGGCGGGGAGTTGAGAGCATGTTGATCGGACTCAGATTCCTGTTGCTGTTCGCGGTGATGGCCGCCTCCATCGCGTTTCTTGGTTATCTGTTCACCAAGAATCCGCGCTTTTTGTGGGCCACCAAGCTGATTATCAAGGTCACACTGGCCTTCGCTGCGCTGATCGCCATCATCTACATTGTTGAGCGCGCGCTGCAGCACTGACGCGGCGACCCGTTGTCGCGCCCGACGCGAATGTAGTCCTCAGGGTACTTTTGCTCCGCACACCATTTTTTGGAGCGAGCATGGACAGGAAGTTTGGCGTCGCGATGATCGTGCTGACGACGTTGCCAACCTATCTCATGGGCACCTCTAAAAATTCACTGAAGCCGCGTTGGCGGCGTTGCAAAGCCGCTCAAAATGCTCATGTACTACGTGTACACTGCGCTTTTTCGCGACTTTGCGCCTTGCCATCATCGGCTTGATTGAATTTTTAGAGGTACCCTCATTTACTTCGCGGTGATACAACTGCCGTCAGATCTGGTTGCCCAGCAAATCGTGTTCGACAGCATCGGCATGATCTTCGTCGGTGTGGTAACCGCTTGGATGAACCGAAGCTAGCCTGAACGAACAAACCCGTCCGCAACGACGTTTGCGGACGGATTCAACGCTTTGGGGTGAGCGCCCGCTTACTCACATTCTGTCGCTTTGCTTTGATTTTCCCCAGCACCTGCTTCAACGGCGAATCTGCCAATTGTTGCGTCAAATCATCGAGTTGCTGTTCGCTCATGGGGGTCTTGGCGGACGCTAGCCGAATCGAGGTCGGCGTTGGTGGTCGCCACGTCGAAATTTCTGGTTGCACCACGATGCGAATTCCGGTAACCTCTTGTTCCTTCATTGTTTTTTTCCCTTGGCTACTTGCTAAGCCGTCCCGGAAATTCTCAAGAAGTCGCGGCGAATAAGCGTTCAAATTTGTCGCAACGGCTCCGTTGGCCGCCGCAATAACCACCGTAGACCCCTCCAGAGCAGCAACCCGGCAAAGTTTTTTCCAACCGGGCGGGAGAGTGTCCTCAAACGATTGTTGAAGGCGAGAAAGACGTTGATGTTGCGCCACTAGCGGCGCAATCAGGTCGTTCTCGCTGAGTAAGGCCCGAATTGGTTTGGAGTAAGTCTTCAAGCGATTCTGGGAAGCCGAGGTAAATGATGAACATCATTCTAGTCTCAGACAGTCTGGCCAAAAGCCGGATTGTGACGATTTCGCAGTCACAGATCATCATGGCGGCAATGGGCTTTGTCAGCGCCGGTTTTATGTTCGCGCTCGGCACCTACTGGGTGACGATGAAATACGCGGTCGATATTCAGAACCCGTTCATCCAGAGTCTGATTTCCACTCTGACGCAGCAGAACACCCAGCAAGCAGAAAAAGACATGCGCGAGCAGCTGAATTCGCTCGCCGTCAAACTCGGTGAGTTGCAGGCAAGGATGATGCGGCTCGACGCATTTGGCGAGCGCCTGGCAAAAGTCGCCGGCATCAAGGGCGAATTCAATTTCACCGATGTGCCGGGTGTTGGAGGTCCCGCACCGAGCGACTCAATGACGGGTGAGGTGAGTTACAAAGACTTCACGACCAAGTTATCGGATGTCTCCAAGATACTCGATGATCGCGCCGACAAACTCGGTGTGCTCGATTCGATTCTGATGCAAGGTCGCTTGGCGGCGAAGGCGATTCCCACCACGCTGCCCGTAACCACCGGATATTTTTCATCGAACTTCGGTTACCGTATCGATCCGTTCAACGGTCGTAACGCGTTTCACGCGGGCGTGGACTTCATCGCCGCGCCCGGCTCGCCGATTTTGGCCGCTGCAGGTGGTGTGGTGTCCGCTTCGGAGTGGCACACCGAGTACGGCAACCTGGTCGACATCGACCATGACAACGGACTCAGCACCCGCTACGCGCATCTTTCACAAACGCTCGTCAAATTAGGCGACGTCGTTCTCAAGGGCCAGCGCATCGGCAGCCTCGGGCAGACCGGTCGCGCCACTGGCCCACATTTGCATTTTGAAGTCCGCGAAAATTCGGTCCCGCTCAATCCGAATCGATTCCTCAAGTTCGTCCGCGCCCAAGAGCCTGCGCAAGCCGTCAAGACCGCTCGCGCCCCGTAATACCCCTGCTGTTGCCATCAACGCTCATGCCTAGCGCATGAACGTTTGGTGCGCGTCGTCCTGTTCCAGGTCCGCCTGGAGCGTCAGCCCGCTTTCCCCTTGCTGTTTCGTCGGCCCCGTGCTCCGGGCGCCGCGCTCCGCAAAGAATCCAACAGAAAGTTTGTAATGCTCGATACCTTCCTCAAATCCATTTTCGGCAGCCGCAATGATCGCTTGCTCAAGCAATACAGTAAGCGCGTGGTTGCCATCAACGCGCTCGAACCGTCAATCGAAGCGCTCGACGACGACGCGCTAAAGGCCAAGACGCAAGAATTCAAGCAACGTTTTCAGAATGGTGAAACCCTCGATCAATTGCTGACCGAGACCTTCGCCGTGGTGCGAGAAGTGGGCAAGCGGACATTGGGCATGCGTCTCTTTGATGTGCAGCTGATCGGTGGCATGGTGTTGCACGACGGCAAGATTGCGGAGATGGGCACCGGTGAAGGCAAGACCCTCATGGCGACGCTGCCGTGCTACCTCAACGCCATCTCCGGCAAGGGCGTACACGTGGTGACGGTCAACGATTACCTTGCCAAACGCGACAGCGAATGGATGGGCAAGCTGCATAATTTTCTTGGCCTGTCGGTCGGCTGCAATCTGTCGCAAATGCAAGAAGACGAAAAGCGCGTCGCGTTTTCGGCCGACATCACCTACGGCACGAACAACGAATTCGGCTTTGATTATCTTCGCGACAACATGAAGACAGCCAAGGATGAGCGCGTCATGCGCGGGCTCAACTTTGCGATTGTCGATGAGGTCGATTCGATTTTGATCGACGAGGCACGGACGCCGCTTATCATTTCAGGGCAAGCCGAAGACTCGACCGCGATGTATGTGCGTATCAACGCGCTGATGCCGCATCTGACCAAGCAGGAAGCCGAAGACGGACCCGGCGACTACTGGGTGGATTTGAAACAACATCAAGTGCTGTTGTCCGAAGAAGGACACGAGCGCGCGGAAGAATTGCTGTCGCAAAACGGGCTGTTGCCGCCTGGCGCATCGCTCTACGACCCGGCCAACATCATGTTGATGCACCATGTGTATGCGGCGGTGCGTGCGCATGCGCTTTATCACCGCGATCAACACTATGTGGTGCAAAACGACGAAGTCGTGATCGTCGACGAATTCACTGGCCGCATGATGACGGGTCGGCGCTGGTCGGAAGGACTGCATCAAGCGGTCGAAGCCAAAGAGGGCGTCAAGATTCAAAATGAATCGCAGACGCTGGCCTCGATTACCTTCCAGAATTACTTCCGCCTGTACGGCAAACTGGCTGGCATGACCGGCACGGCGGATACCGAAGCCTTCGAATTCCAGCAAATCTACAATCTGGAAACCGTGATCATCCCGCTCAACCGTCCGATGGTGCGCCTGGACGAGAACGATTTGGTGTTCATGACGGCGCGCGAAAAGCACAACGCGATTGCCGAGGATGTGAAGGATTGCTATGAGCGCGGTCAGCCGGTGTTGCTCGGAACCACCTCGATTGAGAATTCAGAATTGCTGTCCGAGTTGCTGAAAAAAGAAAAGATTCCACACGA
The DNA here is from genome assembly GCA_038901695.1 of Usitatibacteraceae bacterium. Classification (GTDB taxonomy): domain Bacteria; phylum Pseudomonadota; class Gammaproteobacteria; order Burkholderiales; family Usitatibacteraceae; genus UKL13-2. Next base: position 10,873 of record JBCKPN010000010.1, read on the forward strand.
AGTATTGAACGCCAAACAGCACGCGCGCGAAGCCGAAATCATCGCACAGGCCGGCAAACCAAAGTCTGTCACTATCGCCACCAACATGGCCGGTCGCGGCACCGACATCGTGCTCGGCGGCGGCTTTGAAAAAGTGCTGCAAGAAATTGAACAAAACGAAAAGCTGAGTGCAACCGACAAGGCGGCACAGCTGGCCGCTGCGAAAGCGGCCTGGCAAGAGCGTCACAACCTGGTGGTTGAGCTGGGGGGCTTACATATCGTCGGCTCGGAGCGGCACGAGTCGCGCCGCATCGATAACCAGTTGCGCGGACGTGCCGGTCGTCAGGGTGACCCAGGTTCGTCGCGTTTTTATCTGTCGTTCGAAGATCCATTGCTCAAAATTTTCGCCGGTGATCGCTTGAAGGCCATCATGTCGCGGCTGAAAATACCGGAGGGCGAAGCCATTGAAGCGCGCATGGTGTCGCGCTCGATTGAGAATGCACAGCGCAAAGTGGAGGCGCGCAACTTTGATATTCGTAAGCAACTGCTTGAATACGACGATGTCGCCAACGATCAGCGCAAAGTGATTTACCAGCAGCGCAATGAGTTGCTGGACGCAGATGATATTTCCGAAACGATCACCGCCATGCGCAATGACGTGCTGGTGCAAACCATTCAGGCGCATATTCCGCCAGAGTCGCTGGAAGAGCAGTGGGATGTGCCGGCGGCGAAGACCGTACTGCAGAGTGAGTTTGGCATTGTCGCGCCCATCGATCAGTGGCTCGCCTCCGACGAAGAGCTAGACACCGAGACGGTTGTCGCGCGGGTGCTGACCAATGCGACTGATGCATACAACACCAAGTTCGCCAGCGTTGACAAAACACTGCTGCATCAATACGAACGATCGGTGATGTTGCAATCCATCGACAACCACTGGCGCGAGCATCTCGCCTCGCTCGATTACCTGCGCCAGGGCATTCATCTGCGTGGCTATGCCCAAAAACAGCCCAAGCAAGAATACAAGCGCGAGGCCTTCGAACTGTTCGGCAATTTGCTGGATGTCGTGAAACGACAGGTCACGCAGATTCTGGTGAACGTGCAAGTGCAAACGCAAGAGCAGGTAGAAGCGGCAGAGCGCGCCGCGGAAGCGGCTTCCGCACGCGCTGTGCACAACGTTCAATACCATCATGCGGATACGGAAGAAGCGCTTGCCGAAGCAGACAAGACCGCTGGCCAAAGCCAACAGCCATTTGTGCGCGAAGGCACCAAGATTGGGCGCAATGAACCTTGCTGGTGTGGGTCGGCCAAAAAATACAAACACTGCCACGGCAAGTTGTCGTAAGGCTGCTGCGGGCTGCGTCTCGCGGACTGCGATGCTCGCCGCGCGTTTGGAAAATGCGGTCATACGGCTGTGCTTTCTCCGCGCGCCTTGCATGGCGCTTGGGCGTTCGCGGCTTGTGCCTGCGGCACTCGAAGTCCCGCTCGCGTACCCACGATCCATCAGCGCTCGCGACGCCTTCCGACAACTTGCTGGTATTGGCGGGTCGGATAACCGCGTATCGGTTATCTGGCTGTGCGCTTGGTCGAGAAATGCGTGTCGCTGGCGCAACGCTTCAAGTTAGAGCCGGAAAGATGGTTCCATGCCATAATTTTTTGCGCTGTGCACATGCGTACCGACGTTTCTTGAGGATGAAAAGATGGCTGTAAATCCTGTGTTGCCGACCAAGCAGTCGTTGCTGCCGGTGCCCGGCATTCGCTTGGGCGTGGCCAAGGCCTATGTGCGCAAGCCAAATCGCCGCGACATGCTCATTGCCGTCATGGACGAAGGCAGCGTGGCGGCGGGTGTATTCACCAAAAACCGCTTTTGTGCCGCTCCTGTCACGGTGTGTCGTGAACATTTGGCCGAGACCTCGAATCAGCGCGCGATTGTCGTCAATACTGGATGCGCGAATGCTGGTACCGGCGAGCGCGGTTTGGTCGATGCGCGCGCCACCTGTGCCGCCGTGGCGACCGCAATCGATTGCGATGTCGAGCAAGTGTTGCCGTTCTCGACTGGTGTGATCATGGAACATCTGCCGATGGACAAAATCATTGCGGGTGTGCCGATGTGCATTTCTGATCTGCGCGCCGACGGCTGGTTTGATGCGGCGCACGCGATCATGACCACCGACACCGTGCCCAAGGCATTTTCCAAGCAAACCAAGATACACGGCAAGACCGTGACCATCACGGGCATCGCCAAAGGGGCGGGCATGATTCAGCCAAACATGGCGACCATGCTTGGTTTTATTGCGACCGACGCGTGCGTTTCGGCTGAAACGTTACAGGACTTGGTGCGCGCGTCCGCCGATGTGTCATTCAATTCGATTACCGTCGATGGTGATACGTCGACCAACGACTCGTTCGTCCTCATTGCGACCAACAAGGCCGATCACCCGGTTGTTTACGGTGAAGGCACGGTCGAGTTCACCGCCTTGCATGAGGCCATCAATGAGGTTGCCATTGCGCTCGCGCAAGCGATTGTTCGCGATGGCGAGGGTGCCACGAAGTTCATCACCATTAATGTCAGCGGTGGCAAGTCAATAGCCGAATGTATGAAAGTGGCCAAAGCGATCGGACATTCACCGCTGGTCAAAACCGCGTTTTTTGCATCCGACCCGAATCTGGGGCGTATTCTCGCAGCCGTGGGTTATGCCGGCATTGCCGATCTGGATCAAAACAAAATAACGTTGCATCTGGGTGATGTGTTGGTCGCCGAGCACGGCGGACGCGCCAACAGTTATCGTGAAGAAGACGGCGTGCGGGTGATGAAAGCGGCAGAGATTGATATCAATGTGAATCTGGGTCGCGGGTCGGAGCGCGCGAGGCTGTGGACGTGTGATTTTTCGTACGACTACGTGAAGATCAACGCGGATTACCGCAGTTAATGTTTCCCAAACTCGACAAAGTGGCCGCCAAGGCCGCGGCGCTGCTCGACAAAATTGACGCGCTGATGCCAGCGCCGGTCGAGAACGATTGGTCGGCCATCGCCTATCGCTGGCAAAAACGTGACCTCGGCCTGCTCGGCAAGCGCGGCGTGCTACTGCCGGTGACCGCCCCACACGTGATCCACCTCAACGACTTGCACGACATCGACGAGCAAAAGGCACGTCTGGTTGCCAACACCAAACAGTTTGTCGAAGGCCGCACCGCCAACAACGTGTTGCTCACCGGTGCGCGGGGCACCGGCAAATCATCGCTCGTCAAAGCCGTCCTGCATCGCTTTGCACGGCAAGGGCTGCGCCTGATCGAGGTCGACCGCTCGGACCTTACTGACCTTCCGGAAATTGCCGAGCGCGTCGCCGCGCGCGAAGAAAAATTCATCGTGTTTGCCGATGATTTATCGTTTGAGGCGGGGGACGCCGCGTACAAGGCGTTGAAGTCGGTGCTCGATGGCGGCGTCAGTGCGCCGACCGAGAATATGCTGGTGTACGCGACCTCCAATCGGCGCCACCTGATGCCAGAGCGCATGAGCGAAAATGCGGAAACCAAGCACCTCGACGATGGTGAAATCCACCCGGGGGAGGCGACTGAAGAAAAAATTTCGTTATCCGAGCGCTTCGGGTTGTGGCTGAGTTTTTACCCGTTTGATCAAACGCAATATCTGGATATTGCTCGGCACTGGGTTGCCAATCTCGCGGGAGAACGCAAGCTCGACGAGGCCACGTTTCGCAAGGCGGCGTTGTTGTGGGCGCTCGAACGCGGCGGCCGCAGCGGACGCATCGCTTATCAATTTGCGCGCGACTATGCAGGGCAGTTGCCTTCGAGTAAGTCGCGCACCGGCAAAGCGACCAAAACGCTCTCCCGAGTGCGGCGACCGCGCCAATCGTCCTAGATGGCAAAAATCACCGACGTTGCGGTTGCCGTCTTTGTGCGACCCGACGGCAGCTTTCTGCTGTCGTCGCGTCCGGAAGGCAAACCGTATGCGGGATATTGGGAATTCCCCGGCGGTAAGATTGAGTCCGGCGAAACGGTGCTGCATGCGCTGCGGCGCGAATTGATTGAAGAACTCAACGTCGTCATTGATGCCGCGAGTCCGTGGTTTACGTTCATGATGCATTACGAACACGCCACGGTGCGATTGCACACCTGGCGCGTGGCGCGCTGGCACGACGTCGATGCGACCGGCATGCACGGCATGGAAGGCCAGCAATTTAGATGGCAGCATTTGAACGCAATGACTGTCGCGCCAGCATTGCCCGGTTGCGTGCCGATTTTTCGTGCGCTAGCGCTGCCAACCATGTACGCGATCACGAATGCCTCGGAGGTCGGTGTCAAAGTCTATCTCGAGCAACTGCGCGCGTTGTGGAGCAAAAATGCCTCAAACAGCGCGCCGAATGGCGAGTTTCAGCATTCGAAACACCTCGCATCGCACCTCATTCAGATCCGCGAAAAGTCGATGGACGCGGCTTCGCTTGGTGCTTTTGCGCGTGACATCGTCGCGCTCGCACGCGAGCATCACGCCATCGTGCTCATCAATAGCCATGTCGATCTCGCCGCCGAAGTTGGTGCCGACGGCGTACACCTGACCAGCGCGCAACTGCGCTCGCTGGATGCGCGACCACCATGCAAGTGGGTGGGTGCGTCGGTGCACGATGCGGCTGAACTGGCTCTCGCGGCGAAATTGCAATGTGATTTTGCGGTACTTGGTAGCGTGAAGCCGACCCTCTCGCATCCGGGTCAGCCGGCACTCGGCTGGCGCGCATTTTCCGACCTGGTGCGCAATGCACCAATGCCGGTCTTCGCCATTGGCGGGCTACACCCGCACCACCTGTCCACGGCGCTGGAACACGGCGCGCATGGCATCGCCATGCAGCGACGCGCGCTGGCGAACTGATCTCGCGAGCGGTGAGGCTGTTAGTGCTTGTGCCCGCCGGATTCCTTCTCCTGCGCTTTTGCCGCGACATCGATGGAAAACGTCTTCTTGTCCGCGGTTTCAAAGGTGAGCGTGAGTGGAACCACGTCGCCTTTGTTGATCGGCTTGTTCACCTTGACCAGCATGATGTGCAGGCCACCGGGTTTGAGATCCACCAATTTGTTGGCCGGAATCTCGATCGCGTCGAGCGCTTTCATTTCCATGACGCCGCCCTTCATCGACATGGTGTGCATTTCCACTATGGCGGTTAATGGCGAGGTCACCTTGACCAGCTTCAGCGGCTTGCCGGACTTGATGTGCATGTAGGCAGCCGAGACACTACCGCCGGGTACCGTGGTCTTCGCCCACGCGTCGAACACCTTTAGCGTCGCCTCCACCTTGCCCTGCTGCGCGAAGGCCGCTGCAGGGATTGCGCATAGAAGGCCGACGAGGATCATGCTGCGACGCAGTTGCTTCATTGATAACTCCAAAGTTCGCGAGAGGAACAAGGTTGCTATGGCCGCATTATCCCAGCAACGGTTCAATTTGCAAGTGTGTTGCAGTAATGCGGGCCGCTGCCAATGTGTCCGGTGCCGTGATGCGCGGGACCCGACCCAGACATGGTGCGCCGAGCATCGACTTCAATGTGTCAATGTTCTCCGCTAGGGAGTGCATGTTCGGGTCAACGGTGTTGGCCACCCAGCCCGACAAGGTTAGCCCGCGCCCGCGAATCGTTTCAGCGGTAAGCAAGGCATGGTTGAGGCAACCCAACCGCATGCCGACCACGAGGATGACATCGAGCCCGAGGCGCCGGGGCAGCGCTGCCATCGATTCCTCGGCCGATAGCGGCACCAAAAACCCGCCAGCACCTTCGACCAACACGCTGTCGTGCGCCGCAGCGAGTTCTCTGAAGGCACGTTCGATGACGTCAACGAGCACTAGCTTGCCTTCATGCATCGCCGCAATATGCGGGGCGATCGCTTCGGCAAAGCAGTACGGATTGACGAGTTGTGCATCGATCGGTTTGCCGTACACCGCCAGCAGTTGATGCACATCCTCGTTCCGCAACACGCCATTGCGAACCACGGCACCAGCGGCGATCGGCTTCATCGGTACGACATGGACGCCGCGCTCGCGCAACGCCACCAGCAAGCCGCAAGTGACAAATGTTTTGCCAACCTCGGTGTCGGTGCCGGTGATGAAAAATGATTTCATTCCGAGTGCACCATGCGCTTGAATTCACCAAGTGAAATCACTTGTCGACCATCAACTGTTTTGCGTTTGGAAACTTCCGGCTTCCACGCGTGGCCGTACACCACCTCGTAGGTTGCCGGAATCTTGCCGTCACGACGGAATGCATCGTAGGCTGTGACCAGCCGCTGCCATCGTTGTTTGCCCATCAGACCGGCCTCTCGGCCCGGCAATACGTTGTGCGCGCCGATACCTTTGAGTTCGCGCAACAGCGTCTTCAGGTCCGTGTAGGTGATGGTGATCGTTTCCTGATCCATCACCGGGTCGGCGAATCCGGCCGCGACCAACATGTCGCCGACGTCATGCATATCCACAAACGTGTTGACGTGCGGCTTGTCGTCGACAGCGCGAAATGCCGAGCGTAATTCCTTGAGCGTATCGGGACCGAAGGTGGTAAACATCAAGAGGCCGCTGGGCGACAGCGTACGCGCGGCCTCACTTGCCACCTGTTCAACATCGCACCATTGCAATGTCAAATTGGACACGATGAAATCAACGCTTTCATTTCCTAACGGCAACTGCTGTGCGTCGGCGCAGAGAAACGATGGCCCCATGCGCGTGCCGAATAGTCGTGACAGCAAGGATCTGGTTGGCGTCTGCCGCTGCGCGTAGGCACACATGGTGGGCGCAATGTCGAGCGCAATTAGCGGCACGTTTGGAAAGCGCGCCTGCAGTTTCCGGCTCGCATAACCTGTCCCGCAGCCGAGCTCCAACACGCGCTTCGGGGCGAGCCTGATGTAGTCAAGTCGCTCGAACAAGCGATCGGCAATCTCGCGTTGCAAAAAGGCGTGGTCGTCGTAGGTTGCGGCGGCATGATCGAACGAGCGCCGCACATCACGAGCCGCAGGCAACAGTGGGCGGCGCTCAGAAGCGTTCATGGCGACAGAAATGAGAAAACATGATCAAGAAATGCGTCGCGGTGCGACAAAAACGGCGCGTGTGCCGCGTGCTCAATCAGACAATAGGTGCTGTTGGGAAGATTGTCTGCCAGCCATTGTGCCGATGCAGTCGAGGTCAAGGCATCATGATCGCCTTGCAGCACCAATGCGGGCTGGCGAATGGACGGAATGAGCGAGCGAATATCGCTCACTTTCAGAATTTCCAGCGCGGCGGCGAGGCTGTCGATGGCCGGTGCACCGTGGGCATTTACGGCCTCATGGAGTTGCTGAATGACAGCGCGCATCTGTGGCTGATTGAGTGCTTGCAGCGCTAGAAAATTGCGTAGCGTCGCCGCGTAGTTGGTCGCTAATCGATGGGCGAAGTCCGCGAGTATTTCCGGCTCCTTGCCCTGCGGCCAATCCGGGGCCGAGGTAAAGCGCGGCGTGCAGCAAATCGTGATCAAGCGATTGATGCGATGCGGATAACGTGCGGCAAGCGCGAGTGCTGTGTGACCACCGAGCGACCAGCCCAACAGATGGCTTTGCGCCGGCATGGCGTGTGCCACCGCATCGACCAACGCATCGAGGCTAGTGACCGCGGCACCTTGCGATCGCCCGTGGCCGGGCAAATCGATGATGTGCAGGGTAAACCGCGCAGCAAGTGCTTCGCGCACGCCATCCCACACCGCACCGTTGAGTCCCCAGCCGTGCAGCAACGTCAAATTGGGGCCACGACCGATTACGTCAACGAACACCGTCATCGCTTGCCTTGTTGTCCCATCAGCGACACCTCGATGTCGGTAATGGCCGTGATGAGATCAAACACGTCGGCAGCGATATGGTTGGATGACAGCGAGACGCGTAACCGCGACGTGCCCGCCGGTACGGTCGGCGGGCGAATTGCGGGCACCAGAAAATGCCGTTCGCGTAATTGCTCCGCGAAGGCGAGGGTGGTGGCGTTGTCACCAATCACAATCGGTTGAATAGCGGTTTGCGAAAATGGCAGCTTGGCGAACTGCAGCTTCAACGAATCGCTGAAAAAATCGATCATGGTGCGCAAATGCCGCCGCCGTTCGTGGTCTTCTGTCATGACATCCAGCGCGGCAATGCAACCCGCCGCGATGGCAGGCGGCGTGGCGGTTGAAAACAAGTAGGTGCGCGCGGCTTGCATAATCCACTCGACCACATCTTCGTTGCCCGCCACAAACGCGCCGTAACCGCCGACCGCTTTGCCGAGCGTGGCCATGTAGACGATGCGATCACTGGTCGGCCTCGACGGAGTGCCTAACATATTGAAATGTTCCAGCACACCGCGCCCGCGATAACCGAGTATGCCAAAGCCGTGCGCGTCGTCGAGCACCAGCAGCGCGTCGTATTGGTCGGCGAGTTCGAGCAACTCCGGAACGGGTGCGATGTCGCCGTCCATGCTAAATACCGCGTCGGTAACAATGAGTATCCGCGCGGAGGTTGCGCCATTTTTGCGCCAATCGACAAGCTGCGAGCGGAGTTTGGCCACGTCGTTGTGGGCGTAGCGCTTGAAGGTGGCGCGCGAGAGTTGCGCGCCGTCGTTGAGACAAGCGTGATTGAGTTTGTCGGCAAAGATGACGTCGCCGCGCCCGGCGAGTGCGCCGAGAATGCCCAGATTGGCCGCATAGCCTGAGCCAAACAACAGCGCTTTAGGAAGCGCAACGTGCTTGGCGAGGCGGTCTTCAAGTTCCTCGTGCGGTGCCATGTGGCCAGTGACCATGTGCGAGGCACCCGCGCCGAGGCCGTATTTTTTCAAGGCGCGCATGGTCGCTTCCACCACCTGCGGATGATTGGCCAGCCCCAGATAGTCATTGCTGGCGAACGACAACATACGCTGCCCATCGACGATCATCGACGCATCTTGTGCCGACGACACAATCCGCCGGGCGCGCAGTTGATCGGCTTGCGCGAGTTCGGAGAGTTGAGCGGAGAAATCGGAGATGGGCATTTACGACGACACCAAGGGCGTGATCCACAGATGGACACAGATGAGCACAGAAAACGTCAAATGCGAAGCGGATCCCAATGTTTTGCTGCGTCCCGAATCACGAGGGCAGCAGTACGCAGGTTTTATCCGTGTTCATCTGTGTTCATCTGTGGAAAAAATAATTGCACGTAGGGGGCGCTTTGCGCACCAACCAAACGCGACCGTGCGCAGGGCGCACCCTACAACGGCGTGATCCCCAACTTCGCAAACAGCGCGCGATCACGCGCCACCTCCGGGTTGCCCGTGGTCAGCAGTTTCTCGCCGTAGAAAATCGAATTGGCGCCCGCCAGAAAACACAACGCCTGCGTCGCTTCGTTCATCTCTTGGCGCCCGGCCGACAAGCGCACAACGCTCTTGGGCATGGTGATGCGCGCGGCAGCGATGGTGCGCACAAATTCCGTCCAGTCAATCGCGGCTTCGCCTTTGAGTTGGTCGTGCAATGGCGTGCCTTCAACCTGCACCAGATAATTGATTGGCACGGATTCGGGCGGCGGATCGAGACTGGCTAACTGCGCGATTAGCCCAGCGCGCTCCTTGCGCGATTCACCCAGGCCGACAATGCCGCCACAGCACACATTGATGCCCGCCTCGCGCACGCGACCCAGCGTATCGAGGCGATCCTGATATTCGCGCGTGGTGACAATATCGCCGTACTTTTCTGGCGCGGTATCGAGATTGTGGTTGTAGTAGTCAAGCCCCGCGTGTTTCAACTGTTCCGCCTGACCTTGCTTGAGCATGCCCAACGTGCAGCAAGTTTCGAGGCCAAGCGCTTTGACTTCGCGCACCATCTCCAGCACCGGATCGAGGTCACGCTGCTTCGGCCCGCGCCACGCGGCACCCATACAAAAACGCGACGCACCGTTCTGCTTGGCGAGCTTGGCGGCCGCCACCACTTCGGCAACATCAAGTAGCGCTTCGTTTTCCACACCGGTGTGATAACGCGCCGCCTGTGGACAGTAGCCGCAATCTTCCGAGCAACCGCCGGTTTTGATCGACAACAACGTCGAGAGCTGCACCTTGTTCGCGTCGTGATGTTCGCGATGCACCGTCTGTGCGCGATGCATGAGTTCATTGAATGGTAAATCGAATAACGCCTCAACGTCGGCCACCGCCCAACCCGTGGACGTCCACGAGCGCGAGAGGTGAACAGATTGTGCGTGTGTCGGCGCGACTAACGTATCGAGTGATGTCATGTGGATATTCATCGAGTGATTGAGCCGATGCCGAGTCGTGGTCAAGGACATCGTTGCAGGCGCGAGCCGTCGATTGGCAGACGCATGCAGGCTAGACTTCTACTATGAAGATGCAGGTTCAATATGTCAATTGTTGTAGGCGACGAAAACGACAATCGCGTAAATTGAAGGCATTGACCCCAATGAAGAAAGCGCGGTGGGAGCGGTGATGAATAGCGGGGAGATTGAAATGCGAAACACTCTCAGCAGCGTGCCGTTTCGTGCAGTTGTGGCGGGAAGTGTGCGTGGATATTGCACGTCGAAAACTAGCAATGCCCCATCTGAAACAATTCAGCGCGTGCAACGATGAGCGCCGATACGGATCAGCAATTCAGAACCGCATTGAAGCGGTACTTCAAGTATGCCGCCTTCCTGACGATTGGGTATCTGATCTGGAAAGCGGATGTGCTTTGGAATTACTACCAGTTCAAACGAAATCAAAGCGGAAATCGAAATCAAAGGGGTCGGCGTCATTTATTTTGCGGAACCCTGAAATCAAATGACACTGACCCGAATGGCACTTACTTAAGCGTCTGATCGACAGTTTTTCGACAGCGATGACACTAATTGCGCGGCGGTCTCGCTCCTTCCTCCGCATTCGCGGGGGAAGCTGGGATGGGGGTGTCTTCGCAGGAGGCATCGCCCCCATCCCGACCTTCCCCCGTTGCCGGGGGAAGGAGTCTATTTTCAATACGGCGCGCGGCATCGAAAGGCCGTCGCTCGCCGTGTTTACGCTTAGTAAGTGCCATTCAACCCTGACCCCTTTGATTGTTCCTTTGATTGTTTCTCCCCTCCTTGCCAAGGAGGGGCGCCGGCGAAGTCGGCGGGGTGGTGAGGAAGTGAACGGAAAAACCCCTTTAACAGCCATCAGGACGGCGGTACGCTAAAAGGGATTTTGGCCGGCGGCAGGCAGATGCTGTCATCGCAGGCCTGGGTCGAGAGTGTTGCGCGCAAGGGGGTTTTTTTCGGCAGCGTTCCTTTGGCGAAGACTGCCACGACATTTACATTTCCCTGGTAGACATTGATCACGGTCGGCGCGAAGCGCGCTTTGAACGGCATTGCATCGGGATAGCGCACGCTCTGTGGGGTGAGGCCGTCAAACACGACGCTGGTGGGAATGAGGTAATCGAAGGATGCCGGATTGGCATTGATGTGCCAACCCGGTTTGACCGCGAGGGTGACGGTCACTGCGTCGAATTCCTTGCTCCTGCGTACGCGGGTTGTGATGGCCAGTTTGTTGGCAGTACCGTGCAGGCGGTCATTCGCCTGGCTCGCCTGTTGTTCGCGGTTGGCGCTGGCAACAACCGGGGGCGTGGTTTTCGTCGCGATGGTGCTGCCGGGCGACAGCGTCAGGACCGAGAGCATGCTCGGCCATTGCGGTGCTGCTTCGTGCAAAGTCGCGCTCATCGCCTCGATCAGGGTTTGTGCGGCCTTGCCGTACTTATTTTGCATACTCTGCTGCCGATTGCCGGCGGCGAGTTGCAGCAGCAAGTCCAGCGCGGCAGATGTTCCGGAAGGATAGGATTGGTCGCTGGTGTCATCAGCGGAAACCAGCAAATCGGTCTGGTCACGGGTTGCAGCCAGACTGCCGTCAGGCCGCCGAAAATCGCGCAGGATCTCATCGCCCAGCAGCGCCGCGCGCTGACGCCATACCGGTGCCCGTGTCGCGGTGTGCAGCGCCATCATCCCGCGCCCCAGCAATGCATAGTCCTCAAGAAAGCCGTTGGTTTGTGCGCGGCCAAGGAAAATCTCGTGCGACAGTCGTCCGCTGGGGGCATCGTAGGCGATGCGCCACATGCGCTCTGCAGCGCGACGTGCCGCCTCCAGGTATGCCGGTTTGCCGAGTATTTTGCCGCTTTTCGCCAACGCTTCGATGGTAAGCCCGTTCAGCCCCACCAGCATTTTCTCGTCGCGAGCCGGTTGCGGGCGCAGGTTGCGTGCGGCCAGCAGCTTTGCTTGTAACGGCGCATAGGATGTGAACAGCCGAGCCAGGTCAGGCTGGCGGGTGCGCGCGAGCGTCGCGGCAAGAGGTAGTCGCAATCGCAACACCCCGTCTGGATCAAACTTAGTTTGCGCATCGGGATTGTGCGAGACAAGCGGTATTAGCTCGAAGGCATCGAAATAGCGCCGCACTGCCTCGCGTCCCAGCAGCGTATCAATCTCGGCGCGACCCCACACATAGCTTTTACCTTTCTCACCCGATATGGACGCATCCAGCGCCGTGAAAAATCCGCCCTCAGGCGCACCCAGACCGGCCAGCAGCCAGTCGGCGGTGCGTTCAGCGACAGCCTTGTAGGTGGAACTGTTGGTGATTTCGTAGGCCTGCGCGTAGATGCGCAGCAATTGCGCGTTGTCATAGAGCATCTTCTCGAAATGTGGCACCGACCAAGTCGGCTCGATGGTATAGCGGTGGAAACCACCGCCAACCTGATCGTGGATGCTGCCGGAAGCGATGGCGTCCAGCGTTTTGGTCAGCATGGCACGCGCGCTTTTACCAGTACGCGGCATATTGGATTGGGATTCGGCTACCAGCAATTCCAGTACCGGCCCCTGCAGAAATTTGGATCCGCTGCCGGTACGCATACCGCCATGTTCGGGATCAAATTTTTCGCGCAATTCCAGCGCAGCCATTTGTCGCCAGCGCGGAATATCAACCGGCTGCTCTGAATTAGCCGCACGTCGCTCTACCGCTGCCTGCAGGCGCGCGTGGTTTTGTTCCGCACTCGCGATCACCGCGGGTCGTTTTTCTTCCCAGGCGGTATGGAGTTGTTGCAGGATAGTGTTGAAGCCCGGTCGGCCAAAATCGTCGTCGGTAGGCGGGAAATAAGTGCCGGCGAAGAAAGGTTTCAGGTCCGGGGTCAGGAACAGGTTGTTGGGCCAGCCGACGCGCTGGGTCATCAGCATCGTGGCCTGGATGTAGATGCGGTCAATATCGGGACGCTGCTCGCGGTCAACCTTGATATTGATGAACCAGCGGTTCATCAATGCGGCGATTTCCGGATTGGCGTACAGCGTTGTGTTGGCGACATGGCACCAATAGCAGGTGCTGTAACCGACCGAGAGAAAGATGGGTTTGTCCTCACGTTTCGCCCGTTCCAGCGCCTCGCGCCCCCACGGATACCAGTCCACTGGATTGTAGGCATGTTGCAGCAGGTAGGGTGAGCCGGAATGGATCAGGCGGTTGGGTGTAGCGCCGCCGGGCGCTGCCGGTTCAGCCGCAGCGGCAGTGCCGATCATGCCAGACATGAGCCCCAGCAGGAGCAGGGCGAGTATTGTGATACGTCGGTGGTTGCTACGGAGATTCATGGGCATGGTCATAAGTTACATCCACTTGTATATGTACTGTACAGCGCTGATTATATTTCGGGCACCTCTAAAAATCCAAATCTAAGGGGTGTGTGCCGAGAAGTCCTCACCGCGCAAGCAGAGAGGACATGCTGTAACTGAGATGGTGGTAGGTCCACCGCTTTCGCTTTACAGGAGGAGAAAGCAAACCACCTTGCGCGGCTTGGGTAAAGAGCCCCGGTCGTGAGCGGCAAGGCACAGCAAACGCTGTCAGGTACGTAGCAGCGTCAAAGGGGTCAGCGTGATTTATTTTGCGGAACCCTGAAATCAAATGACGCTGACCCGGGCCAGCTTGTGAGCCAGCGACCTTGGTCGCGACCACACCATTGGTCTTGGCGAGCTTGCGTTGGTAGAACCGCTTGGCCTCTGGGTAGCGTGGCAGGGCCTCTTCAGCCCTTTTTGTCAGGGAAACCGCGCCCAAGCTTAAGCTTTTACTTTTCATGCAGCGAAACGTATGGCGTGACGGACTAGCGTAAATGTTCTCAAAGATGCTACAGTTGTTCTCAATATGAGATCAAAAAAGCCCCCTCCACAACTGGTGGAAATCCTGTTCGGCGCGTACCGGCGGCAGATTCTGTCGCTGTTGCTGTTGCGTCCGGACGAGTCGTTCTATGTGCGGGAAATTGCGCGGCTGACGGGGGTATCGGTCGGCTCGCTGCACCGGGAATTGAAGTCGCTGACGGCGGCCGGGTTGCTGTCGCGCACTGAGGCGGGAAACCAGGTGCGCTATCAGGTGAACCGCGATTGCCAGATCATGCCGGAACTGGCGGGAATCTTTCGCAAGACCTCCGGCCTGGCGGATGTGTTGCGCGAGCTGCTGGCGCCTCTGGAATCGAAGATTTTGATGGCGTGGGTGTTTGGCTCCATGGCGCAGGGGACTGCGCAATCTACCAGCGATATCGACATCGTCGTCATCGGCACGCCGTCGTTTGCCAATGTGGTTCACGCCTGCCATGAGGGTACCGCACGATTGGGCCGCGAGGTGAATCCGGTGATTCTGACCAGGGCGGCGTTTCGCTCCAAGTTGCATGCGGGTGACCGGTTCGTGATGCGGGTGGCGAGGGAGCCAAAAATTTTCGTAATCGGAGACGACAGTGAGTTTGCAAAACTTGCTAAAGATCGGGCAGCTTAAGCCGCACAGCAAAGGAGCCAGCGTCATTTGCTTCAAAGCGTGAGAGCCCATCGGTATATCGGCTTGGACATTTTTTAGCGCCCCAAATCAACGCTGTCAGCGTGCAAGTCCCGGTGAGTCATACTCATGCCGTGCGCAGTTTCGCACTTGAGTCGCACCAACGCCTTCTCCACATTACGCCACCTGCCGCCGTTCACGGTTGACCATGCCATCCACCAGCATATTCACGCGCTCAGGTCTGACCGACATTCGCCAAAGTTGTGTCCTGTGCGATGCGGACGACAACGCGGTCGTCTGCCGCGAATGCGATCTTGGGCTGATTAGGCCGCAATCCTCGAGGAGTTGTCCCACGTGTGGTCTGCCCGGTTTGGCGGATGCGGTGTGCGGTCAGTGCTTGAGCACGCCGCCCCATTTTGATGGGACCTTCGCGGCATTCCTCTATCAGTTTCCGCTCAATCGTCTGGTGCAGTCGTTCAAATTTCGTGCCGATCT
The DNA here is from genome assembly GCA_038901695.1 of Usitatibacteraceae bacterium. Taxonomy (GTDB): domain Bacteria; phylum Pseudomonadota; class Gammaproteobacteria; order Burkholderiales; family Usitatibacteraceae; genus UKL13-2. The sequence goes on from JBCKPN010000010.1 coordinate 26,090, forward strand.
GACGCTGGTGGATTACTTTGTTGCGGCGATGGCCGCGCGCGTGAACGCGGTGACGAGCACACATCAGCAACTGCCGGATGTCCTCATTGCCTTGCCGCTGGCTAACCATCGATTGCGCGAGCGCGGCTTCAACCAATCGGCGTTACTTGCGGACGGCATCGCCAACGCGATTGGCGTGCGCGTGGCACACGGCAGCATGTTGCGCATCCGCGAGACCGCGCCGCAGTCGGGACTCGATCGCGACGCACGCATCAAAAACATTCGCGGCGCATTTGATTGCGTCGGCAAACTCGACGGCAAGCACGTGGCACTGATCGACGACGTGATGACGACCGGCGCGACGCTCTCGGAAGCGGCCAAGGTGCTGAAACAAGCCGGTGCGGCGCGGGTCGATGCGTGGGTGTTGTCGCGCGCCGTGTTCGGGGTCGCACATGATTGATGTCGTATTGGTGCAACCCGAAATCGCGCCCAACACCGGCAACGTGATTAGGCTTTGCGCCAACACCGGTGCGCGATTGCACCTGGTGCATCCGCTCGGGTTTGTGTGGGACGACAAGCGGGTGCGCCGCGCCGGGCTCGATTACCACGAACTGGCCAATGTGACCCACCACCAAAATTGGGACGCGTGCGCCGCCGCTTTCGTCGGACGCCGCCTGATTGCCGTGGAAACCGGTGGCAGTGTGCGGGTCGACCAAATGGTCTATCGCGCGGACGACGTGCTGTTGTTTGGGCAAGAGACCGCCGGCTTGCCGACCGCCGTGCTCAGCACTATTCCTGCGGCGCAGCGCGTCACCCTCCCGATGATGCCTAACAACCGCAGCTTGAATTTGTCCAACGCGGTGGCGGTGACGGTATTCGAAGCGTGGCGACAACTGGGCTACGCGGGCAGCACCCTGCGGTGATGTAAAGGAGTCACGCCAGAAGGCGGCGCGTTATTTTGCGGTTGCCAGTCCCAATGATTTCGTCAACGGAGGGGCGACCAGTCGGCGCGCGATGAGCATGTGAACGTCGCGTCGAAACAGAAAGTGTCCAATCAGCGCGCACTTTCGGGCAAAAACATTCGGAAACGCCCGCCAATGCTGGAGTTTGGCCTCTACAAAACGTAGCGCGCCAGATCTTCACTCTTGGCCAACGCACCGAGTTTTTCGTCGACGTACTCGGGCGAAATGGTGAACGCCGGCGCTTTGGCATCAGCGTTAAAACTGACGTCTTCGAGCAATTTTTCCATCACCGTATACAGACGTCGCGCGCCGATGTTTTCGGTTTTCTCGTTGACCGCAAATGCAATTTCGGCCAACCGGCGCACCGTTGCGGGGGGAAACGTCAGCGCTACGTTTTCGGTACTGAGCAGGGCTTGATATTGCTTGGTCAGGCACGCATCGGTGTTGGTCAGTATCGCTTCAAAGTCCTCGACCGAGAGCGACTGCAACTCGACGCGAATCGGCAAGCGGCCCTGCAACTCTGGAATGAGATCGGATGGCTTGGACGAATGAAACGCGCCCGAGGCGATGAACAGGATGTGATCGGTTTTGACCATGCCGTACTTGGTCGAGATTGTCGTGCCTTCGACCAGCGGCAACAAATCACGCTGCACCCCTTGTCGGGAAACGTCCACACCTTGTACGTCGGAGCGGCTGGCAATCTTGTCGATTTCATCGAGAAACACGATGCCGTTTTGCTCCACGTTCTTCAGCGCGTCATGTTTGGTATCTTCATCGTTGACGAGCTTCATCGCTTCCTCGTCGGTCAACAAACGCAACGCCTCTTTGACGCTGACCTTGCGCGGTTTCTTGCGACCACTGCCCATGTCCTTGAACATGCCTTGTAACTGTTGAGTCAAATCTTCCATGCCGGGAGGGCCGAAAATTTCCATCGATGCGGGTGTCACCGAAAGTTCAATTTCAATTTCCCGATCATCGAGCTTGCCCTCGCGCAACATCTTGCGGAATTTCTGGCGCGTCTTGGTGTCGTTGGCCGCGGTTTCGTCGCTTGCGGTCTTGCCGTAAAAATCAAAATTGCGCGCCTGCGGCAACAGCACGTCGAGCACCTGTTCCTCGGCGTTGTCGGCGGCGACATGACGCATTTTTTGTGAGGCGATCTCACGCGCGTCTTTGACCGCCGTCTCAACCAGATCGCGAATGATGGAGTCGACATCACGCCCGACGTAGCCGACTTCGGTGAATTTGGTGGCCTCGACCTTGATGAAAGGCGCGTGAGCGAGCTTTGCGAGTCGACGCGCGATTTCGGTTTTGCCCACGCCGGTCGGCCCGATCATCAGAATATTCTTGGGTGTGATTTCGGTACGCAGCGGTTCGTCAACTTGGCTGCGCCGCCAGCGATTGCGCAATGCAATGGCGACGGCGCGTTTGGCGGCGGCCTGCCCGACGATGTGTTTGTCGAGCTCGCTGACAATCTCCTTCGGTGTCATCATCAGAGCGACTCAATGGTGTGCGATTGATTGGTGTAGATGCAAAGATCCCCCGCAATTTCCAGCGCCTTCTTGACGATAACGGCGGGTGCCAAGTCCGTGTTGTGCAGCAACGCAGACGCGGCGGCGTGGGCATACGCGCCGCCGGAGCCGATGGCGAGTAAGCCATGCTCGGGCTCGATTACATCGCCGTTGCCGGTGATGATGAGTGAGGTTTCAAGATCGGCGACGGTGAGCATCGCTTCAAGGCGGCGCAACACGCGGTCGGTGCGCCAATCTTTGGTGAGTTCGATTGCCGAACGCATCAGATTGCCGTTGTGCTTTTCCAGCTTCGACTCGAAGCGCTCAAACAGCGTAAAAGCATCAGCCGTGGCGCCAGCAAATCCGGCGAGGATGCGATCTTCGTAAAGGCGACGAACTTTGCGTGCGCCTGCCTTGACGATGATATTGCCGAGCGTGACCTGTCCGTCACCGCCCATCGCCACTTGTTTGCCACGGCGAACAGAAACGATGGTGGTGCCGTGAAATTGTTCTGGTTCTCTGGTCATAGCGCTGGTGGCGTTATTTGGGTTGCGTAGCTGAGGCCAACGGTGAACGCCCCGTCAAAACGATTTTTTGCGCATGATGACGGCGTGCTTGGTCATGCCGAATACCTCGAGCAGTGCCGCGACGAGTTCGTTCAGGTTTGACAGCACGACGCGCTTTTGCGCCAGATGAATGCCGCGGATGGTCTCGGAGAATAATCCGGTCGCCGCAAAATCGATGCGCAGCACGGCGCTCATATCGATGAGGACTTCCTGCTTGGTGTTTGCATAGTTCACCAACTGTTGCAGCATGTCCTTGCTGACGTGACTGACAACGCCCTTCAGTGGAAAGCCCATCTGTGTTGCGCCGTCACGCGCCGCGAACGCCTGAGCCGCGTCCGCATCATCGCCACTAGTCGGTCGGCTGACATGCTCCCAAGCCGGCGGCGACATCTCGAAGGCGACGGCATACTCGAGTCCAAGGTCTTCATATTCCTGCAAGCGACCATCGAGAATGTAGAGTTCAAACAACAGCGACCAAAAACCCTGGCTATCTTCGAGCGGGCTGCCCGCTTTGTCATTGATGCCCTGCTTGAGTTGAATCGCGAAGTCGTCGAGGTGGTTAAACCACAACGGATGTCGTGCTTTGCGCGTGCGCTGCAAAACGATGGCGAATAGTTCGGCCTCTTCGGCAAGTACGCTCTTAATCTTGGAAAAATCCAGACGCGCACTGCCCATTTTGTTGGTGAATGCTTCGAAGCGATCAATCTCGGCGAGGATAGCGTTGTCGGGCGCAGGTCCGAACGCAAACAAATCCTTGCGGTCGCGTTTTTCTCGGCGTCGCGGGTCGAGGTTTTCGTGCGACTCCAGCCAATTCGGCGGCGATCGCTCGAACTTGACCGTGAACAACATCGACAGCGCGTCGAACTCCTTGCGGTTATTGGTGAGCTGGTAAAGGTCGAATATGGTCAGCCACGCACGGATGCTGTTCTTGCCGTCATCGGTGCGCAAATACTCTTTCAGCACTTGTTCGGCGGCTTCGTAGTGGTCAGAAGCATAGAGAATTGCGGCTTCGTAGACCGGCGGAAAACTGGTAGAGCCAGGTGACAACGCGTCGACGGAGAATGCGCCTGACGACGACATCGCCGCTTTTGCAGGGACGCCAGCAGCGGACGACGTGGCAGAAGGAGCCGTGGCCATGGGCGCGACGTCCGGTGCGTTGACTAGTACTTGACCGACTCAGCGTCGGTCAGGCGATAAAACAATTGCGAATCGTTGACCAACTCAAAGCGGCCGCTCACCACAATCGGCTCCCACTGATTGAACTCCACCGGGATCCTGGCGACGACTTCGACCAGTGAATCGGGACCTTGATAGACGCAGTACGGGCAGTGCGAAGGCAGCGGCGAGAGCAAAAAGTGTTTTTGACGCGCCGACGTTGAGAGCGGCATGACAAATCCGTACAGCTTGACTTGCTGCTTGTCGAGTTCCTTGATGCGCGCGCCAAACTCCGGCAGCATCAGCGGCGACCCTTTTTTGGCATCCTTAGTCGCGACCAGTTTGACCTGTCGGAGCAGCTGCCACGGAATCGTTCCGGGTGGCAGGGGATCCTTGCCGATAAAACCGAACAACTGCTCGTCGGGGATCTTGCCGGGTGCATTGCCCGTGGGTTGCGCGGGTTGCGCGACAACATTGCTGATGACCATCAATCCCGCCAGCAGCGCGAACAGACATTTGGTGAGCGGGTGTAAACGTGCGAGCGAGTTCATATCATTCCAATTCATGCGACGACGCTGATATCCGAGTTAAAAAACTTGTGTTCACCCATTCTAGTGTCTAGTTGCATAAGTCTTGCGACATTCGAACCGTTTTGCATCCCGCATGATGTCGTTGCAAATACGCGCAATAGCGTTGCTATTGCTGTGTTTTGCGCCTAATCCTGCGGGCGCAAAACGATTCTCGGTGTTACGCAGACTTATGCAACTAGACACTGCGGTGGCCAACTAACGTGTTGCGAGCAGTTCGGGTGTCGCTTCGCGGTAGGCGCGCCATGCCGGAATCAGCGACGCGCTCAATGCCAAACCCAGCGCACCACCCACAATCCACCATTCCTGTTGCACCCAAACCCTGCCACCGATGGCGACGCGCTGTGACGCGGCGTAGGTCTGACCAACCCACTCCGCACCAGCGTGTCCCAATGCAAGGCCAAGTATAACGCCCAGCACCCCGAGCACCGCGCCTTGCAGCAGCGTCGATAACACCACGACCGCGGGCGGCGCACCGAGCACGCGCAACAGCGCGAGGTCCGCGCGGCGTTCATCGAGCGCATTCATCAACCCGACAAAAATCCCGAGTGCCGCACACAGCATCATGATGACGGCAAAGCCTTTCAAGGCGGTCACGCCCACGCCCACCAGTTGAAACAATCGCGCCGACTCCATGGCCGGGGATGCGGCTTGCATCGATGAGGACGCATTGACCAAGCGCGGAAACGACACCGCCGCGAGCGGGGTCGCGTATTGAATCAGGTAGGCGGTGATTTCCTTTCCTTTCTCGTGTTCGTGCTCGTGTTCGGTTGCCGCTTTGTCGTGATCCATGTGCTCGTGCAGTTGCCACACACTTTCAACGCTGGTCAGAATCAACCGATCCATCACGCTGTCGGACGGCTGCAATACACCGACTACGACGTAGGGACTGGTGCCGTGCTCGGTGCCGCCGCCTTCCGTGAATCCATGTGTGCCAGCGAATGTCGCGCCGAGTGAAAGCCCGGTCGCACGCGCCACATCCGCGCCGAGCACGGCTTCAAGCGGCCGGGCCCACATGCGGCCGCTGGAGAGCTTGCCAGCGTAGAGATCGAGGTATGCCGGATTGGTGCCGACAATGCGAAAGCCCTTGTGGCTGTCGCCGAGCGCCAGCGGAATCGCGCGCTTGACCACCGGCTCGGCAATAATCATCGCCGCTTCAGCGATCGGCACATTGCCGGTCGGAATATCCACCTGAAAAATGGACGACAGCACCAACTGCATCGGACTGCCTTTGGCGCCAATGACCAAATCGATGCCGCTGGCATCGCGCTCCATGCGCTGTTCGGCCTGCGCGAGCAATAACAGCAGCGCGATGATGGTGCCGACGCCGAGGCCGAGTAGCAGCACATTGAGGCAGGTCGACAGTTTCTTCTCCCGCAGGTACGCCACGGCGATCGACATGGAAGTAGAAAAATGCCTCACCTTGCCCCCAACTGAACAACGCGGTCGAAGCGCGCCTTGATGCGAGCGTCGTGCGTGGCGACGATCAGCGTGGCCTTGCATAGGCGGGCGTAGTCGAGCAACAGGCCAACGGCGGCTTCGCAGTTGGCGTCGTCCAGCGCTGAGGTCGGCTCGTCGGCCAACAGCAATGCCGGTTGGTTGACAAGGGCGCGCGCAATCGCGGCGCGCTGCGCTTCACCTTGCGAGAGTTGGCGCGGATATTGATCGAGTTTGTCGTGAATGCCGAGTTGCCGCGCCAGGTTTTCGATTAATTCATCGTTGACAACCGCGCCGATCAAGCGTTGGGTGAGCTGCAAGTTAGCGCGTACCGTCATGGCTGAAATCAGATGCAGGCGCTGCATGACCATGCCGATGCGCGATCCGCGCAGCCGATCTTTGTGACGCGCAGACAGTTTGGTCAGATCAACGCCGTCGACGACGACACTGCCCGATAGCGTCGATTGCAATCCGGCAATGCAATTGATTAGCGTGGTCTTGCCACTACCGGATGGACCTAGCAGCAATGTGTGCTGCCCGGCGTCGATGTGCAAGTCGGGCAGTGCAATCGGTGGCACGGATGCACTCGCGCTCGCGTAACGACAAGTGACCCCCGTAGTAGTTACCAACGAAGTCATGGGCTATTTCACTTCGACGACAGTTTTTGCGTTGTCAGCGACGCCCGCGTCAGCAACACAATACGCAAGCCCCTCGACAAAAATACGCTTCGGCAAATTGCGCCCGATGAACACCATTTTGGATTCGCGCGTCTCGTTCGCCGCCCACGGCTTGCCCGGCGTGCCACCCATCAACATGTGCACGCCCTGGAAAATCATGCGGTTCGGCTGACCATCAATATTGAGTACGCCCTTGTAGCGCAACATATCGATGCCATAGGTTTGAATCAGCAGCGACAGAAAGGCTTCAATCTTTTCCATGTCGAGCGGTCGCGCATCTTTCCAGACAAACGATTGCACGTCGTCGGAGTGGGTGTGGTGATCTTCGGTCAGGAATGACGGATCGACTTCCAGCACGCCGTTGAGATTGAAGCCGCGGATATCGAGAATCTCCTTCAATTCAGTGGTGCCGAAATTGACTTTTAGAAACGGCGCGCGAGGATTCATGCGCCGCAGCCGCGCCATCAACGATTTGGTTTCGTCTTCCGCGACCAGATCGGTCTTGGACAGCAAAATGCGATCGGCAAAACCGACTTGTGCGCGGGCTTCGCTGTTAGCGCTCAGTGTGTCGTTGCCGTGTTTGGCGTCGACCACCGTCAGCACCGCGTCGAGCACATATTGTTCGTGAATGGCTTCATCCATAAAGAACGACTGCGCCACCGGACCCGGCTCAGCCATGCCCGTCGTTTCGATAATCACACGATCAAATTTCAGCTTGCCAGATTTTCGTTTGGCGGCCAGATCGGTGAGGATGCGCACTAAATCGCCGCGCACCGTGCAGCAGATGCAGCCGTTGTTCATTTCGACAATCTGTTCCTCGCGGTCCTGCACCAGAATTTCGTTGTCGATGCCCTCGGCACCAAATTCGTTTTCGATGACGGCGATCTTTTCGCCGTGACGCTCCGTGAGGATGCGGTTGAGCAAGGTAGTCTTGCCCGCACCCAAAAATCCGGTGAGGATGGTGGCGGGTATGAGCTCGGATTTGCGTGGTGCGGAAGTGGTTGCCATGACTTTT
>JBCKPN010000011.1:0-33960 GCA_038901695.1 Usitatibacteraceae bacterium
TGATTGCGGCGGACGGTGCCCATGCGTGATTGAACTCAATTGCGCCCTGGGGGAACAACAACACCACGGTCGAACCCAGCAAAAAGCGGCTCATTTCCTGGCCCTTGTTCAATTTGACCTGATCGCCTTCATAGTGCCATTCGCGAATGTCGGCGAGGCGCGGCGGATTCACGGTTCCATGCCAGACCGTCGCCATGCTGCCGACGATGGTGGCACCGATCAACGTGAGCACCAACGGTCCGGCGGCTGAATCGAACACGCAGACGACGCGCTCGTTGCGCGCGAACAGCCCCGGTACGCCGCGCGCGGTTACCGGATTCACCGAGTACAACGCACCGGGTACGTAGATCATGCGCTGCAACGTGCCGTCGCACGGCATGTGGACGCGGTGATAGTCCTTGGGGCTCAAGTAGAGGGTCGCAAATGATCCGTTTTCAAATTGGCGCGCAAGCGCGGCGTCTCCACCGACCAATGCGGTGGTGCTGTAGCGATGGCCTTTAGCCTGAAAAATCTGATCTTGCTCAATGCTGCCGAACTGGCTGATAGATCCGTCAACCGGACAGATGAAATTTGCGTCTGCGAGTGGCCGTGCGCCCTCGCGTAACGCTCGCGTGAAGAACGCGTTGAAGGTCGCGTAACTTTCGAGTGCCGGATTCGCGGCTTCGGCCATGTTGACGCCGTATCGTTTGACGAACCAACGGATCAGCGCGGTCGTCAATATGCCGCCGCGAGCGCCGGCAACGACACCGCCAAGCGCGGTCAGCGCGCGTTTGGGGAGCACATATTGGAGCGCAACGTTAAGGCGATCAGACACGGCAAGCCTTGATGGAAACGAATGTACATTTTAGCGGCGAGCGCGTCAGGACGCGCCTTTTTGCCATCCAAAAACAGCAACGGGCGCGTGGCACCCGTTTGTGTAGTTTTTCGCCTAGTCAACCCGCTAGTTCTTTTTTTGATCCAGGTTACTTTCGAAAGGGTTTCGTGAAGCGCCGCTTCAAGCCTTCCAAAGCCCAAGCGCCACGCAGGGCGCGCGGAGAGTGCCCATTAGTTGCGCGATTGATCCACCAGCGCGTTCTTCTTAATCCAGGGCATCATCGACCGCAGCTTCTCCCCCACCTCCTCAATCGGATGTTCGCGTAGCAACCGACGCCGCGCGGTGAGTGTCGGTGCACCCGCCTTGTTTTCGAGAATGAACGACTTGGCATACTCGCCGGTCTGAATGTTGTGCAGCGCGCGCTTCATCGCGAGTTTGGTTTCAGCCGTGATGATGGTCGGCCCGACCAGATACTCGCCATACTCGGCATTATTCGAAATCGAGTAATTCATGTTGGCGATGCCGCCTTCATAAATGAGGTCGACAATCAACTTGGTCTCGTGCAAACACTCAAAGTACGCCATCTCTGGGGCATATCCGGCTTCCACCAACGTCTCGTAGCCCGCCTTGATAAGTTCGACGATGCCACCGCACAGCACCGTCTGTTCGCCGAACAGATCCGTTTCGGTTTCTTCGCGGAAATTGGTTTCAATGACACCGCCGCGCGACCCGCCGTTGGCCTTTGCATAGGACAAGGCTAAATTCTTCGCCTTGCCGGAATTGTCGCGATACACGGCAATCAGTGACGGCACGCCGCCGCCAGCGACATAGGTCGAACGCACCAGATGTCCGGGGCCTTTGGGCGCGATCATGATGACGTCGAGATCTTCGCGCGGTGTCAGCACACCGTAGTGGACGTTAAAGCCATGCGCGAACGCCAGTGCCGCGCCTTTTTTGATGTTGTCGTGAATTTCGTTTTTGTAGACGTCCCCGATATTTTCGTCGGGTAGCAACATCATCACCACATCGGCCGTCCTGACAGCGTCAGCCACCTCGGCGACCTTCAATCCGGCTTTCTTGGCTTTGTTCCACGACGCGCCGCCTTTGCGCAATCCAACTGTGACTTTCACACCCGAGTCCGACAGATTCTGTGCGTGCGCGTGACCCTGTGAACCGTAACCGACAATGGTTACCTTTTTGCCTTTGATGAGGGACAGATCACAGTCTTTGTCGTAATACACTTTCATTTCGTTTCCTTTGCATTCATGACATGTGTTGCGTTGTTCGGAATTCCGGCGACAGACCCTACGCCTTGACAATCCATTCGCCGCGACCGAGGCCGCAGGCACCGGTGCGCACCGCTTCGAGAATCAGCGCGCGATCGATGGCTTCCAGAAACGCATCGAGCTTGCTCCCCGTGCCGGTGAGCTCGATCACGTAAGTCTTTTCCGTCAGGTCGATGATGCGTGCGCGGAAAATATCGGCGGTGCGCTTTAATTCTTCGCGGTCCTTGCCGACCGCGCGCAGCTTCACCAGCATCAGTTCGCGTTCGACGTGCTTGCCTTCATTGAGATCAACTATTTTGACGACATCGATCAGCTTGTTGACCTGCTTGGTGATTTGCTCAATCACATCGTCCGACCCACTGGTGACGATTGTCATACGCGACAGCGTCGGGTCTTCGGTCGGTGCCACCGTGAGCGACTCGATGTTGTAGCCGCGCGCCGAAAACAATCCGGCGACACGCGACAGCGCGCCCGCTTCGTTTTCCAGCAGCAGTGAGAGGATATGTCGCATCGCCTACAATTCCTCGGCCAGAATCATTTCTGAAATGCCCTTACCACCGGGCACCATCGGGAACACGTTTTCTTTCTGGTCGGTCAGAAAATCCATGAACACTAGGCGTTTTTTCATCGCGAACGCTTCCTTAAGCGCGCCCTCGACGTCTGATGGCTTTTCGATTTGCATGCCGACGTGTCCGTAGGCCTCAGCGAGCTTCACAAAGTCGGGCAGCGCGTCCATATAACTTTCAGCATGGCGATTGCCGTGGAAAAAATCCTGCCACTGGCGCACCATGCCCAGATAGCGATTGTTGAGCAAGATAACTTTGATCGGCAAATCGTATTGCTTGCAGGTCGACAGTTCCTGAATGTTCATCTGAATCGAGCCTTCACCGGTAATGCAGGCGACTTCGGCGTCCGGAAATGCGAATTTGCATCCCATGGCATATGGCAGACCGACGCCCATGGTGCCGAGTCCACCCGAGTTAATCCAGCGACGCGGTTTGTCGAAGCCGTAGTACTGCGCGGCCCACATCTGGTGCTGTCCGACGTCTGAGGTTACATACGCCTCACCCTTGGTGACCTCCCAAAGTTTTTGCACCACGTACTGCGGTTTGATAACCGTATCCGAAAACTTGTACTTGAGGCAGTCTTTGGCGCGCCAGCCTTCAATCTGCTTCCACCAGTCGGCAACCTTGTTCGGCTTTTGCTCGGCGGCGCGGATTTGCGTGATCAGATCATCGAGCACGTCCTTGATATTGCCGACGATGGGCACGTCCACTTTCACGCGTTTGGAAATCGATGACGGGTCGATATCAATGTGAATTATTTTGCGTGTCGGGTTGCCGGCATTGAAGTGCGCAGGGTTGCCGATGACGCGATCGTCAAACCGCGCGCCAATGGCGATCAAAACGTCACAGTGCTGCATTGCCATGTTGGCTTCCACCGTGCCGTGCATGCCGAGCATGCCGACGAACTGCCGGTCAGATGCGGGGTAGGCACCGAGACCCATCAAGGTGTTGGTGCACGGATAGCCCAGCGTTCGCACCAGTGTGGTCACTTCATCGGACGCGTTACCGAGAATCGCGCCACCGCCGACGTAAATCATCGGTCGTTCGGCGCTGAGCAGCATTTGCATGGCTTTCTTGATCTGACCGCTATGACCTTTGGTGGTCGGGCGGTAAGAGCGCATCTCGATGCTCGCCGGATAGTGAAACGGTACGCTCGCCATCGAAACGTCTTTCGGGATGTCAACCACTACCGGACCCGGGCGGCCAGTGGTCGCGATGTAGAACGCTTTCTTGATCGTTTCAGCCAGATCGGCAACATCCTTGACGAGGAAATTGTGCTTCACGCATGGCCGCGTAATGCCAACCGTGTCGCACTCCTGAAAAGCGTCTTGGCCAATGAAGTAGGTCGGCACCTGACCGGTGAGGATCACCATCGGAATGGAATCCATGTACGCGGTCGCAATACCCGTTACCGCGTTGGTCACGCCGGGGCCAGAGGTCACGAGCACCACGCCGGGACGACCAGTGGCACGCGAGTAGGCGTCGGCCGCGTGCACCGCCGCCTGCTCGTGGCGCACCAGAATGTGCTTGAAATGATTTTGTTCGTGGATCGCGTCGTAAATGACGAGCACGGCACCACCAGGGTAGCCGAAAACGAATTCCACGCCCTCCGCTTGCATCGCGCGACAGACGATCTCGGCACCCGTGAGCACGGTGCTGCTTTTCTCAGTAGAAGTTGGTGCGTCCGACAGTTTCATAGTGTTCGCCATAAGAAAATCGATTGCCGACGACGACGCACCACGGGCTTTGCCAGTGATTGCGATCATCGAATGTAGTGACTCTCAGGCGACGTCGAAGGGGGTAGGCATGGCGCGTGACGTCGCCGGAATTGTGTGTTGGAGCCAATTTGCCGCTCGGCAGACAGGGATCGCCCGTCGGATGCTGCACTGCAAAACGATACCTTACCACAGCTCTTCGCATCCGGCGACTACCCAATCCGCCATGGCAGGCGTTTCTTGCTAGACTCTGCCGTTCGTCTTGCCGGACTGACGTTCAGGTAACGCGCTCGACGTTACCGCACGGCGCGATCCAAGCATCAACATCCGTACTCATGGCCCTCACGAGGTAAACCCTGGCTTCCCGGCAAGAACTTTCTGAATTTTTGGCCTCCGTCGAGCGCAGAGCGTTCAAGCAGGCCGTGTTTGCGGTCAAAGATCAGGATTCAGCGCTCGACGTGGTGCAAGATTCCATGCTGCGGCTTGCCGAAAAATACGCCGATCGACCCATTGAAGAGCTGCCGCTGCTTTTTCAGCGCATTCTGCAGAATGCCATTCGCGATTGGTTTCGGCGCAGCAAGGTACGCTCGACGTGGACCACCTTGTTCTCGTCGTTTAGCAGCAAAGACGACGACGAATACGACCTGCTGGAAACTTTAGCTGCGGATCAGCCGTCCAATGTCCCGGTGTCGCCTGCGGATCAGCTCGAACAATCGCAGGTGTTAGCCGCCATCGAGTACGCCGTCGAAAAGCTGCCGGCGCGTCAACGTGAGGCCTTTATGCTGCGTTACTGGGAGGAATTCGATGTCGCAGAAACCGCAAAAATAATGGGGTGTTCGGAAGGGAGTGTAAAGACTCACTGTTCGCGCGCCGTTGCCTCACTGTCCACCTTGCTCCGCGGCAAAGGCATCACCTTGGATTCGATCGTCAAACCATGAAGGTCAGCGTATCTCCCCCTACGGGTTGCTTCAAAAGATCATGAACGAACAAGACTTCGCCCAGAAAATCACGTCCTACCTTGAGCTCGGCACCGCCAAGATCCAGGGCACTGTCGTGTCCCGACTCGGGCAGGCGCGTGCACATGCCCTCTCGAGCTACCGCGAGCCGGTCACGGTTCTGGGGCTGGTCACGGTTTCAGGTCGCGTGCTTGAACCTGCCTATTTACTCCGTAACCCGTTGTTTTGGCTGCCTATTTTGGCCATCGCCGTGACACTTTGGCTGGCACAGCCCAACGCGGCTGACGATTTGTACGATGAGTCGGGCGTGATTGACGCCAAGCTGCTCACGGGCGAATTGCCGGTTGACGCATTTTTGGATAAAGACTTCGCCACATGGGTACAGGAAAAAGAGAGCACACCGTAGTCGTGCCAACCGCTGCCGACAACCGCCGAAGGCTCGCGCGCACCGCGAGCCTTTTTGTCGTTGCTGCGGCGTCAGTTGTGTGGCTTTCCATTCAACCGGCCGCCGCGCAATTGCCCGCTGAGAGTAAGGCCGCGGCCGCACCCGCCAAAGCGCCGTCGTCGGCAGTCATCCCGTGGAAGCGGGTAACCAAGGCCGACAAGAAAGTGCTGGCGCCGCTCGAAGCCGAGTGGTCCAAGTTGCCCGGCCACCAGCAACGCAAATTGATCGGAGCTGCGCGGCACTACCCCACGCTCGACACCGTCGAACAAGAGCGCTTTAACGAGCGGCTGCGCGGCTGGTCGGCGCTGACTCCGGAGCAGCGTAGCGACGCGCGCGATCAGTACGAAAAATTGATCAATCTTCCGCCGGTCAAGCAGGAAGAATTGAAAGCGCGCTGGCAGCATGAAAAACAGCCTGAAAAAGGCACCGCGCCCGCCCCAGCCGCACCCGCGAAATAGAACACGCGACGCCGTGGCTGACCAAGGCTTTCAAGCGGACGGCCAACAAGCGGACGCGCCGTTGCAACCAGTGCCGAGCCTGGCACGGCGCCTCGCATCAATCCCATACGAGGGCTTGTTGCTGCTCGCACTGCTACTCATCGCGGGCTTCCCGGCCGCCGGATTGGGTGAGTTGACCCTCGCCGGTATTCCGCACATTTTCTTCCAGCTCTACCTTGCCATTACTGCGGGCGCGTACTTCGTCTGGCAGTGGCAGAAGAGCGGGCAAACCCTGCCGATGAAAACTTGGCGCTTTCGCGTCGTGAACAGCGACGGCAGCAAGCTCGGCTGGGGACGCGCATTTTGGCGGTTTTTGTGTGCGCTGCTGTTTTTCGGCCCTGCGTGCGCCGGTGTGCTGTTGCTGTTCTTCCCGTCGCGCATGAGTCCGGTGGTCACCATGTGGTTTTTCTTTCCGATGCTCGCCACGCTGCTCTACAGCCGTTTCGACCGCGAGCAACAATTCTTGCACGACCGCCTCGCCGGTACCCGACTAGAGGACGCGCCAGTGCCGCGATAGGTCCTGCGTACCGGTTAACCGGAACGGCGACGCGGATATTCTTTGTGGAACAACAGTGCGGCGGCAACGGCAAAAAACACCGCAAGCGGCAGCGACGAGCTCAGCGCCGGATGCCAATCGTTAAGTACCGTCAAGTGTCCAATCAACTGATTGAGAAAATACGCGCCGATGCCAACCATGGTGCCCAGCACCAACATGGCACCGACGCCACTGGCGCGGTTTGACTGTATGGCAAACGGGATGGCGAGCAACATCATCACAATCACGCCGATGGGCTGAAACACCTTGTTCCACAGCGCGACTTCATAACGCGTACTGTTTTGCTTGTTTTCTTTCAAATGCTGGATAAACGCATTCAGATTTGAAATCGACATCTTTTCCGGTTTGACACGAAGCACCGCCAGCAAATCCGGGGTCATGGCCGAAACCCACTCCGCGCTCGGCGATTTCACGATGCGCGCATAGCCACTCGCTCCCTGCCCGTCGAAAGTCGTCTGCTCAACGTTGGTCAGTACCCAGCGGTTCTTTTGTGTGTACCGTCCGCGTTCAGCTAGGCGTATCGATTTCAGCCGGTATTGCTCGTCGAACTCAAAAATGCGCAGGCTGATCAGTTCGGTCTCCGGCGTCACGTTTTGGATGTTGACGAATGATCGTTCGTCCTTCACCCAAAATCCGGAACGAAACTGTCGCGCCACCAGATTGGTGGTCGCGGCCAAGCGCATTTTCTTGGCGGCTTCCTCGGCGGCCGGCGCGACAAATTCGCCGAAAGCGAAAATGATGGCCGAAAAAATGATGCCGATGAGCGTCGCGAGGAAGGCCAACTTGCGCAGCGACAATCCGGAAGCACGCATGACCGTCAATTCTGACTGCACCGAAAGCCGAGAAATAGCGAACAGCGTGCCGAGCAACGCGGCGACCGGGAACACCACGACCACGTGCGACGGTTGCGACAGCATAACGTAGGCGAACACGGAGAGCAGGCCGTAGCTACCTTTGCCCAGCGCACCCAATTCGCGAATCAAATCAAACAGCGCGAACAACGCCAGCAGCGCCAGCAACAGGAACGCCGTGGCAACCGCAATTTCTTTGGCCAGATAGCGAAACAGAATGGTCATGCCGCCATTATCCTAGAAACGGCAGTTGGACTGGTGTGAGAGTGCGTTTTTGCGGTTTTCTGGCAAGGCGCGACGACGAGAGAGGCTGCACCCTGCGAGGAGGAGCAACGCAGCCAGAGAGCCGCAAAAACGTGTTATCGCACCAGTAGCGATCTCACCCAAAAGGTGAACGTCACCGAAGCCACAATCTGCACTGAATTCAAGGTGTTGGGGGCAAAGATGAGCGGTCAACTGCCATTTCTAGGATTACCTCACCGGCTCTACGCTTGGGGTCACATTGGCGTCAGGCGACGACCCGCAAATACACCATGCCGACCACACACGACACCCAAATCCAGAACACCAGCGCGAAGGCCACCAGCGGCAGATGCTGGTCACGGATAAAGCGCGGCGACAACCACCTTGCCAGACGGAACACCGGCCGCGTGATGATGCGAAAAATGACGTAGACAAAATTTTGCTCGCGCGCGTTTCCCGCGAATAGATACACCAACCCCTGCCCGAGCAGCGCAAAACCCGCAACCTCGGCCAGCGTTTTGATCACCTTCAGAATAAAAACAACATCCATCGTCTCGCTCGCTTTCAGAATTTCAAACAAAAGCCCGCGCTGCCTCTCGACAGCGCGGGCTTCCGGAACGTACTAACCGACGACGATTAACCTATGCGCCCGTAGTGATCAGTGTGTCACCCTTGATCGATGGGTAACGCACGTGCTCGATCAGATCTTGCGTGGCCTGATCTGGTGCCTTGGTCAGCAGACTGACGATAACCAAGACAGTCATACCGGCGGCGACGCCGAACACGCCTGAACCGATCGGTGCGATGGCGAACCACAGATCCATCTTCGGTACACCAAGATTGGTAAAGAACGGATAGGTTCTCGCCATGTAGTACATGACGACGCCCAGCCCGGTGAGCATGCCGCAGATGGCACCGATCTTGTTGGCACGTTTCCAGAAGATACCAAGCACCAGCGCCGGGAAGAACGCCGCCGCCGCCAGCGCGAACGCCGCCCCAACCAAGAACAGGATGTCTCCCGGCTTGTAGGAGGTCACCCACGCGGCAGTGACCGCCACCACCAACAGCAAGATCTTGGAGATGGTGACACGGCGCGCCGTGGAGGCATCAGGATTGAGCATCTTGTAATACACGTCGTGTGACAACGCGTTGGCAATGGTCAATAGCAATCCATCGGCTGTCGAGAGCGCGGCGGCGAGACCACCGGCTGCGACCAGACCTGAAATCACGTACGGCAATCCGGCAATTTCCGGCGCCGCCAATACGATGATGTCCTGACCAATCGCAATCTCGGCGAGCTGCACGATGCCGTCCTTGTTGATGTCAACAATGCTCAGCAACGCCTTGTCGACCGCCTGCCACGCATTGACCCACTGAGGCAGATCCGCAAACGCCGAGCCGACAATGTTGGTGTAGATGTCGAATTTCACCAGTACCGCCAGCGCCGGCGCAGAGAAGTACAGCAAGAAGATGAAGAACAACGACCAGAACACCGACACCCGTGCTTGGTGTACTGACGGCGTGGTGTAGTAGCGCATCAGAATGTGCGGCAGGGCGGCAGTACCGATCATCAGCGAAAACACCAGCGCGAGGAAGTTATTGCGCTTGTCATTCGAGGACTTTTGCTTGGCCTCGTCGGTCTTGCCGACGCCAACAAATGGTGTGCCGTGTGGCAACGGTGCTGCCGCGCGTCCGGCCTGACCCTGTTGCGTCTTGAGCTGCGCTTCATAGGTCTTGACGTCTTGCGGGAACCCGCCAACCGCCTTTTCGGCCGCTTGAATCGCTGCACCGTCCGGGTTTGCTGCCGCCTTCAGCTCGTCTGCCTTCGCCACTAACGCCGCTTTATCCGCGTCATAGGATGGCTGAGCGCCGGCTTTGAGCTTTTCGCCCGCCGCCTTGGCGCGATCGCCGAAAATCTTGCGTACTTCAAGTTCTTTCGGATCCACCGTCAGCTTTTTCTCCAGCGCCGTCACTTTCTCAAGCACACCACCGTAGACCAGTTGCGGAATCGGAATACCGGTTTCTTTGACCGACAACCAAACCACGGGAATCATGTAAGCGATGATGAGGATGATGTATTGCGCAACCTGCGTCCAGGTCACGGCCCTCATGCCACCCAAGAACGAACACACCAGAATGCCGGCGAGTCCCACAAACACACCGATGCCGAACTCGAGACCGGTGAAGCGGCTGGTGATCAAGCCCACGCCATAGATCTGTGCCACGACATACACAAATGAACAAGTGATGGCCGCGAGCACACCGATGCTGCGAACGACGTTTCCGCCATAGCGTGCCCCAAGAAAGTCGGGAATCGTGAACTGCCCGAATTTGCGCAGGTACGGTGCCAGAAACAGCGCCACAAGACAGTAGCCGCCGGTCCAGCCCATGATGAACGCGAGTCCATCAAAGCCTTGCAGGTACAGGCCACCGGCCATGGCGATAAACGACGCCGCCGACATCCAGTCCGCGCCGGTCGCCATACCGTTGAACAGTGCTGGAACCCTGCGTCCGGCCACATAGTATTCGGCAACGTCGACCGTACGACTCATGATGCCGATAGTTGCATACAGAAGAATGGTCGCGGCGAGGAAGGTATAGCCGATGTAGGTGCGCGACAAACCCATTTGCTCGGCGATACCCAAAATCACCACAAAGGAGATGAAGCCTCCTGTGTAGATTAAGTAGTATTTTTTCAGTTGTTGATTGAAGGTGCGGGTCTCACTCATGCTTCTTCTCCTTCATCAACACCGTGCTCAAGGTCGAGCTTGCGCATATACATGGCGTAGAAGCCAATGATCAACACGTAGATAATCAATGAGCCCTGTGCGGCCATGTAAAACGACAGCGGCCAGCCAAAGAAGTTGATGGTCGCGAGTTCACGTGCATAAAACGCCATGACAAACGTGACAATGAACCAGATGGCCAGCAAAAACGCCGTCATCCGCAGGTTCTTTCGCCAATAGTCGCGATGAGTTTCTGTCAATTCCATTGAGTCCTCCTAGTTTTTGTCGGGATACCGCTGCGTGCCAGTACTACTAAATCCTCCTGCCAACGGATGGGCAGGCCAACTTTTTTGATGTGAGAGATGTCACATTCAACCTTGAGTATAGGGGCTCAACAAGGCTCCGCAAAGCAAAACAGAGCAAATCCTCTAATTTTTCGGTGCTGCAATGCAGCATTAATCACAGACTCCGCAGCGCGCCGTGGGCAACACGATTTCATCATCCAAACCCCTAGATAATCCGCGAAATTTCGACTCTTCACGCAGTCGAGCGCAATGTGGCAATGCCAGTCGAACCCTCGGCCTGCCGATGTCATGTCTACCGACGACCCAGCCATCGATAGTCTTGCGCCAGCTGCATGATGGACGCCACTGAGGCGCACCCTTGGGCTTGGCAAAGTGGCAGCAGCGCACCCAGCAATTGCGCGGTGCCGAGCGCGTCGGCGGCGGCGTTGTGTCGAGCCGAAATTCGGATGTGAAAGCGCTCCAGCCACCAGTCGAGCGAACGTGCTTCGAGGCTTGCGCTGGGCTGTTCATTTTCACGACGCTGCGCGCTGACCAGCACTGGTGCCAATCGTGCGAGGTCAAGCCAAGGCATTGGATGCGCGCTACCGAGGTAGCGTCGACACGCGCCCTCAATCATCAGCGCGTCAAACGGCGCGTGATAACCCACCAGTGGACTGTCGCCGACAAATTCCAGAAAGCCCAACAACGCATCGACCGGATCAACGCCCTCAATCTGATCGCGCCCGGCGATGCGATGCACCAAAATATTGGCGTCGGTGGAGACCTGTTGCTGGCGCAGCACAACCTCAAAGCTGTCGGCCAGTTGCACGCCGCGACCGGCCACGGCCACCGCGCCAATGGCAATCAGCCAATCGCGCCTGACATCAAGCCCGGATGACTCAACGTCGGCGACCACCCAGCGGGCATGATCGACCGCGACATCGACCCATCCTGATGTCGCGCCCGCGTTGGATGACGAGAAAAACGATTGCTGTAGGCGCTGCCATCGGATCGCTTGGGTCGGACTGAGCGCGGAGCGCCTGCCCGTTAACGTTCGAAACCATTGCAGCGCGTCGATCACAATTGAAAATCCAGTTCCAACCGGGATTGGAGTTTGCGTGCCTGGCGCAACGCCTCTTTGAGAATCCGACGATCGAGTTCGTTCAACGACTCGATCACCACACGATTCGGATTCGCATCTGCCTTACCTGTTGTGACATGTGCCGCCCCGGCATGCTGCCCCGCCTGATGCGCCATCGCCTCGGCGTTGCGCAGCCGCAGTAACTGAATAAAGTGAAACGCATCGACGTAGGCGTTGACCTCTTCATTCGCGACTCGCATCTGGCGCATGGCGCTGTGGAGTCGGTCAGCGGTGTTGGTCGCCCGGACGCCGTGAATCAGCGCGAGAATCCGCGCTGCGTCGATGAACGGACGTGCGCCGAATTTCTTCAGATCGATCGTCCCCGGATGCGTCTCATCGACATCGACAAAATCGCGCAAGATGCCGAGCGGCGGACGAACGTGCAAGGCGTTGACGGCCATGTTGCGCAAAAAAGATTTGTGGGCTCCGACTGGTGCGGCGAGCACCTCAGTCAGCCACTCGCGCAACGCAGCGGCCAACCCAGCGTCGCCGTGTAGCGCACGAAAATCAAAAAATATCGCCGCATTGAGCAACGCCTGGGGCGAAGCGCCGCTTAACCAATGGACAAAAACGGCGCGCCATTCGGTTGCCGAGAGACACCACTTCGGGTTCTGCGCCATGATGTCACCACGACACAACGGGAATCCCGCCTGATCGAGCAGCGCGTTTGCCCGTGCCGCAAATTGCAACAGTGCCGCCCTTGTCGCTTCAGTGGCCGGGCCGTCGCGCGCTGGATCGTCGGCAAAAATGATCGCGTTATCCTGATCGGTGGCCAGCGTTTGTTCCATGCGTCCTTCCGACCCCAACCCGATCCAGCACCAAGCGACATCCGGCGGTACCGCGAGTTGCGCGGCCAGCGCCAGTGCGCGCCCAACAATCGCATCGTTCATGGTGGTCACAAACTGCGTGAGTTGCTCGGCGGCCACGCCCTGCCCCAGCAGCGCGACGGACATGTGGCGAACGTCGGCCGCTGCAGCGGCCAGCGCGTCGCCATCGGCACAGCGATCTATCGACTTGGCGATTTCACCCAGTGACAATCGTTGCACCTGAAAAAGATCGCGTTCCGTGACGACGCCGGCAACTTCACCCTCATCGGTCACCACCACGTGCCGAAATCGACGCTGCGCAATCAGCTGTGCCGCTTCAAACGCGGTTGCGCTGCTCGGCAGACAGTAGGGCTGCGTTGTCATCACTGTCGAGATTGGTGCGCTTTGATCGGCCTCGGGAAGCGCTACGCGATCCAGCACATCACGCTCGGTAAAGATACCGGCCGCGCCATCGCTGTCCGGATCGACGATCACCACCGAACCAATCTTGTTGGTTTGCATCAAATTTAGGACGCTGCGAATGCTCGCCGATGGTGCTGCGATGATGGGCTGTCGCCGGATAATCGAGCGTAGCGGCGTTGCCATGCTCTGGGCGTGCACAACGCGGCGACTGAAGGTGCTCTGCACCTCGTGACGCGACAAGTCGAGAAAATGCGCCAACTGTGCGGTCGCAAAATTTCTGAATACGCGCGACGCATCCATCGCCTCTTCGAACGAGCTGTGGCTCAGTTGGTAGCAGAACACATCGGTCGCCGCGCGAAAGGTCATGACCGTCGGGCTGCTCGCCATCATCGCGTCGAGCGGAAACATTTCGCCTTCAACCAAGGTCCACGGATGTTCGTTGGTCGGCGACGAGGGCGATGTCGCGACCACGTGCCCACGCTGAACGATCAGGACTCGATCGACCACACCATCGTCCGGCGCGACGATGACGCTGCCTTCGGCAAAGTAGCACAGCACCATTCCAGCGGCCAGCGACGAGAGCGACACGGCCTCCATCTGGTCGAATGGCACATGGCGGCGCAATTCGGCAACCGTCGCGGCAATGATGGTCGGAGATGGTTGCGCTGCCATAAACGAGTTCCCTCGTACCAGTTACCTCGTGCCGTCGGCGTTAGCCGGACAGACCCCGGCACATCAAACTGCCCTATCGACGGGCATCTTGGAGCAAAAATGGCCCAAGATGCCCGTCGTTGCTGGTTCCACGCTTCCGATAAATGTTGATCGCCGCACGCGCTGCTAAATCGACTGCTTGAGTTGCTCCAGAATCGCCGGATTCTCCAGCGTCGACACATCCTGCGTGATGGCTTCGCCGCGGGCGATTGAACGCAATAGCCTGCGCATGATCTTGCCGCTGCGTGTCTTCGGCAGGTTGTCACCGAAACGAATGTCCTTGGGTTTCGCGATAGGCCCAATTTCTTTCGCCACCCAATCGCGCAACTCCTTGGCGATACGAAGCGCCTCGTCGCCCTCGGGACGTTTGCCCTTGAGCACCACAAATGCGCAAATCGCTTCGCCCGTCATTTCGTCGGGCCGTCCCACCACCGCCGCTTCGGCCACCAACTTTGAATTCGACACGAGCGCTGATTCAATCTCCATCGTGCCAAGTCGATGCCCCGAAACATTCAGCACGTCGTCCATGCGCCCCATGATGGTGAAATAACCGTTTTCCTTGTCGCGCACCGCGCCGTCCCCGGCCAAGTAAAGCTTGCCACCCAACTCTTCTGGGAAATAGGTCTTCTTGAAGCGCTCGGGGTCACCCCAGATGGTGCGCACCATCGACGGCCATGGACGCTTGACCACCAAAATGCCGCCTTGTCCGTTCGGCAGATCGTGCCCGGCCTCGTCGACGATGGCCGCTTGGATACCCGGCAACGGCAGTGTGCATGAGCCCGGCTTGAGTGGTGTCACGCCTGGCAGTGGTGAGATCATGTGGCCGCCGGTTTCGGTTTGCCAGAAGGTATCGACAATCGGGCAGCGCTTGCCGCCGACGTTTTCGTAGTACCACATCCACGCTTCAGGGTTGATCGGTTCGCCGACCGAACCGAGAATACGCAGCGATGTCAGATCGTAATTGCGCGGGTGTGCCTTGGGATCAACCTCGCCAGCTTTGATCAGCGAACGAATTGCCGTCGGCGCGGTATAAAAAACGCTCACCTTGTGGCGCGCAATCATGTCCCAGAATCGACCAGCGTTTGGGTAAATAGGCACCCCTTCAAAAACAAGTTGTGTGGCGCCTGCTGCGAGCGGACCGTACGCAACATAAGTGTGACCCGTGACCCAGCCGATGTCCGCAGTGCACCAGAAAAGATCGCTCGGCTTAATGTCGAACGTCCATTTCATCGTCAGCGCCGCCCACAGCAAATAGCCCGCCGTGGAATGCAGAATGCCTTTGGGCTTGCCGGTTGACCCTGATGTGTAGAGGATGAACAGCGGGTGCTCGGCGTTGACCCACGTCGGCTCACAAACGTCACTCTGCGACGCTTCAAGATCGTGCCACCAGCTATCGCGACCGGCCACCATGTTGACCGCGTTGCCAGTACGGCGATAGACGATGCAATTTGTCATGTGTTCACAGCCGCCCATGCCGATCGCTTCGTCGACAATCGCTTTGATCGGCAGCGTTTTACCGCCGCGCATTTGTTCGTCCGCCGTGATGACGGCAACCGCACCGGCGTCGATGATGCGCTCTTGCAACGACTTGGCAGAAAAGCCACCGAATACCACGGAGTGCGTCGCGCCGATGCGCGCGCACGCTTGCATCGCAATGACACCCTCGATACTCATCGGAATGTAAATGATGACGCGATCACCGCTCTTGATGCCTTTGGCTTTGAGCGCATTGGCGAAACGGCAGACGCGCGCCAGCAGCGCGCGATAAGAAATCTCGCTGACCGCCGCGTTGTCGGCCTCGAACTTAATGGCGATTTTGTCGCCGAGTCCCGCGGCAACTTGTCGATCGAGACAGTTGTACGAGGCGTTGAGTTCGCCGTCATAAAACCAGCGGTAAAACGGTGCATTCGCTTCGTCCAACACCCGCGTGAACGGGGTCTTCCAAGACAGGTGTTCACGCGCAAGGCCTGCCCAGAAGCCTGATTCGTCACGCGACGCGGCGTCGCACAGCGCATCGTAGGCCGCCCGACCGGAGATGGTCGCCGCCTTGGCCAATGCCTCTGGCGGCGGGAACAAACGCGACTCGTGCATGATGGATTCAATGCCTGACATTTTCTTTCTCCTGATACTTTTAATAGGCGCTATCGGCAGGGTATTTATAGCATATCGACCGCGCTTGACGTTTGCCCCAGCGCAACCCGGATCAACAAAAACCGCCGTGTAAACAATACCTTCGCGATCACCACGCAAGCAAGTTGTGCGAACCCGCCGGCATCATAGCAGAGGTGTCTTATGTCTTATATAAGAGTGGTTGACGCGGTGCAACAACTTGGGTATCGTATCCGTCAATCGCCCGCCGGTTTTGGGCGAGCCCCGCGCGTCCACCAAGCAAAAGCCGCCGCCATGAGCCACACCCCCGAGATGCATCCGTCGCACGATTCCGCCGCGTTACTCGGCGACTATTGGCCGGGTATTCAAATTTACTACCCGCCGGTTAAGTACGCCCCCTCGCTGGGCATCTACGAGGATCTCGGACAGGCGGCGCAACGCTTCAAAAAACACGCCGTGCAAACGACGGCACACACCCTGCTGTTCGATTTGGAGGACGGTTGTCGTCAAAAGGAAATGTCGCGCGAACTGTTGCGACAAGAGTTGCCCGGCATGCCGCGGCGGCGCGAAGTGCAAA
Source organism: Usitatibacteraceae bacterium (assembly GCA_038901695.1). Taxonomy (GTDB): domain Bacteria; phylum Pseudomonadota; class Gammaproteobacteria; order Burkholderiales; family Usitatibacteraceae; genus UKL13-2. The sequence continues at coordinate 16,707 of JBCKPN010000011.1, forward strand.
TCGCCATTCGCATCAATCCGTTTCGCACTGAAGAGTATGAAAAAGACTTATTGCTGATCCGTGATCTATCGGATCACATCGATGTCGTCATGCTGGCCAAGGCGGGCGAGGCCTATGGATCGGCTGAAATCCGCGACTTGTCGGCGGTGCTGGTCGGACTAAACCATCGCATGACGATTCAGCCGATTATCGAACACCCCAAGTCGCTCAAGATCGCGCCCGACCTAATGCAGTATGCGACCGTCAAGCACGTGGTATTCGGCATCCATGATTTTTCCAAAGCGATGGGGATTCAGATCACGCCGCGGCACTGGACGGTGGAACTCGCCTATTTCATGAACCAGGTGTTGTTCGAGGCGCGCATCGCCGGCAAAGGCGTCATCGGCGGCGTGGAAACATTAATCGGGCAATCGGCGATGCCCGAGTCAAGCGTCGAGCCGGATGACGTCCGACGCTGGCTGGATTTGCACGGGGACGAAGAAACGCGCGTGGTGTATCGCCATGCCTGCGAAGAAGCGGCGATGGGCATGACCGGCAAGCAAGTCATCCATCCGTTTCACATTCACCCCTGCAAAGTCGCCTACACACCATCGCCCACCGACACCAAAACCAAGATTGCGATTCTCAAAGCCGCGATTGAAGCCGACGCGCTGCTCGGTGGCGCAATCAAGTTCAACGGCGAGATGCTCGATCCACCGATGTTTGGCAAGGCATTGCAAACACTGCTGCGCGCCCACGCATTGCATGCGCTATCTGCTGCCGACACGACGTTCGCGATTGAAGTCCTGAAAAAGCTGCCCGAGCAAGTCATCCGTGAAAACTGGCCATACGGCGTCATTCTCTAACGCCCGGGTTGACGCGTTGACCGTCAGGCGTGGCGGCGATGCAGGCTAGCCCCGCGCTGCCGCCATATCCGGCGTGTCCGGCGTGGAATTGGCACGTCCCGGAATTTTTCAACATTGGCGTGGCGTGCACCGATGCCCATCTCGGCACCGATGTCGAATCGCGTACGGCGATGATTGTCGAGGACGACGTTAGTGGTACGACGAGCGCCACCTACCGTGAACTCTCCGCGCAAAGCGACCGCTTCGCGCAGCTGCTGCGCAATCACGGCGTCGTGGCAGGTGATCGTATTTTGGTGCGACTGCCGAACAGTCTCGAATATCCGATCGCATTTTTTGGCGCGATGAAAGTCGGTGCGATTGCGGTGCCGACCTCGACCCTGCTCACCGCCGAGGAAGTGCAGTACCTGGTAAAAGATTCCGGCGCACGTGTACTGGTCATGGATCGGATAAGCTGGTCGCAATTGGCAATCACGCTCGCCGATTGCGGCGCGGTCGAACTGGTGCTGACCACCGGCGAGGGCGCACTCACGTCGCACCAAGGTGTCACACTGCGCGATCTCAACGAGTCGTTGCGCGCCATCACAACCTGCTCCGCGCCAGAGAGGACACGCGCCGACGACCCCGCCTATTTGGTCTATACCAGCGGCACCACCGGTTATCCGAAAGGCGTGCTGCACGCCCACCGCGCGCTGCTCGGTCGATCGCCAGCCAGCGAATATTGGTTCAACTTCAGCGCCACCGAGGTTGACCGCATCGTGCACTCTGGCAAGTTCAACTGGACCTATGTGCTTGGTTCCGCACTGATGGATCCGCTGTACCTTGGCAAACTGGTGATTGTGCATGAAGGCAAGAACGAAGCCGTGCTGTGGCCGCGTCTGATCGCCAAGCATCGCGCGACGATTTTTATCGGTGTGCCAACGATTTATCGCCAGATCGTGCAAAAAACGACCGTGACCCGGGCCGACGTTCCCAGTTTGCGTTTTTGCATGAGTGCGGGTGAGCATTTATCCGACGACATGCTCGCGCAGTGGCGCGAGCGCTTTGGTATGCAAATCTTTGAAGCCGTCGGCATGAGCGAAATTTCGTACTACTTGTCGCAGTCCGTGCATCGACCGATACGCGCCGGTTCGGCGGGCTTTCCACAGCCGGGTCACGCGGTAGCGCTACTCGATCCTGAATCGTTCGCGCCGGTGACCGCCGGCGAGGAAGGCATGATCGCCATTCCTGAAGGCGACCCCGGACTGTTCCTGCGCTACTGGAACTTGCCCGAAGAAACGGCGAAGTTGCGTCACGACGGATATTTTTTCACTGGCGATCATGCGCGCATTGACGCCGACGGCTACTGGTGGTTTCTTGGCCGCCGTGACGACATCATCAAGAGTTTCGGCTACCGCGTGTCACCCTACGAAGTCGAGCGAGTGATGAAATCGCACGCGAGCGTGGCCGATTGCGCATGTGTCGGCGAGACCATTGGACCAGACAAACTCATTGTCGTGGCCTATGTCATCCTGCAAGCGAATCAGACCACCTCGGCAGACCAACTGCTGCAATGGTGTCAAACGCAGATTGCGCCCTACAAAGCACCCAAGCGCGTCTATATCGCCAATGCTCTGCCGCGCACCAAGAATGGTAAGATTCTCAGGCGGGACATCAACCCGACGATTGCCATCTCGCAGTCACACGGTTGAATCACAATTCAGGCGCATTTTTCCCCTCACAAAGTCGTTTGTGAGGGTTTTTCTATTTTTTTTCGGATATCGCATGAATCAGCAGAAGCTCAATTCGCGCCCGTTGAAGCCGTTGCCGCAATTTATCTTCATGAGCCGCTGGCTGCAGGTACCGCTGTACCTGGGGCTGATTGTGGCGCAGGTGATTTACGTCTACCAGTTCGGCGTGGAGTTGATGCATCTGGTGAAGGGAGCATTTTTTTGTTTCAGGAGCCACAATCAGCGAAGCCGAAATCATGCTGCTGGTGTTGGGCCTGATCGATGTGGTGATGATTTCGAATCTGTTGGTGATGGTCATTGTCGGCGGGTACGAAACCTTCGTGTCGCGCATGCATCTGGAAGGGCACCCCGATCAGCCCGAGTGGCTGTCACACGTCAACGCCGCTGTGCTGAAGGTGAAGCTGGCCACGGCAATCATCGGTATCTCATCCATTCACCTGCTCAAATCGTTCATCAATGCGGATAAATTGACTGACCACACGCTGTTGTGGCAGACCGTCATCCACATGGCCTTCATCGTGTCGGTGCTGTCCATCGCCTGAATTGATCGCATCATGGACGGTAGCAAGCCATCGCACCCACCCGGCAAGCACGCGCGCGACGATTTCTAGGAGTTGTTATGACCACCATCAAGCAGGAAGATTTCATCACCTCGGTAGCTGACGCATTTCAGTTCATCAGCTACTACCACCCTGTTGACTACATCAAGGCGCTGCACGAAGCGTATTTGAAAGAGGAGTCTGCTGCCGCCAAAGACGCGATGGCGCAGATACTCATCAATTCGCGCATGGCGGCTGAAGGGCATCGCCCGATTTGCCAGGACACCGGCATTTGCATCGCCTTCATTCGCGTCGGCATGGAGGTGCGTTGGGACGCGACGCTGTCGCTCGAGCAGATGGTCAACGAAGGCGTTCGTCGCGCCTACACCGATGTCAACAACCCGTTGCGCGGCTCGATGGTGATCGACCCTGATGGCAAACGCAAAAACACACTCGACAACACGCCTGGTGTGACGCACGTTGAATTGGTACCGGGCGACAAGGTTGAAGTCATTGTTGCGGCCAAAGGCGGCGGCTCAGAAAACAAATCCAAGTTCGCGATGTTGCTGCCCAACGACAGCATTGTCGACTGGGTATTGTCGGTGGTGCCGACCATGGGTGCCGACTGGTGTCCGCCCGGCATGTTGTCAATAGGCATCGGCGGCTCGCCAGAAAAAGCCATGCTGATAGCCAAGTGGGCGATGATGGAACCGATGAATATTCACGAACTCCAGGCGAAGGCTCGTGGGGGTGCCAACCTCACGCGCGCCGAGGCGTTGCGCTTGGAGTTGTTCGAGAAGGTCAACGCACTCGGCATTGGTGCGCAGGGCCTCGGCGGACTTTCCACGGTGCTCGACGTCAAGGTGGTTGACTATCCGACGCACGCCGCGTCCAAACCGGTCGCGTTGCTGCCCAACTGCGCAGCCAACCGCCACGCCCACTTTGTGCTGGACGGCTCAGGGTCTGCCACGCTAGAGCCGCCGTCACTCGACGACTGGCCGAAACTCACGCTCGACTTTTCAACATCCAAGCGCGTCAACATCGACGGCATCAGCAAGTCCGAACTCGGCAAGTTGAAATCCGGTGACCGCGTCTTGCTGACCGGCAAGATCCTCACCGGGCGTGACGCGGCGCATCGGCGCTTAGTTGAAATGCTGAATCGCGGCGAAAAATTGCCGGTCGATTTCACCGATCGCATCATCTATTACGTCGGCCCGGTGAATGCCGTGCGTGACGAAGTGGTGGGACCCGCAGGCCCAACGACGGCTTCTCGCATGGACAAATTCACCGCTGACATGCTGGAAAAGACCGGACTCATCGGCATGATCGGCAAATCCGAGCGCGGTGCAGCGACGGTTGAGAACATCAAGAAAAATGGGGCCACCTATTTCATCGCTGTTGGCGGCGCGGCTTACTTGGTGTCCAAAGCGATCAAAGCGTCACGCTTGGTCGCCTTTGAAGATCTGGGCATGGAAGCGATCTATGAGTTCGACGTCAAGGACATGCCAGTCACAGTCGCCGTCGACTCTGCAGGCGGCGCGGTACATCGCACTGGCCCGCAGGAGTGGCGCGGACGCATCGGCAAAATTCCTGTCGTCGTCATTTAGATGGGGTCTGCCATTTCAGCGGGGACACACGGACGAGATTGACCCGCGCCGAGTCGTGGGCATTCAACCTAGAAACGGCAGTTGACCGCTTCTCTATGTCAATAAGATCATGAAATGATTCAAGATAGTCGAGACTTGTTGGTTCACCTGTTGGGTGAGTACGCTACGGGTGCGATTGCACGCTTTTGCGGCTCCCTGGTCGCGTTGCTCCTCCTCGCAGGGTGCAGTCTTACTCGTCGTCGCCCTTGCAGGGCGCGTCTGCACATGCATGTGCAGACCGTTTCGCAGGCGGTCAGCACGCTGACCGAATTCCCTGCTACACCCTTGCCAGAAAGCCGCAAACACGCACACTTATGTCCCCGCCGGGGACGGTATCCCTTGCGGACACACCCGTCCAACTGCCGTTTCTAGGTTGAACGCACCAACGCATGCAGCCACCAGAGGGTAGTTCCATCATCGCGCCACCGATTGTCGCCATTGTTGACGGATCGGTCGGCTTTCGTCTCGCGATTGCGGCATTGGTCACCGAGTACTTTCCCGACGCGCGAATTGAGGACATCGATCCGTATTCGCAAACCATGTGCGGTGCCGGCTTTACATTTGGCACGCGTGGCGACGCGGTGATTCTGGGCGGCGTCGGCACCGAGAGCGAAGCGTTCGACGCCCTGACGCGCTTGCGCAGCCGTGACAACTGTCCACCGATCATCATGCTGGTGGCCGACAATCTGGCTAGCCAACGGCCGACCCTGCTTGCCGCGGGTGCATTCGACGTGTTGCGCAAGGACGCGTTGTCGGGACAGCGGCTGCGCGCTGCATTGACCCGTGCGATCGCCCCTGCGCAGCGAGTAGTCGACCCGACGCACCACCAATCAGCGCCGACGACCGCGCCCGCAATCTACGACAAGTTCTTTCTGATGGACGACAATGCGCCCATCGCGGTCGACATCGACAGCTATCGTTGCCTGTCGAAACTCGCTAGTGGTCAGCTGGCGCATGTGTTCCTCGCCGAGCACGCCGTCAATCAGACGCGCGTCGCGGTAAAAATTCTGACCTCGCTTGCCGTGCACAACACGCGTGAAATGTCCACGTTTTGCAACTTGGCACGCCGGCTGCGACCGCATCGAGGCACCAGTGTGGTCAGGGAGTTCGATTCCGGCATCACAGCGACGTTTCCCTACACGGTCATGGAATATCTGTCGAATGGCGACCTTCGACAGCGCATGCGAAAGCCCATCGATGTGGGCACTGCGATCGAAATATTCGGGCGCCTTTTGCACGCGCTCGGCGAACTCCACCAATCGCGCATTTGTCACGCCGATCTCAAGCCGGAGAGTGTGTTTTTTCGCGATGACGCGAGCATCGTACTCATCGACTTCAATATCTCGACGATGTTCGGCAGTACCGTGCGCTGCAGCGAAACGGGTGATGTGCTCGGTACGCCAATCTACATGAGTCCGGAGCAAGGCGCAGGCCAGCCGGTCGACGCACGCAGCGATCTGTATGCAGTTGGCGTGATACTGCATGAGCTACTGACCGGCGCGCCACCATTCGTAGGTGACACTGCGGCACAGATTATTTTTCGACACCTGCACGACGAAGTACCGCTGCTGCCGATGCGCCTGCGCCAATTCCAGCCGATTCTCGACAAATTGCTGGCGAAGTCGCCGACTGAACGCTTCGCCACACCGAACGATGTGATGCGCGCATTGGCCCGCATCGCCGTGCCGAATGCGGACTGACCCGCGCGCACCACGAATCACCTTAAGGAGGGTCTGATCAAGTCCATTCGATTCATCTTGCGGCGATCTTGGGGCATCTACGTTGTTATGCTCCTCGTGCGGTAGCCCGGCTTTGCCCCTTCGTCGCATGCCTAGTAGCTGCCCCAACCTCACCACAATCTGAACCAAAGCAACTTAATCAGACCCTCCTTAAGTCATTCATGAAAAACTCTGTTGCTGTTCCGCAAACCGCCGATTCGCTCATGCTCGCGCGCACCGCGACCGCGTCGCCCGATGTGCCGTTGTTGGTGCTCGCGGCCGATGCGGCTGACGCAGAGCGCCTCGCCAATGAAATTCCGTGGTTCGCGCCGAAATTGCGCGTCTGCCGCCTGCCGGATTGGGAGACCTTGCCCTACGATCATTTTTCACCACACCCGGATCTGGTCTCCGAACGCGTATCGACGCTGTATCGCTTCGCCAAGTCCGACTTCGACATTGGCATCGTGCCGGTCACCACCGCCATGTCGCGACTGGCCCCGCGCGAATATCTGGCCGCTCGCGCGTTTTTTCTGCGCACCAAAACGCCGCTCGGTCTCGAACGCTTCCGCACCGATCTTGCATTTGGCGGCTACACATCGGTCAAGCAGGTGATGGCACCAGGCGAATTCGCCATTCGCGGCGGCCTGATCGATTTGTTTCCGATGGGCTCGACCGTTCCCTACCGAATCGATTTGTTGGGTGACGAGATCGAAGCCATTCGCACCTTCGACGTCGACACGCAGCGCAGCATCTACCCGGTGAACGAAATCCGCTTGCTACCCGCCCGCGAATTTCCACTCGACAAAGAAGGGCAACATCAGTTTCGCGAACAGTTCCGCGACCGCTTCGAAGGCGACCCGTCAAAGTCGCGCATGTACAAAGACGTCTCGGCGGGCATGGCACCTAACGGTATCGAATACTTCTTGCCGCTGTTTTTCGCCACCACCGCAACACTGTTCGAGTACATGCCGCCCACGACACGCGTGCTGTTGCACGGTAACGTCGAGACTACGGCCGAAGCGTTCTGGCGCGACGTTAAATCGCGCTATGAACTGATGCGTGGCGATCGCGATCACCCGCTGCTGCCGCCGGCCGATGTATTCGTGCCGGTCGATGAGTTGTTTCGTGGCGTCGCACGCTTCGAAAAAATTGTGTTCAACGACATTGCGCTGCCGGTCGCTGCGTTGCCTGCCGTCGATATCGATCGCAAAGCGGCTGACCCGCTGTCACGACTCAAGCAGCTGGTCGCTAGTTTCGACGGGCGGGTGCTGGTCGCGGCGGAGAGTCTTGGACGGCGTGAAACTATCCTCACCTTCTTCAATGATCACCAGCTAAACGCTAGCGCTGGCGCGGACTTTCAGGCAATTGTGGCTGAAACACCGCTACCTGATTCGGGTTTCAAATCCAGCGTTGTCGTCACCATCGCGCCGTTGCAGAAGGGTTTCATCGCGGTGGACGACCGGCTCGCCATCGTCACCGAGAACGAGCTGTATGCGAGTGAAGTCAAGCAATCGCGCCGCCGCGAAAAAACGCGCAGCAACGCCGAAGGCATGCTGCGCGATCTCGCTGAAGTGAAAATCGGCGACCCGGTCGTGCACGAGCAGCACGGCATCGGCCGTTACATGGGCTTGAAGTCGATGGACATCGGTGAAGGTGCGATGGAGTTTCTCGAACTCCACTACGATGGTAACGACAAGTTGTTCGTGCCGGTGTCGCAGCTCGCAGCCATTTCGCGCTACACCGGCGCCAATCCTGACAGCGCACCGCTGCATCGTCTGGGCTCTGGTCAATGGGAAAAAGCCAAGCGCCGCGCCGCTGAGCAAATTCGCGATACCGCTGCTGAGCTATTGAACCTCTACGCGCGGCGCGCGGCGCGGCAAGGGTTCGCGTTTCCAATGAAAGCCAACGAGGTTGACGCGTTCGCCTCGGCGTTTCCGTTCGAAGAAACCGCGGATCAGTCAGCGGCCATCGAGGCGGTCACGGCTGACATGACCTCGGGTCGACCGATGGACCGCCTCATCTGCGGCGATGTGGGATTTGGCAAAACCGAGGTTGCGTTGCGCGCCGCGTTTCTGGCGGTCAATGCCGGTAAGCAGGTCGCCATTCTGGTGCCGACCACGCTGTTGGCCGAGCAGCACTTCCACAATTTCTCGGATCGCTTTGCCGAGTGGCCGGTAAAGCTCGCCGAATTCTCGCGCTTTCGTTCGGGTAAGGAAACCAACGAGGCGATCAAGGGGCTCGCCAATGGTACGGTCGATATCGCCATCGGCACGCACAAGCTCATTCAAAAAGATGTCGTATTCAAAAACCTGGGGCTAGTCATCATCGATGAAGAGCATCGCTTCGGTGTGCGCCAGAAAGAAGTGTTGAAAGCGTTGCGTTCGGAAGTAGATGTGTTGACGCTCACCGCCACGCCGATCCCGCGCACCCTCGCCATGTCGCTCGAAGGGCTGCGCGATTTTTCGGTGATCGCCACCGCACCGCAGCGGCGGCTCGCCATCAAGACCTTTGTGCATAACCTCTCGGAAGGCATTGTGCGCGAAGGCATCCTGCGCGAATTAAAGCGCGGTGGCCAAGCCTACTATTTGTACAACGAAGTCGAGACCATTCAAAACCAGCGCGAACGACTCGAACGCCTCGTCCCCGAAGCGCGCATCGCCGTCGCGCACGGCCAGTTGCCGGAGCGCGAGTTGGAGCGCGTGATGCGTGACTTCTACCACCAGAAGTCCAACGTGTTGCTGTGCTCAACGATTATCGAATCCGGCATCGATGTACCCACTGCCAACACGATTCTGATTCACCGCGCCGACAAATTCGGGCTCGCACAACTTCATCAACTGCGTGGCCGCGTCGGTCGCTCGCATCATCAGGCGTATGCGTATTTACTGACGCCGCCCGAGGAGGCGCTCAATATCAACGCCAAACGGCGCCTCGAAGCGATTCAGGCCATGGAAGATCTGGGGGCGGGTTTCTATTTGGCGATGCACGATCTGGAAATTCGCGGGGCCGGTGAAGTGCTGGGGGACTCGCAATCCGGCGGCATTCAGGATATTGGTTTTACCCTCTACACCGATATGCTCAACCACGCGGTGAAGTCACTCAAGGCGGGCAAGGAGCCGGATTTGTCCAAGCCGCTCGGCGTATCCACCGAAATCAATTTACATGCGCCAGCGTTGCTACCGGACACCTACTGCGGTGACGTGCATGAACGCTTGGTGATCTACAAGCGACTGGCCAACTGCGACACGGCCGAGGCGCTGCAACTATTGCGGGAAGAATTGATCGATCGCTTCGGCACGCTACCGGATGCGACGGCGAATCTTGTCGATAGCCACGAATTGCGCATCCTCGGTAAGCCACTCGATTTAATCAAGATTGACGCGAGCGCGGCCTCGATTACCATCCAGTTCGGCTCCGATACGCCGATTCACCCGCAACGCGTCATCCAGTTGGTGCAGCAAAAGCGCCACTTCAAACTCGCAGGACAGGACAAGCTCAAAATCGACAAGGCGATGGTGAATCTGCACGATCGCGTGCTCGCCATTAAAGCCGTACTCTATGAGCTAACACCCGTCACCCCACTAGCGAAGGCTGCTGCCTGAGATGAACGCGCCCTCACGAAAATTCAGCGACTTTCGCTTGCTCGCGATGGACATGGACTCGACACTCATCACCATCGAGTGCATCGATGAGATCGCCGATTTCATCGGCAGGAAATCCGAAGTCGCCGCCATCACGGCCGCTGCGATGCGCGGTGAGATTGATTGGCCGACGTCATTTCGGCAGCGCGTCGCATTGCTGGCAGGGCTCGACGCATCGATACTCGAACGCGTTTACGACGAACGTCTGTCGCTCTCGTCCGGCGCTGAAACCCTGATAGCGGCCGCGCGCAGCGCCAATATTTTCACCTTGCTGGTTTCGGGCGGCTTTACGTTTTTCACCGAGCGGCTGAAGGCACGACTCAACCTCGACGCGGCGTTCGCCAACGAACTTGAAATTGTCGGCGGCAAACTCACCGGCCGCGTCATCGGCTCGCTGTGCGATGCCGCCGCGAAGGCGCGACACGTCCGGGAAACCGCCACCCAACTCGGCGCGACGCGCGAGCAGATTATGGTCATCGGTGACGGCGCGAACGATTTACCGATGATGGCGGAGGCGGGTTGCTCGATTGCCTATCGCGCCAAACCGGTGGTGCAATCACAAGCGTCGTTCGCCATCAACAGTGGTGGGCTGGATCGCGTATTGACGCTGTTTGCCGCGAACCAAACTCAGTAGGACTATTTGCCGCGAAGTTCTGCCAGCAACTCAGTCGCGCCGTAGATATTTTTCAGCGCTTCCAGAATCCCGCCGCTGGTCACACCGATCGTGCGCTTGCGGTTTGCGTCGTACCAAAATGCGCCACTGTGCGCATGGGTGTTGCCGTCGAACGCAAGTCCGACAATTTCCGCACTGCGGTTGATCATGGGCGAACCCGAGTTGCCGCCGATGATGTCGTTAGTCGTCACGAAATTGAGATCCTGCGCGAGATTGAGCCGCTCTCTTGATGTCAGCCACGAAGTCGGTAGCGCATAGGGCGGTGCCCCAGTGTGACGCGAGAACGCCGCAGCGAAATCTGTAAACGGCGCGACCGCCTTGCCGCGTTCGATCCAACCTTCCACCGCGCCGTAGCTCAGTCGCAATGTGCCGGTGGCATCCGGATAGGCCTTGGCGCCCGAGTGCGCGAAGCGTGCCTTGGCGATCAATTCGGCGTTTTTTTGCTCCACGGCTGTGACCTCATTTTCCAGCCGCTTGCGAATCGCACGCGCCTCGGCGTCAATCGCGCGAACCAGTTTGAGAAATGTGTCGTCTGATTTTGCAACCGCCGCCGCATCGCCTTGCCACAGCGTTTTGCGCAATGCCGGGTCGCCGAGGGTGGTGCCATCGACCAAACGTTTGGCAACCTGCTCGGGCGACTCCTTGCCCAGCACGCTGACTACAAACGGATGGTCGGTTCCCAGCAACTCACGCATTTTGGTCAACGAAAACTCGAGCTTCACTTTCTCAAACTCGGGATAAATCGGCGCGGGCGAATTGATTTGCCGTTCGACTTGCGGCATACGCGTCGACGCGAACTCCGGTAAGCGATCCCCACTTGGCTTGGCGCGCTCATCGGCACCGCGAACGAGTGCGCGTGCCAGCGCAAAATAACGTGTGTTGAACGCGCGTCCAGTTTCGATCATGTCGTGCTCGGTGTCGATCTCGCGCCATAGGTCCTGTGCGCGTACGATGGCGTCCCATGCGCCAGCGACTTCACTTTTGAGCGTCGGCTCGGATGCCGCAAACTTTTGCAACGCGGCTTCGTCAGCACGCTTGCGTGCCATCAGTTCGGGTGACTGCAACGCGGCCAATTGGCCGGTACTTACTTTCAGCCCATTCTCGAGGCCAAACAAATCGTTGAACGCGACGCGCGCCGGCTCGGTGCCCAGCTTTCGGTATTGAGTCAGCAATCCACGCAATTCATATCCACGCCGAAGCGTGGCGATCAGTCGCACGTCGCGTAGCGTCTCCAACTGCGCCACCGTCAACAAGCGACTGGTGCGCCCGGGGTTGCCGGTCGTGAATACAAGCTCACCGGGCTTGGCTCCGCTGGCGCTGAACGGAAAAAAGTTCTTCACCGGCGCTGGTTTGCCGTTTTCATACGCGCGCAGCATGGCCGCATCCAACGCGAAACGCGGGAAATTAAAGTTGTCCGGGTCACCACCAAAGTTGGGCGCCGCCGCTTCTGGTGCCCACACCAGACGTACATCGGCGTAGCGCTGATAGCGGTACAAGTGATATTGGCCACCTTGATAGAGCGTGACGACGCTGCAACGGATCGTCGTACGGCTACCCCCCACACACGCTTCAGCAAGCTTGGCGTTGATAGTGTTCTGCGCGTTCTTGTACGCTTCGCCCGAAAGTCCCGCCGTCGCCGCATTCACCGCCTTGGTCACATCGGTAATCTGTTCGAGCCGACTGACTTCGGTGGTCGGACATTGCATTTCTTCGTCGTGCTTTCTGGCCAGAAAACCATCGGTCAGATAATTTTTTCTGGCGTTGGAGAGTTGCTGCAAGCAACCTGAAATGCAGTGATGATTGGTCAATACCAATCCGTCTTTGGACACAAACGATGCCGAGCATCCGCCCAGACTGACCGCGGCACGCATGACATGATCAGTCCACTTGGCGTCCGGCGTGAAGTTGTACTTTGCCGCCAGCGGCTCGCGTGGAAGATTATCAAATGTCCACATCCCTTCGTCGGCAGCAACACCGCTCGAGACAAGGCTGGTCAAAACAACGCAAACAGTCAGTCGCATCATGCTGTCACTTCCGAGCAAGGGAGGGAATGAAGGGAATTGAGGGACGCACAAACTTTGAAAACGCCCTACTGGCGGTCGTTTTCAGGCATTTTTGCCCGAACAGCCGCACCAATACTAGACTTTCACAATCTATGACTTGGCGTCGGCTTCTGCCGTCGGCAGCGGAAAGTAGGCGTATGGCGCTTTCGGCGCTTCAGACGCGTCGTTGTGGCGTAACTGATCCGCATCGAGCTTCTTGTCCCACCATGTCGCGCGGTTTTTCTTTTGCAGCTCGATAAGCTCGGGCTGCTTTTCGAACAGTTCACGGAGAAATTTTGTCACATCGGATTCGTACATTGCCATTTGCGTGCTTTCGTGACGGTTGCATTCACGGGCAGATTTTATCATCGTCACTGCTGGCGAGCATTTGGCACGCCGCTTGCTCAGGGATCTCTGCTACTCTCGCGTGCTGATTCGCTCACAACAACATAAAACAAACATTCATGCGTCTTCGTTATCCCACGTCATTCCTGAGCTTGTTGCTCGGCGGCTTTGCCATCGTCGCATTGCCGTTAATCGCCGGGCTGGTGACCAACGCGTTTTCCATCGAACGCTTGTCCGAGCAAAGCCAGAAGGCGGTGTACAACGCGACGCTCGCCACCCAAAGTGCGCGGCAACTAGGTGCCATGTCGCTGGTACTCGAACGCACCGCACGTTTTTACGCCGTATCCGGGGATCGCGAGCTGATTGAGAGCTACAAGCGTACGCGTGACAATTGGCTGGCGCAACTGAATCAGCTCGAAGCACTGCCGCTTGACGCCGCGATGCTCACCGCGGCGGCGACGATTCGCCAACTCGAGGCACCCGCCTTTGTCTCGCTGACTGCCGCCACGGCCTCGCCGGAACTGGCGCGTCGCATGGAGCGCGAGTTCGGCAATATTTCCGATCGTGCACAGCGACTCAACGCACTCGCCGATCTGAGCGTCGAAGCGGAAGTCACCAAACTGCGCGCTTCAGCGGCTAAATCGCGCAATCAGGTGTACTGGCAAATGCTGGCGATGGTGCCCTCCGCGTTGCTGCTGATTGCCGGGTTCACCTATCTGTTGGCGCGCCCGATTCGCGATCTCGACGCGGCCATTCATCGGCTGGGAGAAGGCAATCTCGCCCAGCGCATTCGTGTGACTGGTCCGCGCGATATCGTAAAACTCGGCGCGCAGCTCGACTGGCTGCGACAGCGGCTGATTGAACTCGAAGACCAAAAGACGAGATTTTTTCAGCACATTTCGCACGAACTGAAAACGCCACTCACTGCGTTGCGCGAAGGCTCCGATTTGCTCGCCGAAGAGGTGGTGGGACAACTCAACGCAGAACAGCGTGAGGTCGCGCGCATTCTGAAACAAAATTCGCAATCGCTGGAGCGCCTGATTCAGGATTTGCTGACGTACAGCCAGGCACAATCGTCGCGTCGACTCAATGAAGCGGCGGCACTCGATCTCGCGCCGTTGCAATTACTCGATTTGATCGATGGCGTACTCGAAACGCACAAAGTTGCGTTGGTGTCCAAGTCGCTGGGTGTGCGTCGCCAGTATGAGAAAACATCCATTCAGGGCGACGCCAAAAAACTTAGCGTCGTGGTCGACAATCTGGTCTCCAATGCCATCAAGTATTCGCCCGTGGGCGGCACCATCACCGTAAGGCTGGTCAAGCAAGGCGAGAATGCTGTCATTGAAGTTCTCGACGATGGCCCCGGCATTGCGGAAGCGGATAAAGAGCGCGTGTTTGATCCATTCTTTCGCAGTGAAACGGCGATCAAATCGGGTGCCAGGGGTACCGGACTCGGTTTGGCGATTGTGCGCGACTACGTTGAACTGCACCGTGGCACGGTCAGTGCCGTCGCCGCGGTCGGTGCACGCTTTCGCGTGATACTTCCCCGACAACCACAGGTGAAATGAATGTGTGCCAATGCTCTGCCTGAGAGGACGCTGACGCGACCACGTACTTGTAGCCACCAACGGGTGGCCGGTCAGTGCCAGGCGACGACATTCCCCCATCCCCGCCCGGCGCAACCCTTGTGGTTGTTCCCCCGTGACCGGGGGAAGGAGCCTGATTGCAACTGGTGTCGCACCGTCCGTGCGGAATCGTTGAGGCTGCCTCCCCTCGACGAGGGGAGGGCTGGGGTGGGGAAAGGTAGTAGCGACGTGGCCTTACACTCCCATTTCGAATGGTTTAGGCATTCATACTTCCCATGGTAAAACGCCTTGTCGTGGTTGCCAGCGCACAACTTGGCGTTGCTTCCGATGAACTTCTGGATTCGTCAAACTTCTGAGGCCTCCCCTGCAGAGCCGGGGGCTGCCGCTTACGCTGGCTAGCCAGTTCCGGCACGAATCGTGCATCGGAATCCCTGAAACCACCTTCAGGGAAAAACCATGCAAGACTTGCTTGAACGCCACCCCGTGCTGACACCCGGAAAACCTATGCCTGCTGTTCACAAAGGTCAATTACTGCTGGTCGACGACGACGCCGACTTGCTTAAGTTGCTCGCCATCCGCCTAAAGGCGAACGGTTACGAAGTCGCGACTGCCAGCAGCGGCCAGCAGGCGTTGTCGATGATTGCCGGTGAGCGGCCTGACCTTGTGATCACCGATTTGCGCATGGAGGGCATCGACGGCATGGCGTTGTTCGCGCAGATCAACGAACGCTACACGAGCCTACCGGTCATCATGCTGACTGCGCACGGCACCATTCCCGACGCCGTGGCCGCCACCAAGGAAGGCATCTTCGGCTACCTGACTAAACCTTACGACGCCGCTGATTTGGTGGCGCAAATTGACCGCGCGCTGGCGCTGCATGGCACACACGGCGCGATCAAGCGCGGCAACAGCACGGCAAGCATTGGTGCGTGGCGCGCCGCCATCATCACCCGCTCGCCGAGCATGGACGAATTGCTGATACGCACCGAGCGCGTGGCACAAGGCGAGGCGAGCGTGCTGATTCAAGGCGAAAGCGGCACCGGCAAAGAAGTGCTGGCGCGCGCACTGCACGCGGCGAGCCCGCGCGCGGCCAAGCCGTTTGTGGCCTTGAACTGCGGCGCGATTCCGGAAAATTTGCTCGAAAGCGAGCTATTCGGACACCGCAAAGGTGCATTCACCGGTGCCATCGCCGACCATACAGGACTATTTCTTGAAGCCGACGGCGGCACGTTGTTTCTCGACGAAATCGGCGACATGCCGTTGAGCCTGCAGGTAAAACTGCTGCGCGCGCTTGAGACGCGTGAAGTGCGGCCGGTCGGTTCGGTCAAGAACATTCCAGTCGATGTCCGCATCGTCTCGGCCAGTCACCGTGATTTGGTGCAGGCGCGGGATGCGGGCGAATTCCGCGAGGATTTGTACTACCGCCTCAATGTGGTCACGCTAAAACTTCCCGCGCTGCGCGAGCGACACGAGGACATCCCGCTGCTACTGACCCATTTTGTCAAACGACTTGCGGCGCGCTACGCCAAGCACGTCACGGGGTTTTCCCCCGATGCGCTGTCGATGATGCTCGCGGCACCGTGGCCGGGCAACATCCGTCAACTGTTGAACGTCGCCGAGCAGGCGGTCGCCCTCACCACGTCGGATATCGTGCCCGTCAGTGTGGTCGAGCAGGCGATGCAACTGGGGAAAGATAGCCTCGATGGCTTTGAAGAGGCGCGCAAGGAATTTGAATACGGCTACCTGACGCGGCTATTGAAACTCACGCAAGGCAGCGTCACGCAGGCGGCCAAAATTGCCAAACGCAATCGCACCGAGTTCTACAAACTGTTGCAACGCCACGGGCTCGAAGCGGCGCACTTCAAAAAATAAACCTCGCGCAAAGCGTCACATTGACGATTCGATTTGTCGCCGTCAGACGACAGCATTGACGCCATGCAATCAACAACTTAGCGTTTCACCACGAAAACGCGTCGTGGCTGCCCGACAAATCAAAAATTGTTTGGTGCGCGCGGTGGCGTTGTGCCCTGCAATTTCGAACACTGAGGCGCGCCAAATGTTGGCACGCGCCTTGCAACAGTTTCATTGAGTATTTGCAGAACGCCCAACCTCCCTGGGCGTGACGCGTCGAGGATAGGTTCCCTTAGCGCTGTCATCCTCTGCGAGTATTCGAGAGTGCGCCTTCGGGGTGGTCGAGAGACCGCCCCATTTTTTTGCTCACGCAGCGCGACCCCATTCAATTTCTCTGGCTGGCTCGATGGGGTTCCGCACACCGCGTCGGTGGAGGAAGCCAAAATAGTCACTGTCATTCCGAGCCGCTGTTGGCGAGGAATCCCATCCGCCAACGCAATGGTGAACGCCGCAAAGTGGTGCCGTGTCGTCGTGCAACGGGATGAGATTCCTCACGTTGTTCGGAATGACAGCTCTTTCGGGATGACAACTTTTTCGGGATGACCTTTTGCCCGCATAAGGCGAACCCTTCCAATCATTGT
>JBCKPN010000012.1:0-33625 GCA_038901695.1 Usitatibacteraceae bacterium
CCAGTATCGGCGCGCGTTTTCAGGCAAATTGGTTGGACGGGGAGTTTGGTGAGTTCTGTAGCCCCGCTGTCGGGCAAACGATGAAACTGTTTACCCAACCTGCGCATCACCGCAGCAAGCTCAAGTGCGAATTTGAATTTTCGCAGGCATACCTACAGGTACGACAGCAATATTGCGCACGAAATTGCACTATATTGCACCAATAGTATGCTTCTTGTTCGATACCGGGTTCGGAGACCACCAATGACCACCATTCGCAAAACCATTACGCTAACGGCACAACAAGATGTGTGGATCAAGGCACAGATTGATTCCGGGCACTACACCAATGACAGCGAAATCATCCGCGATCTGATTCGGCGGGAGCAAGAACGCGCCGTGGAAATTGATGCAATTCGCTCGGCATTGATCGAAGGTGAAAACAGCGGGGGCACCAAGCCTTTCAGCGCAACCGCGTTCAAAAAGCGGATGCGCGTGACGCATGGCTAAAGCCTCATCGTTTCGCCTCACACCCGCTGCCGAACGCGATCTTGAAGGCATCTGGCTCTATACAAACGAGCACTGGGGTATCGAACAAGCAAATCGCTACATCGACACCTTGGCGACCGCATTTACTGAACTTGCCACGTCACCACTAACCGCGCCAGCGTGTGACTACATCCGCATTGGCTACCGTCGTCGAGTAGTCGAGCGTCACGTTATTTACTTCCGAACAACGCGGTATGGCATCCAGATTGTCCGACTCTTGCACCAGCGCATGGATACTTTGCGTGCGTTGTAGGCAGGCAGGTTGGGTTGACCCCGGGCTTGACCCGGGCGAAACCCAACATCCACGATCACATCATCGAACATTGTTGTTGGGCTGATGAATCCTGCCCAACCTACGCAACTACATAAATCGCGGCGTCGGGTGCGCCTCACGCCGCGTCGAGCACGGTTTGCCACAAATATGCCGGTTGGTAGCCGATCAGCCGCGCGGCGCGCTCAATCACGTAAACGCGGTCAATCGACTTGGGAAGCGGCCATCCTCGCGCGGCGAACGCCTCGACCAGTTGCGGGCATCGCTTGAGCAGCACGCGCGGTGCGTCGTGCATGAGTGCTTCGCAATCGGCTTTTATGAATGGTGTCGCGCCCGAAATGTTGAGGGCTTCAAATCGATCCAACGGCGCGACGAGTGCGTGCGAAAACGCCTGGGCAACATCGCGCGCATCGACGCCACGATACAGCCGATACAACGCCATGACCGGCGGCGGTTCCGGAAACGAACGTGAAAACCGCAGCGCCATGGTGACAAAGGTTTCGGTAAACGCATCACGACAGAGCGCCTCAGCCGCTAATTTGGTTTCGTCGTAAACATCTTCGGGAATCGGCACCAGATCTTCCGTCACCCACACGGCGCGTTCGCGTGATCGCATCGCCTTGCCGTAGACCGAGGTCGTACTCGCCATCACAAATCGCGTTACGCCGCATTGTTTGGCCGCCGCCAGCAAGCGCGCGGTCGCGTCAACGTTGGTGTCCCAAAAATTGGCGCGGGTGTGCGTGTTTCGATGCGGCGCGTGCAGCGCGGCGAAGTGCACGACGGCATCGACACCATCGAGGTACGGTTGCCAGTCTGTGATTCGGCAAATATCAGCGATGTGGTGTGTGGTCGGTGCCGCAGCCAGATCGACACCAATAACTTGGTGTTGCCGGGAAAGAATGCGTGCCACGGTCGCACCCACCTTAGGGCCGGATGCGCCAGTGAAAAGTATCTTCACTGCAGATTCACCAAGGCAGAAACTCTAGTATCCACGGGCGTTTTCAGGCAAAAGTGTCCCAAAATGCCCGCCGATAGGCGACTTTTATATGTAATGCACTTCCACAATTTCGTACTCCACTGCGCCGCCGGGAGCCTTTACTTCAACCGTGTCACCGGCTGATTTGCCGATCATGGCGCGGGCGATGGGCGACGAGAACGACACTTTTGCGTGTTTGATGTCGGCCTCATCTTCACCGACGATTTGGTAGCTGACCTTCTCGCCAGACTCCACCGCCTCGAGATCGACTGTCACGCCGAACACCACGCGGCCATCATCATCGAGCGCCTTCGGGTCGATTACCTGTGCGCTGGATAGCTTGCCCTCGAGCTCCATGATGCGTCCTTCGACAAATCCTTGCCGCTCCTTGGCCGCGTCGTATTCGGCGTTCTCCGACAAATCGCCTTGTGCACGCGCTTCTGCAATCGCCTTGATAACACTGGGACGCTCGACCGTTTTCAGGCGATGCAATTCAGTTTTCAGCGCCTCCGCGCCAGCGACGGTCAGGGGAACTTTGGCGAGACTACTCATGGATTTTCCTGTGAAAATGAAGTTAGCTATTCTACGTAGCCCGCATTACGCTGCGCTTCATGCGGGCTACGCGGCTGCGCATCGCATTACTTGGCGATGCGCTGATGCAGCGACTGCAACGAATACACCGAGAGTTCGGAAAGATGCTGCATACCCACACACGCGGCCTTGGCACCGGCGACCGTCGTGTAGTACGTGATGCGGCTCTGCAAGGCCGCGTTGCGAATCGACCACGAATCGCGAATCGAGCGTTTGTCTTCCTCGACGGTGTTCACGATCAGGGTGATTTCGCGGTTTTTTACCATATCGACAATGTGCGGGCGGCCTTCGAGCACCTTGTTGACTGGCTCGACCGGGATGCCGACCAGCGCAAGATGGGCGGCAGTGCCCTTGGTTGCCACCAGTGCAAAACCGAGATCAATCAATACCCGAGCGATTTCTTCAATCTTGGGCTTGTCCGCATTGCGCACCGAGATAAACGCCTTGCCTGCGGACGCGCCGGTGGCGGGCAGCTTTACGCCGGCCGCCAATTGCGACTTCACAAACGCCTCGGCAAAGGTCATACCGACACCCATCACTTCACCCGTGGACTTCATCTCCGGGCCAAGAATCACATCGACGCCGGGAAACTTGATAAACGGAAACACGGCTTCTTTGACTGAGTAATAAGGCGGCGTGATTTCTTTGGTAAAGCCCTGCGCTTTCAGGGATTTTCCTGCCATGGCGCGCGCGGCAATTTTGGCCAGCGGCACGGCGATCGCTTTGGACACGAACGGCACGGTGCGCGACGCGCGCGGATTGACCTCGAGCACATAGACCACATCGTGGCCATTTTCCTTTGTAATCGCAAACTGCACATTCATGAGCCCGACGACGTTGAGCGCTTTGGCCATGGCAACGGTCTGCTCGCGCAACACATCTTGCAATTGATCCGAGAGTGAGAACGGTGGCAGCGAGCATGCCGAGTCGCCGGAGTGAACGCCCGCCTGCTCGATGTGCTCCATGATGCCGCCGATAATCACATCGGTGCCGTCGGATACCGCGTCCACGTCCACTTCAATCGCGTCGTTGAGGAATCGATCAAGCAACACCGGCGAATCGTTCGACACCTTCACGGCTTCTCGCATGTAGCGCTCAAGGTCGGACTCGACGTGAATGATTTCCATCGCACGACCACCGAGCACATAGCTTGGGCGCACCACCAACGGGTAGCCTATTTCTCGCGCCTTGAGCATCGCCTCTTCATTGGTGCGTGCGGTACGGTTGGGCGGCTGCTTTAAGCCCAGCTTGTGAATCATCTGCTGAAAACGTTCACGGTCTTCGGCCATGTCGATCATGTCCGGCGTGGTGCCAATAATCGGCACGCCGTTAGCTTCCAGTGCGCGCGCTAACTTCAATGGCGTTTGTCCGCCGAACTGCACAATCACGCCCGCCGGTTTTTCAAGGTCAACAATTTCGAGCACGTCTTCTAGTGTGAGCGGCTCGAAGTAAAGCCGGTCGGAAATATCGTAGTCAGTCGAAACGGTTTCCGGATTGCAATTGACCATGATGGTCTCGAAACCATCTTCACGCAGCGCCAGTGCGGCGTGTACGCAGCAGTAGTCGAACTCGATGCCCTGCCCGATGCGATTCGGCCCGCCACCAAGAATCATGATTTTTTTGTTGTTGGTCGGATTTGCTTCGCACTCTTCGTCGTAACTCGAATACATGTACGCGGTCGAGGTGGCGAATTCAGCCGCGCAGGTATCCACGCGCTTGTAGACCGGCCGGATGCCGTGCTGATGACGCAGTTCACGAATTTTGCGGTCGGTGACTTTCAACAGGTACGCCAAGCGTCGATCCGAAAAACCTTTGCGCTTCAATGCCCGCAATTGGGTCGCGTCAATTTGATCGAGTGTTTGCTTCTCGAGTTCAAGCTCAATCTTGACCAATTCTTCGATTTGCACCAGAAACCACGGATCGATTTTGGTATAGCCGTGAATTTCTTCCAGACTCATGCCAATGCCGAACGCATCGGCCACATACCAAAGCCGCTCGCCGCGCGGATAGGCGAGCTCGTCACCGATTTTTTCCGGGTCAACCGTCTTCAGATTAAAGCCGTCCACCCCGGTTTCGAGACCACGCAACGCTTTTTGCAAGCTCTCCTGAAAGTTACGGCCAATCGCCATCACCTCACCGACACTCTTCATCTGCGTCGTGAGCCGATCATCGGCTTGGGGAAATTTTTCAAACGCGAAGCGCGGTACTTTGGTCACGACGTAATCGATCGACGGCTCGAACGAGGCCGGCGTGGCTCCGCCCGTGATGTCGTTGCGCAATTCGTCGAGCGTGTAACCGACCGCAAGCTTGGCGGCAATCTTGGCAATCGGAAACCCGGTCGCCTTCGACGCCAACGCCGAAGAACGCGACACCCGCGGGTTCATCTCGATGATCAACATGCGGCCGTCTTTCGGATTCACGGCAAATTGCACGTTCGAGCCGCCGGTCTCAACGCCAATCTCGCGCAAACACGCGATCGAGGCGTTGCGCATAATCTGGTATTCCTTGTCGGTGAGCGTCTGCGCCGGCGCGACGGTAATCGAGTCGCCGGTATGCACACCCATCGGATCGAGATTTTCAATCGAGCAGACGATGATGCAGTTGTCGGCTTTGTCGCGCACCACTTCCATCTCGAATTCTTTCCAGCCGAGCAGCGATTCTTCAATCAGCAGTTCGTGCGTGGGTGATGCTTCGAGGCCGCGTTCGCAGATTTCGATGAATTCGTCGCGGTTGTAAGCGATGCCGCCGCCTGAACCACCCATGGTGAAACTCGGACGAATAATGGCCGGGAACCCAATCGCGGCTTGCACTTGCGAGGCTTCTTCTAGCGAATGCGCGATCGCCGAACGCGCTGACAAGAGACCGATTTTGGTCATCGCTTTCTTGAACTTCTCGCGATCTTCGGCTTTATCAATCGCCTCTTTGGTCGCGCCGATCATTTCGACGTTGTACTTATCCAGCACACCGTGTTTGGCCAAATCGAGTGCACAGTTGAGCGCAGTCTGGCCACCCATGGTTGGCAGCAGCGCGTCGGGGCGCTCCTTGGCAATGATTTGCTCAACGATGCGCCAAGTAATCGGCTCGATGTAGGTCACATCCGCCATCTCCGGGTCAGTCATGATGGTCGCCGGATTGGAGTTAATCAGGATGACCTTGTAACCTTCGTCGCGTAGCGCCTTGCACGCTTGCGCGCCGGAATAGTCGAACTCACATGCCTGGCCGATGACAATCGGGCCTGAGCCGATGATGAGAATGGATTTGATGTCGGTACGTTTTGGCATATCAGGTGAAGCCGATCTTGCGCTTTGGTTTGGTGGCCGTCGCTTTGTCGTTCATCAACTGGCGGATCGCTTTGAACACGACGGCAAATTGTTCGTCATATTCCGCTTCGAGTTTCGCGACCTTGCGTGCGAGTTCTCGGTTGGAGTCGATCATGGATCGCATCTGCACGAACGCGCGCATGATTTCGATGTTCACGGCAACGGCACGGTCACTCCGTAGCACGCTGGAGAGCATGGCGACACCTTGCTCCGTGAACATGCTGGGTGCGTAGCGTGTGCCACCCCAACTTGAGGTCACAATTTGTGACCTCAAGATTGCAACCTCTTGATCCGTAAGAAAAAACATGAAATCCGCCGGGAATCGCTCCAGATTCCGTTTGACCGCCTGCATCAACACCTTGGTTTCCACGCCGTACAACGCCGCCAAATCCTGCGCGAACATCACGCGCATGCCACGCACGATGGCGATCTTTGAAACAACAACTTCATAGGCAACCAGCGCCTGTCGCGCGGTCAGTCGTTTCACTTTTGCGGCGGACGTGGCACTAGACTTAGCCAGCACGCGCCTGCTCCATCATTTTCATAAACCGATCAAACAAATAGCCGACCTCATGCGGCCCTGGGCTCGCTTCCGGGTGGCCTTGAAAACTAAACGCGCGCTTGTCAGTGCGCTCAATCCCCTGACAAGTCCCGTCGAACAGTGACTTGTGGGTAACGCGAACGTTGGCTGGCAAAGTGGTTTCGTCAACCGCAAAGCCGTGGTTCTGGCTGGTGATGAAAACTTTTTTTGAATCGAGGTCCTGCACCGGATGATTGGCACCGTGGTGACCGAATTTCATCTTTACCGTTTTCGCACCCGAGGCAAGTCCCAATAACTGGTGGCCGAGGCAGATGCCAAACACGGGCACATCGTGCGCGATGATGTGCCGAATCGCCTCGACCGCGTAATCACATGGCTCGGGGTCGCCCGGACCGTTGGACAAAAATACGCCATCTGGTTGCATCGCCAATACTTCGGCACCCGGCATGGTCGCTGGCACTACCGTAACACGACAGCCGCGATCGGCGAGCATACGCAAAATGTTGTGCTTGACGCCGTAGTCGTAGGCCACCACGTAAAACTTGCTGCCGTCGACTTTGCGATATCCATCGACGAGCGCCCAACTGCCCATGTCCCATTCGTAAGGCACTTGGCAACTGACGCGTTTGGCAAGATCAAGCCCAACCATTGACGGCGCGGCGAGTGCGTGTTGGTGCGCACGCCGGATATTCGCTTCATCGATCGGTCCGACCAAGATGCAGCCGTTCTGCGCGCCCTTTTCTCGCGTGTGTCGCGTCAGGCGTCGCGTGTCAATGTCGGCAATGGCGACAATCTTGTTTTGCACCAAATAGTCGGCAAGGCTGGATTGACTGCGAAAGTTGGATGTGAGTAATGGTAGATCGCGAATAACCAGTCCGGCTGCGTGGGTCCTGCCCGACTCGCGGTCTTCATCATTGCAGCCGACGTTACCGATATGCGGATAGGTCAGCGTGACAATCTGCCCCATGTATGACGGGTCGGTCAGAATTTCCTGATAGCCAGTCATGGCGGTGTTGAATACGACTTCACCAACGGTGAGTCCATCGTTGGCGTCGACTGCGCCAACTGAAGTGCCTTTGAATACCGATCCGTCAGCGAGAACCAACACAGCAGGCGGGGGCGACTTCACACTCACGGCACACTCCAGAAGACCTTGAACAATGCGTCTCGCGAGTGTCATTGCCGCCCGCCGATGACGGGCACGCAAATTCAACGGGCATAAAAAACGGGAAAGGCCGTAGGGAGAGTTGCCTCGATCCCGGTGCGCTTTCCCGCGTTCTGCTCCGCAAACTTTCTGCGACGCGATTAAAGGAACATTTTACCCGAAAGCGCGTCTTCCCGCAATACGGAATGCACTCATTTCAGCCCGAATACGTCGTCCATATCAAACAACCCGCTGGACTTGCCGGACAAGAACTTCGCCGCGCGCAGCGCACCATGCACATAAGTTTCGCGCGAGGATGATTTGTGCGTAATCTCGATGCGTTCGCCGTCTAACGCAAAAAACACCGTGTGATCGCCCACAATGTCGCCCGCGCGTAGCGCCGAAAAACCGATCGACCCCGACTTTCTTTCACCGGTGACGCTGTGGCGGTCAAAGGTGGCGACCTGCGCAAAATCCTGTCCACGCGCGTCGGCGGCGACGCGACCCAACATCAACGCCGTTCCGGATGGCGCATCTATCTTCATTCTGTGATGCGCGTCGAAGACTTCGATGTCGGCTTGCATGCCGAGCGATTTGGCCGCGAGCGCAACCAGTTTGGCCGTGACGTTAACGCCCAGACTCATGTTCGGCGCGAACACAATCGCAATGCGATCCGCGTAACAGCGTAATTCGCCCAACTCTTCGTCAGTAAAGCCGGTGGTGCCAATCACGGCGTTGACGCCCTGGCGCGCACACGCTGCCAGATGGCGCAGCGTACCTGCGGGGCGCGTGAAATCAATCAACGTATCGCTTGCCGCAAGTGCGCCGTCAATGTCCGCAGTGACGACCACAGCGCCGATGGATTGCCCGACGAGCGCTGAATCGCGATGCTCGAGCGCGGCGGCGATGCTGAAATCCGCGTCACTCGCCGCAGCGGC
The DNA here is from genome assembly GCA_038901695.1 of Usitatibacteraceae bacterium. Lineage (GTDB taxonomy): Bacteria > Pseudomonadota > Gammaproteobacteria > Burkholderiales > Usitatibacteraceae > UKL13-2. The sequence continues at coordinate 8,310 of JBCKPN010000012.1, forward strand.
CAGCAGCATGCGGCCCATGCGCCCACCTGCCCCCGCGATGGCAAGATTCAACGCCATTGGCGTTACTTGCGCGGTTCCGGTGGCGCGTTGGGCGGCGTGGCGTCTGGTGTTTTGCGCCGCTCTCCGCCGCCAGTCAGAATTTCCACCGGAGAAGCCTGCCCCTCAACTTTGGCCACTTTCTCGCCTTCGAACACGACGGTGACCTTGAACTGCTGCTGAATGCGGTCGAACGGATTGAGCTTGTTGCCGGCGTTGCGGTCTTCGGTGTAGAGATAGTCCCAGCGATGACCGTTGAACGCATCTTGCAACAGCGGTGTGCCAAGCAGGTTGCGCACGTCGAGACGCGACATTCCGGGTTGGACGCGAGCGACTTGTGCTTGCGTGACCAGATTGCCCTGCTGAACATCAAGGCGATAAACGCCAAATTTGGCGCAACCCGCAAGCACGGTGGCGACGGCGATAGTGGCGAGGATCGGGGCAAGGCAATCGGACAATTTCATTCGTGTCATGGCAGTGGGGACGTGGACGGTGATTATAGCCGGTCAAGCCTGCGGCCGATGTCTTGGCTCAACCCAACATCCAGTGGAGTAAAAGCGCTATGATTCAGTCGTCTAGCTCAAATGAAAAGTCAGCGACATGTCGGATTCAAAGGATCTGCACAACATTGGATTAAAAGCCACATTGCCGCGGCTAAAGGTGCTCGATCTGTTTCAGAACTCCAAAGAACGCCACATGAGCGCCGAGGATGTCTACAAGCTGCTGCTTGACGACAACGCCGACGTTGGATTGGCAACCGTCTATCGTGTGCTGACGCAATTCGAACAGGCTGGGCTGCTGCGGCGCCATCATTTCGAAGGCGGCCGCGCGGTGTTTGAGTTAAATGAAGGTAGTCATCACGATCATCTGGTCTGCCTGCAGTGCGGCAGGGTCGTGGAGTTCTACGACGCTGAAATTGAAAAGCGCCAACACAAAATCGCCCGCGACCGCGGTTTTTCACTGCACGATCACTCGCTGCATCTATACGCCGATTGCACCAAAGAGCGTTGTCCGAACAAATCCGCTTGAGCGTGCGCATGTATACGTCCATCGGGGTTGCTAAACCAGTGATTGAAATACGCGCCGAACGCCGCCTGGCCGTTTGCTCAATCGGCTTGTCGCTACTGTTGGTCGGCGTATTAAGCAGCGCAACAAGTGCGGCGGTCAGCCCCGACAAGGGCGCATTGGCATTTATTCGTGTCGCCGAGTTGCCAACGCAGGCGCAGGACACGCTGCGATTGATTCGCAAGGGCGGATCGTTTCCATTTGCACACAAGGACGGATCCGTATTCGGCAACGTCGAGCGCATCCTGCCGAAACAGCCGCGTGGTTACTATAAGGAATACACTGTACTCACACCGGGCATCAAGAGCCGTGGCGCGCGGCGCATTGTGTGCGGTGGCAGCGTCACCGGCGCGGTGAATTCGATTTGCTATTACACATCCGATCACTACGCTTCGTTCAAACGCGTTCAGGAGTAACAAATGCCTTCCGCTGAGCTGAAGAACATTCTGTCGAGCGATCAACCGCGGGGAATTTTTTGGCTGGAAACGCACGCGAGTGTGCCGGAACTGAGCAAACTCGCGCGGCTCAAAGGCATGGCGTTTTTCCACCTTGAAGGCAAGAAAATCGAAGGTAGAGCGCAATTTCTCAATCACGCCTCGGTCGCGATGAAGTTTCCATCGCACTTCGGCAACAACTGGGATGCGTTCTACGATTGCATCACCGACATGGACTGGGTGCAGTCTGAAGGCTACTGCATCTACTTTGACCACACCGATGCATTTGCCGAGCACCACGAGAGCGAACTCGAAACGGTGATCGAACTGTTCGTCGACGCCATCGAATTCTGGAAGCGTGAGGGCCAGTCGATGCTGGTGCTGTTGTCCGGCAAGCACAAGCCGGACGCGCTCAAAGCCGTCTAGCCAACTATGGCTTGTCGGAAATAACAATATCGCCGTAGTACGCAACCGTATCGGTGTCCGTGCCATTGCTGTCGGTCATCACGCCGACCGAAATAATCTTGCCCGGCGCTTCGCCAAACGCACGCTTAAAATCTGCGCCTAGGTCGCGCGAATATGACCGCCACTCGCCCAACTGCGCCGGCTCGCTGGCGACCACGATCATTCTGACGCGCGACGAATGCGGATTCTCAATCACGGATTCGACCGGAAGGTTGTTCTCCCAGACGTACATCAGCGTGGCGTATGGCATTTCGCGACCGCTGAACAGTTTGACCATGCCCGCCATGGCACGTTCAACTACATCGAGCTTGTCGTGGTCACCATCAAAACTGACAATCACGCGCACCGGCGAATCGTCACTGCCCTTGCGGCGAAGATCGGCACCCGGGATCAGCGCCGGAACATTCCAGCGCCAGCGAATAGTGTTCGCCGATCGCGGATCGATGTCAACGTCTTGCAATAAACCGGACGCGGCGCGCACCGAAGATGCGCGCAACACACGCTCACCATCGACATCGACCACACGGTATTCAGTGCGCCGACTAAAACGCGACAGGGTCCAGAGCTGCCATGGCGCCGGATGTGATTCACCAACGGCCGCATTCGAAAACGCCGCGACGTGATCCGGCCACGGCATGCGCAGACTCGAGACCAGCGTTGCACACCCGGTAAGCACGGCCAGCGCCGCGACCAGCATGACGCGGCGCCAATTCATTCCGACGAGGCGATCAACGCCGCATTGCCACCGGCGGCAGCGGTGTTGACCGTAAACGTGCGCTCAGAGGCGAAGCGAAACAGGTAATGGGGTCCACCCGCTTTCGGGCCGGTACCGGACAACCCTTCGCCGCCAAACGGCTGTGAACCGACCACTGCGCCAATCTGGTTGCGGTTGACGTAAATGTTGCCCACGCGGGCTCGGGCGCGAATCGCGGCGATGGTTTCCTCAATCCGCGAATGCACGCCAAGCGTGAGTCCGTAACCGGAGGCATTGATCGCATCGACCACTTCCAGCAACTTGTCACCCTCGAACTCAAGCACATGCAGTATCGGTCCGAACACCTCAGCCTTTAGCGTATCGAGCGACGGAATCTCGAACGCGCACGGCGCGAAGTAGTGCCCCGCAGGAAGATCGCGCGGCAGCCCCACCTGGCCGATCTGACGGAAGCGTTGCGCCAACCATTCGCGGTGCGCGACCAGCATATTGAACGCGTCGCGATCAATCACGGGGCCGACATCGGTATCGAGCCGGGTCGGATCGCCCACACGCAACTCCTGCATCGCGCCTTGCAGCAGTGTCTTGATGCGTGGCGCGATATCTTTTTGCACGCAAAGAATACGCAACGCCGAGCAGCGTTGTCCGGCACTATTGAAACTCGAGGCGATGACGTCGTTGACAACCTGTTCAGGCAGCGCCGAAGAGTCGGCGATCATCGCATTCAAGCCGCCGGTCTCGGCGATAAACGGAATAATCGGCCCTTCGCGTTTGGCCAATGCCTGATTGATGGCGCGTGCGGTCGTCGTGCCGCCGGTGAATGCGATGCCGTCGACGCGCAAGTCACTCACCAGCATGGCACCGACGCTCTCGCCCTTGCCCGGCAGCAACGCAATCGCGGCCGGCGGCATACCCGCTTCGAGCAACAGCTTGATTGCTTCGAACGCGATGACCGGCGTTTGCTCGGCCGGCTTTGCAATCACCGCGTTGCCGGCAGCGAATGCAGCGGCAATCTGCCCCAGAAAAATTGCCAGTGGAAAATTCCACGGGCTGATGCACACGAATGTGCCGCGACCGTGGAGACTCAATTGATTCGATTCGCCGGTCGGTCCGGGCAGCGCTTCAGGTTCCGCAAAATGTTGTCGGCACAGCTCGGCGTAGTAGCGACAAAAATCGGCTGCCTCACGCACTTCACCGAGCCCATCGATGAGTGTTTTGCCCGCCTCGCGTGCCATCAACGCCAGATAAAACGCGCGGCGCGATTCAAGCAAATCAGCGGCCCGGTCAAGAATGGCGGCGCGCTCCGCGGCGGCCAAGCCGGGCCACTGCTTCGCCAAATCCAGCGCCAATCCGACAATCGAGGCGTCCGCTTCCTCGGCGCGCCCGATACGTGAACCGTCAACCGGACTCACCACATCGAGCGCTGCACCACGCACCGGCTCGCCGGCGATGATGGGCTGTGCCTTCCAGTCAACGCGTGAAATCACCGCTGCCATCTCGGCGTACAACGCGTCGATCGCGGTCGGATCGGCAAAACTGAATCCTGCGGAATTTTGGCGTGACACACGCGAGCCCTGAAACAGTTCACGCGGCAGCGGCAGTTTGGGATTGGACTTTGGCATATTGGCTTCACAGATAGCGATGGGATCGGCGATCACGTCGTCGATGGCGACCAACGGGTCGGCGATGCGGTTGACGAATGACGAATTCGCGCCATTTTCGAGCAAGCGACGCACTAGATACGGCAGCAAATCTTCGTGAGTGCCCACCGGCGCATAGGCACGACACGCTGCACCCGACTTTTTGAACACCGCGTCATAGAGTTCGACGCCCATGCCATGCAAGCGCTGAAATTCAAACGCGCTCCGAGCACCGGCTTCCCGACTCCACTCGAGGATGGTCGCCACGGTGTGGGCATTGTGTGTCGCGAACTGGCAATAAAACGCCTCGGGTGCCGCGAGCATTTTCGCCGCGCACGCCAAATAGGAGACATCGGTGTTGACCTTGCGCGTGAACACCGGATAGCCGGCCAGGCCTTGCATTTGCGCGCGCTTGATTTCGGTGTCCCAGTACGCGCCCTTGACCAGCCGCGTCGTGACGCGCCGTCCGTGCTGCGCTGCCAACGCGATCAGCCAATCGATCACAAACGGCGCGCGCTTTTGGTAGGCCTGCACCGCCAGACCCAATCCTTCGTAGCCATCGAACTGCGGTTGACCGTACACCGCCGCAAAAAGTTCGAGCGAAATTTCCAGCCGCTCGGTTTCTTCAGCGTCAAACATCAGCCCGATGCCGCCGTCGCGCGCCATTTGCGTCAGCACCACCAACTTGGGAAGCATTTCAGCGAACACGCGCGACTGGTTGACCCATTCATAGCGCGGATGCAGGGCCGAAAGCTTGACGGAGATGCCGGGCGCGTCGAACACCGACTGGCCGGCTCTAACGTACGAGGCGATGGTGGTAATCGCGCGCTGGTAGGCTTCGTAGTAGCGCTTTGCATCGGCAGCCGTCATCGCTGCCTCGCCCAGCATGTCGAACGAATGCCGATACGCTGCATGCTCGCCCGACACGCTGCACGCGAGCGCCTCGTCGATGTCGCGCCCCATCACAAACTGCTCGGCCATCAGGCGCATGCCTTGGCGCAACGCGGTACGCACAATAGGCTCGCCGAGCTTGTTGGCAATGCGTCCAAGCCAGCCGCCGATGTCGGCCATGTCGGTGGGCGTCACCGTGACCAGTTTGCCGGTGAGCATCATGCCCCAGGTCCCGGCGTTGACCAGCAACGAGTCGCTCGCACCGAGGTGTTTTTGCCAATCACCCTGCGCAAATTTATCGCGAATTAGTTTGTCCGCCGTCGCCGCATCCGGGATCCGCAGCAGCGCCTCGGCGACGCACATCAGTAAGACGCCTTCTTGCGAACCGAGGTCGTATTGCGTCAGAAATGATTGAATGCCGGCGTGGCTGCGTTGCTCGGCGCGGACCAATTCGACCAACTCACGCGCGGTTGCGCGGATGCGCGAGTTGGTAGCTGCATCGCTGCGTGCGACACCGAGTGCGGCGTGCACCGCGGCAGCTTCGTCGACTAGAAATGCGCGCCGAATTTCGTCAAAGCGCGGGTACGTCCGTTTCGTCTCGGGCGCAGCGGAAATCGGGTCGGGTGAATCAGGCATGGCAGCGATTTGGCGGTGCGACAGCAGCGGGAAGAGTGCTGCGGATTATGGCACCGGACGCACCACCGACGCGGGGATGATGCGGGGATGACGCGAGGACGTCACCAGATGTTGAAACACCAATAACGACAGGCGTTTTCAGGCATTTTTGCTTGAAAATGCCCGCCAACACTAGTGTTTGTCAAACCATGTATGAACGAATGCGACCTAGTTCAGCTTGACGATCATCTGCGCCACGCGACCGCCGAGATCGTGCAACAGCTTTGCCTGACGCTCGTTCGCGATGGTTCCGTCAGCCGCGCGCAATTTGTCCGCGTTCGGCACCGCCACCACGGGCAGCACCATCGCACCCAAGTTGGACAACACATACGACACGTGCGGCAATGCGCGAATGGTGCCGAATGCACCAGCAGAAGCGCCCATCAGGCCAACAACTTTGCCCTCGAATGGCATGCCCCACCACCGACCCCAATACCGTCGCTGACGGACTGCGACAACCAGTCTATGGTGTTCTTCAATAGTGGCGTAATGGATGCGTTGTACTCCGGGCTCGCGATCAGCAGGCCGCCCGCCGCGCGTAGCTTTTCGCGCAGCGCTCTAGCGGACTCTGGAACACCATTCACGAGGTGCCAATCCGCGTCATACAACGGCATCGAGAACTCCCGAAGGTCAACGACGTCAACCACGGCGCCCGCCTGTTGCGCGCCTTCGATGGCGAGCGCGAGTGCGGCGCGATTGACGCTTCCTTTACGGTTGCTGCCAGCAAAGGCAACGATAGACGACTTGGACATAAGGCTCCTGAATTAATTATGAAAGTCCAGCATCGGCGGCATTCTTCAGACATTTTGCCTTGGTACAGAAAGCTGGACGGGGACTTTGGAAAACAATTAACTCCGACCCCTTACTCCGATTCATCGTGATCATCGATACATTTGAGCGGCACGGTGCCCTCACTAAATTTGGCGCGCGCGAAATCTGGCATTACCAGCCGCATCAGCCGCCAGGTGAAAGAAACTGTATCGGCCGGAGCGGCAATCTGCGGCGCGCCTGATCAGTAAGTCGATCATAGTGCTCAACCCAAAGGTCAAACAATTTCTCAAGGCCAATCAGCGTCACCCGCCGCTTAGCTTGCGTGCCTCAATCTCTGCGTCCTTGGTGAATCCGCCCGTGCAAACGAAGAGCCCAACATCATCGTCGCCAAGCAAAGCCATGAACGAGCGCAGGCCATCAACCGAAACCGATGACTGTTGGCGCTTTACTTGGACCTTTACGCGAGGCAATCTCGCACCGAGAGCATCTGGCCACGCGACAATGTCCAAGCCGCCGTCCTTGCCGGGTGGAGATATCCAGCTGATGTGATAGGTCATTGCCCGAAGTAGATCAGCTACGAGCTCCTGAAAGTCGTACGGGTCCATTGCCCGCAAGTACTGCGAAATCTCAGCCCAAGCCTGCTCTTCGGCTTCTTCAAACGTGACACTGACAGCTTTCGCGGTGCTCTCAGGATCATCAGCCGCGGCCGCCACACCAGCGGCCTGTGGGTCGCTCGGCCCTGCATCTGGCTGCGCCGCCTTCCACTCCGCATACAGCTTGCACGCACGCTTGTAGAAGACTTCTGGATCGGTCAACTCAGCGTGCGCTTTTCGCCCTCCATCCGTGATCGACCAAATACCCTTTTCTTTGGTAAACCAACCCGCCTTGACGCAGTCGACGGTGGCAAAACGTACAATCTTTTCGAACCGCCGAGAGCCCGATCCGTAGTTGCCGGCCTCGTATGGCGTCAATGTGAAATATCCGACCAGTTCGGCTAGGGCGTCGCTTGCGCGTTTCCCTTCTGGAGCGGCAATCAGAATTTTGAACAGCTCGCGGAGGAATTCCCCTGTACGGCGTTTGGTAACTTCAGCCATTTTCGATTCACAGAATTCAGATACAAGTTAAAGGCACCAAAGTAATCAACTAGTCCGCACAACACTTGGGGTCACATCTTGTATTACGATATTTCTACTAGGTGGAGAAAACATCATAATACAAGACGTGACCTCTTTATTATGACTCCATTTTCGGTCAGCGGGCAGGTTGCCCAAGATTTCTTTCCTTGCTTGGCGGACCAGTCGTGTGCCGCGTCGTGCTGGACATGCGCGGGATCAATCAGCGCGATCAGCACGTTTAGGTCATGCAGGTAAGTCATCCCGGCAACTCGTCGCGCAACTGATTCACCAGCTCTGGTGTGACTGCAGCAGCCCCAGCGCGCACTGGTAGCAATGGCACGCCGTTGCGCGCTTTGTTTTTTTGTGCATTAGGGCGCAACGCCTGCCGTGTCAGTGCCGAAATGACTTCGCCGACGCTCTTGTGTTGCAAATTTGCCAAACCTTTTGCCGCCGCGAGTACATCGTCATCAATGGTCAGCCTCACACTTGGGGTCACACACTTGGGGTCACATCTTGTATTATGATGTTTTCTCCACCTAGTAAAAATATCATAATACAAGATGTGACCCCTTTATTGAATAGCGATTTCGCCTGACGGCGAGAGACAGCGACTGGCGCGTCTCCCCGCGTCGAATCGGCTAGCCCGCTGTTCCGGACTGCTCTTGTGCGGCAATGTCTGCGTGGACTTTGACCATATCCAGCGCTTGTGCGCTCTTCACCATCTCGTGCAGCGCCGATTTGGGAAGCGCACCCGCCTGCGAAAACAGCACCACTTGTTCGCGGAACACCATCAGCGTGGGGATGGAACGAATATTGAACGCCGCGCCCAGCTCTTGTTCGTCTTCGGTATTGACCTTGGCGAATACCACCTCGGGATATTCATCCGAGACAGACTCAAAAATGGGGGCAAAGGATCGGCAAGGACCGCACCACGGCGCCCAAAAATCTATCAGGACGGTCTTACCGCTTTCGATAACGGCGTTGAAATTGTCTTTATTGAGTTCGATGGCGGCCATAGTGTGTTCCGTGGTCAAAGGTGTTCAGTATAAAAATGGGTGTGGCGCAATGTCATACGTCGGTCGCGCACCAAATGATTGCGTCACCGACGTAATTTACCCGCCGCGCTCGAAACGCGCCATCGCCGCCACCCGGCCGCCGAGCTCCCGCAGCATCGTCGCCTGACGCTCGTTGGCGACCGTGCCGTCAGTGGCAAAGAGTTTATCCGCGCCGGGCACGGCCAGCACCGGCAGCACCATCGCGCCCAAATTCGACAGGATGAACGACACACTTGGCAACGCGCGGATGGTGCCGAATGCGCCGGCCGAGGCACCCAGCAACCCGACCATCTTGCCCTCGAACGGCATGCGCCCACCGCCCGCGCCGATGCCGCTCTCGACTGACTGCGACAGCCAATCAATGGTGTTCTTCAACAGCGGCGTAATCGCAGCGTTGTATTCTGGGCTCGCAATGAGCAAGCCCTGCACTCCGCGCAATTTTTCGCGCAGTGCGCGCGTGGAATCCGGCACACCGTTGTCCGCATGCCAATCCGCGTCGTATAGCGGCATGGCGTAATCGCGCAGGTTGATGGCCTCCACGTCCGCTCCGGCGTCACGCGCACCCTCGATGGCCAATTCCAGCGCCGACTGGTTGATGGAGCCGCGGCGAACGGAACCCGCGAATGCGATGATCTTGTTGTTCATGTATTTTTCTTTCCTTTACTTTGTGGTGACAAAACGGAATCGCACGGTGACGTCCGCGGCCACCACCGAGGTATCGCGCCATTCCTGGTCGCCAATCCGCCATAAAAGTCGCTTCATCGAAAAACTGCCTTCAACCACTGGCTGGGCGCTGGCCAAATAGCTGAACTCTGCCTTGATGGGCTGCGTGATGCCCTTGACAGTGAGCTTGCCGAGCGCCTCGTATTTGTTGACCCCGACCAGTCGCACCTGGTCTGTGACAAAAGTTGCGATCGGAAACATTTTCGCATCGAGCCACACCGGACTTCGGGATTCGGCGTTGTAGTCCTCTGCGCCCAGATCGACGGAGTTCAGATCAACCGAAAACGTTGCGCGCGTGGCAGCAGGCTGCTTCGCGTCAAAGAAGATCAACGCATTGAATTTGCCGAAATTGCCCTTCATCGGCACACCCAGTTGCGAGAAGCTGAATTCAATGCGACTTTTCGCCGCATCGAGCCGCAGATCTTTGGCCATCGCGCTGCCGGGCAAAATCAGGCTGCACGCAAGTATGGCGAACAGCATTACACGCCCTTTGCGTCTGTTCGCGCTAACCAATGCATTCATTTCAGGGCACCTCTAAAAATTCAATCAAGCCGATGATGGCAAGGCGCAAAGTCGCGAAAAAGCGCAGTGTACATGTAGTACATGAGCATTTTGAGCGGCTTTGCAACGCCACCAGCGCGGCTTCAGTGAATTTTTAGAGGTGCCCTTCAGTCACTCCCGGGATCAAACGGCGCGGCCTGCGGCACCGCAATTTACGCCCACCAGCGCGAGGGCAGCATTCGCCGGATCAGACTCTGCTGGTCAGTCAGTTCATGGTACACAGCCGCACCGATGTGCAACACAATCAAGGCTGCCAGTCCGTACCCGGCATAAAGGTGCACCAGTTTGAGGAGCGCTGCCAACGCTTCGTTTGGAGTCACCAAGTCAGGCAACGGCAACAACCCCAGGTACACCGTCTGAATGCCTTTTGCGGATGAGAACAGCCAGCCGCTGACGGGGATAGCAAAAAACAGCACGTACATGGTCAGGTGGGTGAGGCGCGCCGCGTTGCGCTGCCACACGGCCATCGATGGTAACGGCGGCGCCGGATGCCACAGACGCCAGCAGAGTCGCATGGCCGCCAGCGCAAAGATGGTGACACCGAGCCACTTGTGCCAGGAATAGAGCCTGAGTTTATCGGGACTGATGCGTAAATCGACCATGTACCAGCCCATCGCCAGTGCCGCAAAAATCATCAACGCCATCAGCCAGTGCAGCAGCATCGCAATGCTGGTGTATCGCAACAAACGATGGGTTGCAACGGGCAGCGTGTCGGTCATGTTGAGGGCACCTCTAAAAATCCAGATTTCATCCCAACTGCTGCGTTGCGGGAAAAATTTCTTGCTTACATATCAAACATATGCGGCGCTGCGAAATTTTTCCCGCGCCTTGCATTTGGGCGAACTCTGAATTTTTAGAGGTGCCCTTGAATTTGATCGTGGCTACTGCGCGGGGCGATTGAGGAATTCGACTTCCACCAGCACCTCGACATCATCGCCGACGATATTGAGGTACTTGGTCATGCCAAATTCGGCGCGTTTCACCACACCTTTCGCCGAAAATCCGAGCGCGTGTGCCTGGGCAAAGCTGTTGTAGAGACCACCGTTGAATGTCACCTCCCAACTCACCGGTTTGGTCACGCCGCGCAGCGTCACATCCCCCAGCATGCGGTATTTGTTACCGCCGACCGATTCCATTTTTGTCGACTTAAAGGTGATCGCAGGATTTTTTTCTGCGCTGAAGTAGTCCGTGCCCTGCAACTGTTTGTCGAAGGGTGCCAAGCCGGTGTTCATCGAGGTCGCGTCGATGCTGAATTCGACACTGCTGGCCGACGCAGTGGCTGGCGTGAAGTTTATTTTTCCCTGCATCCTGTCAAAGCGCGCGGTGTACTGTGACAAGCCCAAATGCGAAACACGCCAGATGACTGAGGCATGTGCGCGATCAAGGACATATTCGCCGGCCGGGTGCGCGCCAAAATCGCGGCTCAGTGGCGCACCGGTGGTCTGTGCCGATGCGGACGTGATGGTCAGGCTCAGCGCCGTGGCCAGCGCGCTGCAAAAATTGTGGTGGTTAAAGGCAAACATGGCAATCTCCAAAAATAGTGGCTGGCGAATGAATCTAGGGCACCTCTAATCTGTAATGCGCGATAGCCGTTACGCTAAAGCTGCCCCATCTCACCTGCGTGATAGCGCCGCTCTGCTGCCTGCACCTGCTCCATCGAATTCATCACAAACGGGCCGTGAAATACCAGCGGTCCTTCAGCCGGTGCGCCGCCCAACAGCATCACCTCGAGCGGCGTGGTGCCTGTGTTTGAAAATTCGATCGCGCCATCAATCGTTTGGTAGATCACTAGAGACCCGACGCCCAGCCGTTGCAGGTTAGGTGAAAAACCGCCGGTTCCACCCATGACGTAGGCGGCGAGTTCGTACCCAGCCGGAATCTGGCTGGAAAAACTGGCCCCTAGGTTGAGGCTGACATGCCACAGCAGGGTTGGCATCAGCACCTGAGCCGGGCCAGCGTGTCCGGTGTATTCGCCAGCGATTACCCGCACCGCAAACCCGTCGCCACTGACGGTCGGGATTTCGGTCGCATCGATGCGCTGATAGCGCGGCGGCATCGTTTTGAGCGCACGCGGCAAGGTGATCCAAAGTTGTAAGCCATGCTGCGTCATCTGCGCTTCATTTTCCGGACGCGGATATTCGGCGTGAACAATTCCATTGCCCGACGTCATCCACTGTGCGCCAAGCGGACCGACAATGCCGCGATGCCCGGCTGAATCGAGATGCTCATTGCGACCCGACAACAGATACGTCACGGTTTCGATACCGGCGTGCGGATGCGGGCCGACGCCGTCTTCGCCAGGTTTCACCCGAAACGGTCCAAAGTGATCGAGAAACACCCACGGGCCGACCGACTGTTGCGCGCTATCCGGTAACGCGCGCTTGACGGTAAAGGTCCCGACGTTGGCGAGGTGCGCCTGGATCACGCGCTGTACGCTGCGCTGGAGATTGCCGGGCATGTTGGTCTGTGTCGATCGCATGGCAGTCCTCGCTCAGTCGTCAGGCAAGATCAAAAATCAGCACTTCGGCGTTGTCGCCATGATCCACGCGAACGCTGTGCTCATCCACCAACCGCATGGCATCGCCCGCGGCGAGCGGTTGGTTATTGATCATCGCGCGACCGCGCGCGATGTGCACATAAGCACGCCGTCCAGCCGGAATCGGGACACTCGCTTGCTCGTCGCCGTTGAACAATCCAGCGTACAACACCGCGTCGGCATGCAGTTTGACCGAGCCATCGCGCGCCTCAGTTGACGCGACCACGCGCAATCGACCGCGTTTGTCGGCGGCGGTGAAATGTTTTTCTTCATACGAGGGCGCGATGCCTAATTGGTTGGGTTGGATCCAGATTTGCAAAAAGTGCGTGGTCTGATCGCTCGCGTGATTGAACTCGGAATGCTGCACGCCAGTGCCGGCGCTCAGGCGCTGCACATCGCCTGGGCGTATGGTCGAACCGTTACCCATGCTGTCCTTGTGCGCCAACGCACCGTCGAGCACATAGCTGATGATTTCCATGTCGCGGTGACCATGGGTGCCAAACCCCATGCCAGGTGCCACGCGGTCTTCGTTGATCACCCGTAGCGCACCGAAATTCATGAATTTCGGGTCGTAGTAGTCGGCGAAGGAAAAACTGTGGAAGCTCTTCAGCCAGCCGTGATCGGCATAACCGCGCTCTTGCGCTCTCCTAATTTCAATCATTTTGAATCTCCTTTCAGTACTTGTACGTGGTGCCAATCACCGTCGTTACCACCCTAACTCGTGCCAATATGATGAATATGAGCTTGAAATCTGGGTGTGACAAGTGGATAATTTCGACACTACTATTCAAATTATTTGTACATTCGCCAAGGATCAATGCCGTGCGACTGACGCTAGACGCTTTGCAAGTGCTGGATGCCATTGCCCGCAACGGCTCGTTCGCCCGCGCGGCCGCTGAATTGCACCGTGTGCCCTCAGCGTTGACCTACACCGTGCAACAACTCGAGAGCGACCTCGACGTAAAACTGTTTGATCGTGAGGGCCGCCGCGCGCTCCTGACGCCAGCCGGGCATGAACTGCTCAACGAAGGTCGGGTGTTGCTCACTGCGGCGGCCGATCTTGAGTGTCGTATTCAGCAAGTCGCCAAGGGTTGGGAGACCGAGCTCAGAATCGCGCTCAGCACCGTCATTCCCGCACCGGCCATGTTCGATCTGGTGCGCCGCTTTGAGGCCGAAGCATCAGGTACGCGACTGCGCCTCTCGACTGAAGTGCTCGGCGGCACGTGGGACGCGCTGGTGTCGGGCCGCGCCGACCTGATTATTGGCGCACCAGCGGGCGTGCCTTCCGGTGGCGGCTACGCGACACTGCCGCTCGGCGATTGTCAGTGGGTATTCGCCGCCGCACCATCGCATCCGATTACGCGTGAAGTACCGCCACTCGATGAACGCGTCATCGCGCGCTATTGCGCCGTCAGCGTGGCCGATTCTTCGCGCGACACGCCACCGCGCACGGTCGGTCTTATCTCCGGCCAGGACGTCCTCACCGTGGCGACCATGGCCGACAAGCTCGCGGCACAAATCGAAGGGCTCGGCGTCGGATTTTTGCCACTTCATCGCGCTGCGCCGGCGTTAGCCGACGGTCGCCTCAAGGCGATCGAGGTGTTGATGCCGCGCGGCGAGCCGGGCTGTTGCGTCGCCTGGCGCGTCAATCGCACTGGTCGCGCGCTGCGTTGGTTTATTCAACAGTTTGAAAACCCGCAAGTCGCGGCCTCAGTGATCAACTTTTCATGACCCGGGTAATGTCTGGCTCACACCCGACCTACGTCGGCCGCTTCGCGCCCTCGCCCACCGGGCCGTTGCACTTCGGCTCCTTGATCGCGGCGTTGGCCAGTTATCTCGACGCGCGCGCACACGGCGGCACCTGGTTGGTGCGCATCGAAGACGTTGATGAAACGCGCTGCGACCCCGTCTACGCACCGCAAATTCTCGACACATTGCAAGGCTTCGGCTTACGTTGGGACGGTGACGTCGTCGTCCAATCGCAGCGCCAGCAACGCTATGACGAGGCACTGGCCGCGCTGTCGGCTGCGGGTCACCTGTACGCCTGCGAATGTTCGCGCCGCGAAATGGCGGACTCGGCCGTCGCGGGAATTGACGGTCTCATTTATCCGGGGACTTGTCGACACAAGGGCTTGGCGTTGACCGGATCAGCCTCGCCCACCGCCACGCGTTTTGCCGTTGCCGCGGCGCCGGTCGTGTTTCGCGACCGCCTGCAGGGCATGGTCTCGCAGCGTCTTGATACCGAGGTCGGTGATTTCGTGGTTCGGCGTCGCGACGGCCTGACCGCGTATCAGCTGGCGGTGGTAATTGATGACGCCGACGCCGGAGTCACCGATGTGGTGCGCGGTGCTGATTTGCTCGACTCCACGGCGCGCCAAATCGCGCTGCAGCGCGCACTCGGATTGCCAACGCCGCGCTACCTACACATTCCGGTGGCGACCAACGCGGCCGGCGAAAAACTCTCCAAACAGACCCTCGCCACGCCGCTGTCGACCACTGAAGCCGCCGCGACATTATGCGAAGCGCTGCGCTTTCTCGGCCAGCCGATCGCGCCGACAATGGGTTCGGTCGAGTCGATGCTCACGCACGCGGTTGCCGCTTGGGAGATTGCCAACATCCCGGCAGGTCGCAGCCTGCGGTGGGCCGCGGTTTCGCGCGCCTGACCACGTGTTCCGCATTCGGTCGCGGCCATCCGCGACTGGTCGGCGGCTTAAACGCTCGGCGAATCCGATTCCGCATTTCATCGCGTCCTAGTGGAACTTCATCGGCGGTGGGGGTACAGTGGTGCCACGCTTGCGAAGCGTGCGTCGTTTTAGCCACACCAATTCGCGCCGCCATCCACACCATTTGTCCAATCCGTCGCGCCGTCAGGAAAGCATGCAAACCATGTTTGGAAAAAAATCCTCTTCCCTCGACACCAACATTTCCGGTCACAACGTCCCAGCGCGTAGGCGCGGCTGGGTGCGCGCCAGCGTTGGCTTGCTGGCCGTCGCGCTGGTCGGTGGTTCGCTGATTGCGTGGCGTGTCAGCGCAGCCAAAAAAGACGAGCCCAAGAAAGACGCCGACAAGGTATTCGAGTTCGCCCACAGCGACTTGGCGATCCTCGGTTCGGTTGAACTCGGACGCGTGGTACCGATTTCGGGAACCCTCAAGCCGCTGACGCAAGCCGTGGTCAAGGCCAAGGTCGCCGCCGAAGTCGCCAAGGTGCACGTACAAGAAGGCGAGCGCGTCACGACGGGTCAAATCCTGATCTCGCTCGACTCGGCCGATCTGCGTGCACGCCACGATGGAAACCTGGCCAGCGTCGCAGAAATGAAGGCACGTCTCGATCTAGCCGAAAAAAATGAAGCCAATAATCGTGCGCTGTTGCAGAAGAATTTCATCTCGCAAAACGCCTTTGATGCGGTTTCAAATTCCGCCGAAGTCGCGCGCGCCAATTTGAAATCGGTCGAAGCACAGGCGGCCATCACGCAGCGCGCACTCGGCGACGCCGCCATTCGTGCGCCGTTTTCCGGCATTGTCGCCAAACGCATGGTCCACACCGGCGAGAAGGTCTCGCCTGATATGCCCGTTATCCAAATCGTCGATCTGACGCGTCTGGAACTCGAAGCCAGCGTGCCAGTGTCGGAGATTCCTGGCATCAGGATTGGTCAGGAAATTTCGTTCACGGTCGACGGCTTCAGCGACCGCAAGTTTGTCGGCAAGGTGGAGCGCATCAACCCATCCGCAGAAGCAGGCTCGCGCTCGATTTCGGTGTTTTTGGCTTTGCCCAATCCGGAACAAGCGCTCAAAGGCGGCATGTTTGCCACCGGAAAGCTCGCCGCGCAGTCGGCGCGCCCCGTCAATGCAGTTCCGTTGGTGGCGCTGCGTGAAGAAGGCGGCCAAAGTTTTGTCTTTGTCATCGAAAAAGCAAAGATTGAGCGCAAGCCGGTGACGGCGGGGACGCGCAACGTCGATATCGGCATGGTCGAGATTCGCGAAGGCCTCGCCAGCGGCGCACAAGTCGTCGCCGTGAGGATGGAAGGCTTGAAGCCGGGCGCGACGGCAGTTGTGAAGTCGAATGCGACCGACGTTGGCACCGCGACGCCGACGAAAGCTGCAACCAAATTCTGAAACTCGTTTATCGACGGGCAGTTTCAGCCATTTTTGCTCCAGAACCCGCGCCATTGCTGGTGCCTTGAAATCATTATTCTGCCGTGCGCCTGTGCGGCAACGCCGAAACCTCGGGCGTTGCCGATCATGCGGCTCACGCGACAACCGGGAGTAGCGTCATGTGGATGACCAGAGTTTCGATTAACAACCCAGTGTTCACCACCATGATGATGGCCGCACTACTGGTGCTGGGTTTGTTCTCCTATCAGCGTCTCGCGGTCGATCAGTTGCCCGACATCGCGATTCCGATTGCGGTCATTTCGACGCCATATGCTGGCGCGTCCGCCGAGGCGGTCGAGCAGGACGTGGTGCGGCCGATCGAACAAGCAGTCAACACCATTAACGGCGTGAAGACGATTCGCTCGTCGTCACAAATCGGCGTCGGCTGGGTGGTCGTCGAGTTCGAGCTCACGGTCGATGCGCGCGTGGCGATTCAGGACGTGCGCGACAAGGTTGCCGAAGCGCGGCGCGGCTTTAACCGCGATATCGGCGAGTCGACCGTGTCGCGCGCCAGCATGGACGACGACCAGCCGCTGATCTATCTGTCGATGCTGTCCGATTCGCGCAGCTTGCGTGAACTCTCCGATCTGGCCGATCAGTTAGTGGTCAAGCGCCTGCAAAGTGCCCCGGGCGTGGGCAATATCGCGCTGTCGGGCGATGTCGGTCGTGAGCTTGCGGTCAATTTGCGGCCTGAAAAAATGGCCGCGCTGGGCATCGGCGTCAACGAGGTGATTGCCGCGATTCGTGCCGAAAATCAAAACATTTCGGCCGGCGCGCTGGTCTCCGACGTGAGCGAACGTCTGGTGCGGGTGCAAGGCAAAATCCGGCGCGCAGAAGATTTCTCGCGCATTATCGTCGCGCGGCGCGGCACTGGCAGTAACGGCAGTACCGCGATTACGCTCGGCCAAGTGGCCGATGTCGCCGACGCACAACGCGAGGAAACGTCCTTTTCCACGACCGATGGCAAGCGATCAATCTCCATCCAGATTCGCAAAACGCGCGGTGCCAATACCATTGACATGGCCGATGGCATCAAAAAGCAAGTCGCTGAGCTGAAAAAATCACTGCCGAGCGACATCAAACTCGACATCACGTTCGACCGTTCGAAATTCATCAAGGATGGCGTTGACAATGTCAAGCGCACCATCATCG
Source organism: Usitatibacteraceae bacterium (assembly GCA_038901695.1). Lineage (GTDB taxonomy): Bacteria > Pseudomonadota > Gammaproteobacteria > Burkholderiales > Usitatibacteraceae > UKL13-2. The sequence continues at coordinate 26,293 of JBCKPN010000012.1, forward strand.
AAGGTGCGCTGCTCACGGTGTTGATTGTGTTCTTTTTCCTGCACTCCTGGCGCTCGACCGTGATTACCGGCCTGACGTTGCCAATTTCCATCTTCGCCACCTTCATCGCCTTGTACGCGTTGGGCTTCACCATCAACTTCATGACGCTAATGGCGATGTCGCTGTCGATTGGCATTCTGATTGACGATGCGATCGTGGTGCGCGAAAACATCGTGCGCCACCTGGCGATGGGCAAAACGCATATGCAGGCCGCGCTTGAGGCAACCAATGAAATCGGCTTGGCGGTCATGGCCACCACGTTCACCATCGTGGCGGTATTCCTGCCGGTCGCCTTCATGGGCGGCATCATCGGCAAGTTTTTCCTGCAATTCGGCGTTGCCGTGGTGGTCGCGGTGCTGGTGTCGCTGTTCGTTTCGTTCACGCTCGACCCGATGTTGTCAGCCATTTGGCGCGACCCGAAATCGAGCTGGATGGAGCGCCAGCCGCTGAAGTGGCTGCTCGATCGCCAGCAGGCCTCGATGGATTGGCTGCACCGCCGCTACGACGTGTGGTTGCGCTGGTCGCTCGCCCATCGCAAAACCACGCTCGGTATTGCGGCGGCGACGTTTGTCGGTAGTTTTTTTCTGGTGCCCTATATCGGCACCGAATTTGTGCCCCAGGAAGACAACAACTGGACCAGTGTCCAGATCCAAACGCCGATTGGCTCGTCGCTGACCTACACCTCCAGCAAGGCTGAACAGGTCGAATTGGCGCTGCGTGACTTTCCGGAAATAAAGCGCGTTTCCAAAAGTGTGTACAAAAGCAACGCGTGGTTTGAACTGCAACTGACCGACAAGGCAACACGCAAGCTCACGCAAAAACAATTGGACGACGCCATCCGCAAGCGGCTCAATCGCATCGCCGGACTCGACATCAACATCGGTTTCAACCGACCGATCCAGGTCTACATCATGGGGCCGGATATCAAGGAGCTCGACCGCGTCGCCAAGGATGTCATGACCAAGATGAAAAACGTCAAAGGCTTGGTCGATATCGATTCAACGTTCAAGCCGACCAATCCGTCGCTGGATGTCGTTGTCAATCGCGAGCTTGCTTCCGATCTTGGCGTGTCGATGAACGAGATTGGCCTGACGGCGCGCGCGCTGATTGCCGGCGAGTCGGTCGGACAATGGGAAGGCCCTGACGGCGAAAATCACCAAGTCACCGTGCGTTTGCCACGAGGTCAACGCACTAGTATCAGCGACCTCGACAAAATCTTCGTGCGGGCCAATGGCACCAACCCCGACGGCAGTGCACGCATGGTGCCGCTGCGACAAGTCGCCGATTTTCAGCCCAGCGTTTCCGAGCGACGCATTGATCGACGCAATTTACAGCGCCAGATTCGCCTGATGGCGGGTGTCGCCAACGGTGTTAGCGTCGGCGACGCGGCGCAACAGGTCAAGAAAATCACCGAGGCCATTGCCCTGCCGCCCGGCTACCGCTTCCAGCATGGCGGCTCAAGTCAGGAGATGCAAGAGTCGCTCGGTTACGCTGTCGCCGCGTTGGCACTCGGCGTGATCTTTATCTACTTCATTCTTGCGTCACAGTTCGGCAGCTTCTTGCAGCCGCTAGCCATCATGGCATCGCTGCCGTTGTCACTGATCGGCGTGTTTTTGTCACTACTCATGTTTGGTTCAACGCTGAATATATTTTCGGTGATCGGTTTCATCATGTTGATGGGACTCGTCACCAAGAATGCGATTTTGCTGGTCGACTTCACCAATCAGGGCATTCGCGAAGGCAAGGATCACGTTGAGGCTATCCTCGCCGCCGGACAAGTGCGGCTACGACCCATCCTGATGACGACGACCGCCATGATTTTCGGCATGCTGCCGCTGGCACTCGCGTTTGGTGCAGGCTCGGAGCAGCAGTCGCCGATGGCACACGCGGTCATCGGCGGCATCATCACCTCGACCATCATGACACTGGTTGTGGTACCGGTATTGTTTACCTACATGGACGCGCTCGGCATCAGGGCGAGCCGCTGGTTTGCGCGAGGTGCGCCGCGCACTGGGGCGCTCGGCGGACTCGGCGGTGGAAGTGCGATTGAGCCATTGCCGCAGCGTCACAACAAGGATCAATAGAAAAGCATCGTCATCGCGGCTGATTCAGGTCGCGCGCCGATGTCAAATCAGTTGCGCCCCTGTCTCTGGCCACCGGCAACACCGCCCGCAGGCGTTGGCTGCGGGTGAGCGACGCAATGTCCGCCGCGTTGTCCGGGAATACAGCGATTTGATTGCGACCCGCAGCTTTCGCCGCGTACATGGCTTCGTCAGCGCGCGCGACCAGCGCATCGATATCTTCGCCCGAGGCGGCGTCGAGCCTGGCGACGCCGCCGCTGACAGTGACACCGATGCGCTTGTCAGTCTTGCCGTCGCTGTAGACAAATGACGAATACTCGGTCGCGCCACGAATACGCTCGGCCATCGCGGCGGCTTCGTCGGTGTCGGTGTTTTGCAACAGCACACAAAACTCCTCACCGCCATATCGCACCAGCAAATCTTCCTGTCGCAGGCAGAGTTTGGCGATTTCAACAAAACGCTGCAGCACGTAGTCACCTGCCAAGTGGCCGTACTGGTCGTTAACGACCTTGAAGTGATCGAGATCGAACATGGCCAGCGTTAACGGGGTTCCGGAGCGGCGCGCGCGCGCAATTTCTTTTTCGGCGAGATCGAGAAATGTCCTGCGATTGAACGTGCCCGTCAGCGGGTCAGTCACGGCCAGTTTGGTTGCCGCTTCTTCGGCGCGGTCTTTTTGCAGCACCAGAAACCCAACCGAGGTCAAGATGATGACCATAAACGACAAAAACAACCCCGCGACCAACAGCTGGTCTGGGGCGTGCGCGCCGCCGAGGAATTCGGGCATCACCAACATCGGCATGGCGCGCAAAAAAAATGCCACCGCCCCGAGCGCCAGACCGATCACCAATAGGCGCAATCCTGCCGAATGCATGCCACTTCCCAATTGACTGGCGATCATGGCTAGCACCACGTAGGCGGTGCCAAAAAACACGCCGGCAAAAATGGTCACCGTTTGTGCCGACCCTGATGCGAGCGGAAATAGCACGCTGATCAGCAGGGCGGGTATCAGATGCCACCAACTGCCAAGGCGACGCCCGAAAAACTGGAAAATCGCAGCCGCTTGCAATGTCACAAAAGTCGCCAGAACAGCGTGCGCCATCACATGATAGAGCGCAATATCTTCGGTTTCGCTGAAGGTTAGCAGACTGTAGGCAATCGCCTGTACGAGTAGCGAGGCGAGCCATAACCAGAGCCCGTCACGCGACTCACGCCACGGCGTGCGAATCGCCGAACGCAGCGACACCGCCAGCAGCAAACAGGCGGTGATGTTCATCACAAGAATAGTTTTGACTTCAAATATTGGCACGCTGCATCACCCGTCACGTCGATTTGTCGTCAAGCCGCCGTCCTGCGTGCGTCACTGTCGATAAACGCGTCCGACCGCGCTACCAGCATACGTCGTCCAGTGCCTCGCGGTCAATCGTCAACGTGGCCGCTCTGGTGCCTAGGGAGGGTCTGATTAAGTCGCTTCGGTTCAGCTTGCGTTGAGATTGAGGTAGCTACTAGACGTGCGACGAAGGTGCGTTGCGGGGCTACCGCACGAGGAGCACAACAACGTAGATGCCTCAATATCGGCGCTAGATGGATTGAATGGACTTGATCAGACCTTCCCTAGATTGAACCGAGCGCTTCGACAATGCGCAGCGCGTCACGCGTTTCGCGAACGTCGTGCACACGCAAAATTGCAGCACCGCGTTGGGCGGCGATCACGCTGGTGACAACACTGGGCACCAGCCGGTCATCGGTGGCGCGATCGAGCAGCGCCTTGAACATCGCTTTTCTAGATACACCCACCATCACGGCAAATCCGCTGCCGGCAAATTCGCCGACGGCGCGCAGCAGCGCCAGATTGTGTTCCAGCGACTTACCAAAACCGATACCCGGATCGATGACCACGCGACGCGCATCAATGCCCACGCCGGTACACGCTGCCGCACGAGTGAGCAAGAATTGTCGCACCTCCGCAACGACATCGGCGTATTGCGGGCGGACTTGCATCGATGCGGGCTCGCCTTGCATATGCATCAAGCACACCGCGACATTGGCTGCAGCACAGATTTCGATGGCGCCGGGCGCGCGCAGCGCGTTGACGTCGTTGACCATCGCCACCCCGGCCTTGATGCCCGCCGCCATCACCTCGGGCTTGCGGGTATCCAGTGACAGCGGCGTGCCGGTTGCGATCAGACCCTCGATGACTGGTAGCACGCGATCGAGTTCTTCGGCGACACCGATTGGATTGGCACCCGGGCGCGTCGATTCACCGCCGATGTCGACGATATCTGCTCCTTCGTCAATCAAGCGCAGTGCGTGCTCGATCGCCGCCTGGTGCGACAGAAACTTGCCGCCGTCGGAAAACGAGTCGACCGTGACATTGACAATACCCATCACCAACGGGCGCTGCCGCGGAAGAAGATGATTGCCGGCGATGATCGGTGAATGGGCCATGGAAAAAACAACGGGCGGAAATCCGCCCGTCTGAGTGCAATATCTCGGTGGTTTAGGCAGCGCCCTCGGTCGCTGGCGGCTCTTTGACATCGGGTTTGGCGGCGGCCGCGTCGCCGTTGGTGCCATCGCCGTCGCGCTTCGGTTGAAAACGAATCGCCGACGCCTTGGGTGCTCGAGGCTCACGTCCTTCCATGATGTCCTTGATCTGATCAGCATCGATGGTTTCAAGTTCGAGCAACGCCTTGACCATCGCTTCGATCTTGTCGCGATTTGCTTCAATGACTTTTCGCGCAAGCTGGTATTGCTCGTCGATGATGCGCCGAATCTCGGCGTCAACCTTGCGTTGGGTTTCTTCCGAAACGTTGGTCTGGCGCGTGACGGAACGTCCCAGAAATACCTCGCCCTCATTCTCGGCGTAGACCATGGTGCCCATCGCATCCGACATGCCGTAGCGCGTCACCATATCGCGCGCAATCTGAGTGGCGCGTTCAAAGTCGTTCGAGGCACCGGTGGTCATCTGGTGCATAAACACTTCCTCGGCAATGCGTCCACCAAACAGCACGGCGATGCGATTGAGCAGGAATTCGCGGTCGTACGCGTAACGATCCTTTTCCGGCAACTGGATAGTGACGCCAAGTGCCCGCCCACGCGGAATGATGGTGACTTTGTGCACCGGATCCGATTTTGGTAACAGGTATCCGAGCAACGCATGACCCGACTCGTGATAGGCGGTGTTGCGACGTTCCTCTTCTGGCATGACCATCGAACGACGCTCGGCACCCATCATGACCTTGTCTTTGGCGCGCTCAAAATCTTCCATTTCCACCAAGCGCTTGGCAGCGCGCGCAGCGAATAAGGCGGCTTCATTCACCAAGTTGGCCAGATCCGCGCCGGACATGCCGGGCGTGCCGCGCGCAATGGTTTCCGCGACCACATCAGGCGCAATCGGCACCTTACGCATATGCACCATCAGAATTTGTTCGCGACCGCGGATATCCGGCAGCGACACCACCACCTGCCGATCAAAGCGACCCGGACGCAGCAGTGCAGGATCGAGCACATCAGGGCGGTTCGTGGCCGCGATGACGATCACACCGGACGCACCTTCGAAGCCGTCCATTTCCACCAGCAACTGATTCAGCGTCTGTTCGCGCTCGTCGTTGCCGCCGCCGAGACCGGCACCGCGTTGGCGACCGACGGCGTCGATTTCGTCGATGAACACAATGCACGGCGCGTTTTTCTTGGCTTGCTCAAACATGTCGCGCACGCGTGCCGCACCGACGCCGACAAACATCTCGACAAAGTCAGAACCGGAGATTGAGAAAAACGGCACCTTGGCTTCACCCGCAATCGCCCGCGCCAACAGCGTTTTGCCGGTACCGGGCGCGCCGACCATCAACACGCCGCGCGGAATGCGACCACCAAGCTTTTGAAAGCGCGTTGGGTCGCGCAAAAAGTCGACCAGTTCGGCGAGCTCCTCTTTGGCCTCATCGACACCCGCGACATCCGCAAAGGTGACTGGATTAACGCTTTCGTCGAGCATCTTGGCGCGGCTCTTGCCGAATGAAAAAGCGCCACCCTTGCCACCGCCTTGCATCTGCCGCATGAAATACAGCCACACGCCAATCAGCAACAGCATCGGAAACCAGGAGATGAAGATTTGCATCAGGAAGGACTGCTCTTCCGGTGGCTTGGCCTCGATCTTGACGCCGGCGCGCAGCAAGTCGTCCCAGGTGAACAGATTGCCGGGAAGATAAGTCACAAATTGCTTATTGTCGCGCGTGAACACGCGAACCGTGCGCGGCCCCTCTTCGCGGACCCGATCAATGTTGCCATTCTTGGCCTCACTCATCATGACCGAGTATTCCATCTGCTCGCGCGGCGTACTTTTGCCCGTTAGTTGCGTAAACGCCATCATCAGCACAATGCCGACCACCAGCCAGACGCCAATACCTTTGACCCAATTGTTGTTCACGCACGCACCTTTAATCTGCCAACCGACCCAAATCGGGACAATAACTCTACCCTGTTACACGGATTCGCGCCAACCTACGCCGGGAATCTGCGCGGGGTTCTTCAGCCCGCGCGCCAGCAGGTAAACCTCGCGACTTTCATCGCGCGAGGCGTCGGGTTTTTTCGCCGCAACCTTGACGAAATGTGTCCGCATCAACTTTACAAACGGCTCGAAGCCTTCACCCTGAAACACCTTGACCAAGAATGCACCGTTTGGTTTCAGAAACCGGATCGCAAACTCCATTGCCAACTCGGCCAGCGCATAGAGCCGCGCCTGATCCGTGATCACCACCCCTGTCATATTGGGGGACATATCGGAAATGACAAGATCCACGGGCTTGTTTTCGATCGCCGCGACCACCGCGTCCAAGCCCGCATTCTCAGCGAAGTCCGCCTCAATGAAGTGGACCTTTTCAATCGACTCCATCGGCAGCATGTCGATGGCGACCACTTTGCCGGTGTTGGCGAGCTTTTTGATCGACATTTGCGACCAACTGCCCGGTGCCGAACCGAGGTCAACAATGACCATGCCGGGCTTGATGAGTTTTTCGGCGTTGTCGATTTCCTGCAATTTGTAGACCGCGCGTGAGCGATAGCCTTCCTCATTAGCCTTCTTGACGTAAGGGTCGGACAGGTGTCGTTTGACCCAGTCGCGGCTGTTTTTGGGACGTGCTTTGGACATGGAGGGCTGCAAATAGGAGAAAAGAGCGAAATCGCGGCAGGCGCAGGACGTCTCGCGCAGCAAGGTTCGAGCA
>JBCKPN010000013.1:0-32039 GCA_038901695.1 Usitatibacteraceae bacterium
GTATGTGGTTGACGGCGCACGCACGCCGTTTCTGAAAGCCAAGGGCAAGCCGGGCCCATTCAGTGGTGGCGATCTGGCGGTCGGTTGCGCACGCGCGTTGCTGGCACGTCAAAAATTTGACCCCACCGCATTGGATGAGGTGATTGTCGGCGCGGCCATGCCGAGTGCTGATGAAGCCAACATCGGACGCGTGGTCGCGTTGCGTGTCGGCTGCGGTGACAAAGTGCCGGCGTGGACCGTGATGCGCAATTGCGCGTCGGGCATGCAAGCGCTCGATTCGGCCTACGTCAATATTCTCGCCGGCAAATCGCATCTGGTACTCGCCGGTGGCACCGACGCGATGAGTCATGCGCCGTTGCTGTTTGGCCCGGCGATGGTGAATTGGCTGGCCGATTGGTATGCCGCCAAATCCTTCGGTCAGCGCAGCCGCGTGGCAGTCCAGTTTCGGCTGCGGTATCTCGCGCCGGTGATAGCCATTCTCAAAGGGCTGACTGATCCGATTGTCAAACTGACCATGGGGCAGACGGCAGAAATTGTGGCCAAGCGTTTTGGCATCACGCGCCAGATGATGGATGCCTTTGCTGCCGAATCGCATCAACGCGTGCTCGCCGGCAGAACGGCTGGGCACTTTTCGGAAATTGAGCCGCTCATTGATGCCAAGGGCAACGTCTACAGTGAGGACGACGGCGTGCGCACCGACTCGACTCCGGAGCGATTGGCCAAACTGCGTCCCGTGTTCGACAAAACCTACGGCAACGTCACGGCGGGCAATTCCTCGCAGGTGACCGACGGCGCGGCGATGTTGATTTTGGCGTCCGCCGAAGCGGTCGCAAAATACGAGTTGCAACCGCTCGGCGCGATTGTCGATTCGCAGTGGAGCGGCCTCGATCCGGCCGAGATGGGATTGGGTCCGGTGCATGCGATTACGCCGATGCTTCGGCGCAACCATTTGGGTCTGGCAGATCTCGACTGCCTGGAAATTAATGAAGCCTTCGCCGCACAGGCATTGGGTTGTCTGGCGGCGTGGGAGTCGGATGCGTACTGTCAGGAAAAATTAGGGCTTACTGGCGCGTTTGGGTCGATGGACCGCGCCAAATTCAACGTCGATGGCGGTGCCATTGCGGTTGGCCACCCCATTGGTGCCTCAGGCGCGCGCGTGGTGTTGCATGCGTTGAAAACGCTGGAGCGAACCGGCGGCAAACGTGCGGCGGCGAGTCTTTGTATCGGCGGTGGGCAGGGCGGCGCGATGTTGCTTGAGCGTGCCTGAACCTTCAAATTCAAACTGACCAATTGACGGGCACCTTGGGCAATAAATGCCTGAAAGTGCGTGTCAATGCGTGGGTTTCATCGCAGATCAGAATAACAACTCGCAAACGCGGAGCACGTCATGCAGAACTGCAAACACTGGCGCTTGGATATTGCCGACAATGGAATCGGGTTTTTGACCTTCGATCGCGCCAAAGCAGACGGTGCACCCGATTCCACCAACACCTTTTCATCGGAAGCGCTGCGCGAACTCGGCGACATCTGCGTTTACTTGCGGGCCAATCCGGTGAAAGGGCTGGCGATACAGTCGGCGAAAGAAAACGGTTTCGCAGCGGGCGCGGATATCGATGAATTCACCAACTTCAGGATCGTCGAAGAAGCGAGTGTGATGACGACGCTCGGGCTGGAAGTATTCGATCAGGTAGCAGCGTTGCCGTTTCCTACCGTCGCGATGATTCACGGTTTTTGCATGGGCGGCGGCACCGAGCTTGCGTTGGCATGCCGTTACCGTATCGCCGATGACGGCGCGAAAACCAAAATGGCGCTGCCCGAAGTGATGATCGGCATCGTTCCCGGCTGGGGCGGCGCGCAGCGCATGCCGCGGCTGATTGGTGCCGGTCAAGCGTTGGGCTTGATGCTGACCGGTCGCGCGGTCAATGGCAAAACTGCCCAGCGCATGGGCTTGGTCGATGTTGTCACACCGCGCCGACACTTCGCCAATGCCGCAACCACGTTGCTGCAGACACAGCCACCGCCGCATCAACCGGCGCTGAAGGATGCCATCACCAATTGGCCGATTATTCGCGGACTGGTCGCCAACGCATCACGCAAACAGGTGGCCAAAAAAGCGCGGCGCGACCACTACCCGGCGCCGTACGCGATTATCGATTTGTGGGAAAAATACGGGGGCGACCCGCGCAACGTTCCCGCCGATGCCGATGGTTCGATGCAAAAACTGTTTGCGCATCCGACCGCGCGCAATCTCATTCGCATTTTCAAATTGCAGGATCGGCTCAAGGCGCTGGGCACCGGCAGCGCCGGTGTCAAACACGTTCACGTCGTCGGTGCCGGTGTGATGGGCGGCGACATTGCCGCCTGGTGCGCGTTCAAAGGCTTCACCGTCACGTTGCAGGATCTCGATCACGCGCGCATTGCACCTGCCATCAAGCGAGCGGCTGAGTTGTACAAGAAAAAACTCAAGGAGCCGCATTTGGTGCAAGCGGCGATGGACCGATTGATTCCTGACGTCAAGGGTGACGGTGTCGCGCACTGCGATCTGGTGATCGAAGCGATTGTCGAAAATGCGGACATCAAAAAGCGCCTTTATGCGTCGCTTGAGCCGCGCATGAAACCGGCTGCCATTCTCGCCACCAATACTTCGTCCATTCCGTTGCAGGAGCTGTCCGCCAGTCTGCGGCGACCGGAGCGACTGGTCGGCATTCATTTTTTCAATCCGGTGGCAATGATGATGCTGGTCGAGATTGTCGAAGGCCCGCAGACCTCGGCCGAAGTGATGAGGCAGTCGCAGGCGTTCGTGAAAAAAATCGACAAGCTGCCGCTGCCGGTGAAGTCGGCGCCCGGCTTTTTGGTCAATCGCATCCTCACCCCCTACATGACGGAAGCGCAGGTGATGCTGGAAGAGGGGATCCCAGCGGAGACGATTGACGCGGCGGCCAAAGAATTCGGCATGCCTATGGGCCCGATTGAACTCGCCGACACGGTAGGACTCGATGTCGGACTGGCGGTCGGCACTGAATTGTATAAGCCCGGTAATCCGCAGCCACGAAAAATTCAGGATCTCGTCGCCGCGAAGAAATTCGGCAAGAAAACCGGCGAAGGTTTTTACAAATGGGTTGCTGGAAAACCCGTGAAAGCAAACGGCAGTGGCTCGATTGACCTTGCGCCACTGTGGATGCGCATGATCTTACCCGCCGTCAATGAGGCGGTAGCGTGTGTGCGTGAAGGCATCGTTGCCGACGCCGATCTGTGTGACGCCGGGGTGATTTTTGGTATCGGTTTTGCGCCGCATCGTGGCGGACCGATCAACTATCTGCGCAGCGCAGGCAAAGCGGCGTTATTGGCCGAAATGAAAGTGCTTGAGGATAGGCACGGTGTGCGCTTTGCCCCTGACGCGGGTTGGGCGTCGATATAGCGTGACAACAACACACGCCGAACATGAGTGATCGCAATCGCGTCCTGTCGCTTTGGCAGCGGCTGTCCACCAAGCCGTTTGGCAAATACATCTTCTCGCGCATCGTCTGCTGGAAGGCACCGTACTTCTCCACTATCCGGCCGCGCTTTGAAGAATTGCGCCCGGGCTTTTCGCGCGTGTCGATGAATAACCGCCGCGCGGTGCATAACCACATTCAGACCATTCACGCGATTGCACTTTGTAATCTGGCCGAGATCGGTGCGGGCACCATGATGGAAGCGAGTCTGTCGAGCAACATGCGCTGGTTGCCAAAGGGGATGAACGTACGCTATCTGAAAAAAGCCGAGACCGACGTCGAAGTGGTTTGCACCGCTGCGGATATCGGCGATGGACCGGCACGCGACGTCATCGTCGGCGCCGATGTGCGCGATCGACATGGTGACGTGGTTTGTCATGCCGACGTCATCATGTGGGTGAGCCCACGCAAGCGTGATGGTGTCGCGTGAACGCGATGAATTCATCCGCGCGTGTGCCCCCGCAATCGCTGCTGCAAAATCGCCGCGGCACGCGTTATCTCCTGTTCGAGGATGACGCGACCATTGCCGACGTATTTGCGCTGCGCTGTCGCACCTCGCCCAACACAACCGCTTATCGCGAATTTGACACTGCCAGCCAAGCGTGGCGTGGCGTGAGTTGGCGCGACCTGGGCGACCTGGTCGCGCGTGCCAGACATGGTTTGCGACACGATGGGTTCGCGCCGGGCGAGCGCATCGCCATCATGCTGAAAAACGGCGTCAACTGGGTGCTGTTCGATCAGGCCGCATTTGCGCACGGCATGGTCACGGTGCCGTTGTTCGTCGATGATCGTCCGGAGAACGTCGCCTATATCCTCAACGACGCGGACGTGAAGGTGATTGTCATTGACGGCGAAGAACACTGGAAGCGCCTCAAGACCGTGCGCGATCAGCTCACGTCGTTGCGGCGCATTGTCAGTGTGCAGCCGGTCGTTGATGACAGCGAGCCACGCCTAGTGTCGCTCGCCGACTGGTTGCCCGCGCAGGCTGGCCACCATGATCGGCCGCCCGGCAGCGGCGGCGATCTAGCGACCATCGTTTATACCAGTGGCACCACGGGTAAGCCGAAGGGGGTCATGCTGTCGCATCGCAATATGCTGGCCAACGTGCAATCGGGATTGGCCGTCTACGACATTTACCCTGACGACGTTTTCCTGTCGTTTCTGCCGCTGTCGCATATGTTTGAACGCACCTGCGACTACTATCTCAATGTTGTTTCAGGCGCTTCAATCGTATTCGCGCGGTCGGTCGCACAATTGGCGGAGGACTTTCGCATTGTGCGGCCAACCATCATGTTTTCAGTGCCGCGTATCTATGAGCGGTTCTATATTGCCATTTACGAGGCGTTAAAGAAGGCATCGCCCATCCGACGCAGGCTGTTCGAGTTCGCGGTGGAAACTGGCTGGAAGAGGTTTGAATACGCGCACGGTCGAGGCCGCTGGCGGCCGCGATACTTGTTGTGGCCACTGTTGCAAAAGCTGGTGGCGGACAAACTGCTCGATCGATTCGGCGGCAAATTGAAATTCGCGATATCCGGCGGCGCGGCATTGTCGCCATCGGTCGCCAAGGTTTTTATCGGACTCGGATTGCCGATTTGCCAGGGCTACGGGTTGACCGAAGCGTCGCCCTTGTTGACGGTAAATCTGCTGGAAAAGAACAACCCGCACAGCATCGGGCTCGCCGTGCCAGGCGTTGAATTGAGAGTGGGCGAAAACGGCGAACTGCTGGCGCGCGGCCCAAACATCATGCTCGGTTACTGGAACAATCCCGCCGCCACGCGCGCAGTGTTGTCGGACGATGGCTGGCTGCGTACGGGCGATCAAGTACACATCGACGATGATGGCTATGTCACCATCACCGGACGCATCAAGGACATCATCGTGCTCGGCAATGGCGAAAAGGTTCCGCCGGGGGACATGGAGCTGGCAATTCAACTCGATCCCGTCTTCGAGCAAGTATTGCTCATCGGCGAAGCGCGCCCCTACCTATCGGTGCTCGCGGTGTTGAACGATGAACTGTGGACCAAGCTCGCCGCTGAGGCGAACATCAACCCGGCGCTGGCGGCCGATGGCAAGGCCGAAAAATTGCTGCTCGCGCGCATCGCGCAGCGCATCAAGCAATTTCCCGGCTATGCGCAAGTACGCAAAGTCGTGGTGGTCAACCAGAAGTGGACCATCGACAACGGACTCGTCACGCCGACCCTAAAACTCAAACGCAACCTAATCGTGAAAAAATACGCAAGCGAAATTGAAGCGCTGTACAAAGGACATACTGTCGCGTAATTTCTTCCCCACAAAACTTATGACCACCTCCACCATCACGACACTGCCGCCCAATCGGCAACCCACGATTCGCATCATTCCGATGCCCGCAGATACCAACGCCAACGGCACTATTTTTGGTGGATGGGTGATGGCGCAGGTTGACCTCGCCGGCAGCGTGCCCGCCGCCGAGCGCGCGATGGGTAAAGTGGTTACCGTGGCGGTCAATTCATTTGCATTTAACGAGCCGGTGTTTGTCGGTGACCTGGTGAGTTTTTACGCCACACTTGTGAAGACCGGCCGCACCTCGATTACGGTCGACGTTGATGTCTACGCACAGCGCCATCGGTTCGGGTGCGAGGTGGTGAAAGTCACCGAGGCTCAGTTGACCTATGTGGCGATTGACGACAACGGCAAGCCGCGGGCGTTGCCAGCATAATTTTTCCACAGATGCACACAGATGAACACGGATGGGCACAGATAAAGATCTCAAACACTAGACTAGGCGCTCATTTCCAAGCATAAATGGCTGGAAACGCCCGTATTTGCTTGACTTTAAAATCGTTGAATTTTATCTGTGTCCATCTGTGTACCAAGCCCTTGATGTTTTCACAGATGAACACAGATGAACACGGATATGCACAGTTTCGTAGGTTGGGCAAGGTTCATCTGCCCAACATCGGTTGCACTCAATTGTTGCTGTTGGGCTTGATGAAGCCAGCCCAACCTACGGACTGTGTCCATCTGTGGACTAAGCCATTGATGTTTTATTTGCTCGCAGGAGTCTGAATTGAGTAACTTCCATATCCGTAAAGTCGCCGTCCTCGGTGCCGGCGTAATGGGCGCACAGATCGCAGCGCATCTGACCAACGCCAACGTGCATACCATCTTGTTTGATCTTCCCGCCAAGGAGGGCGCGAAAAGCGGCGTGGTTACAAAAGCTATCGACGCGATGTTGAAGCTCTCGCCGGATCCGTTCGCGGTGAAGTCCAAGGCCGGCCAGATCGTGGCGGCGAATTACGACGAGCACCTTGAACTGTTGCGCGACTGCGACCTGATCATCGAAGCGATTTCCGAACGCATGGACTGGAAGAAATCGTTGTACGAAAAAGTCGCGCCGTTTATTTCCGAACGCGCCATCTTTGCGTCGAACACCTCGGGTCTGTCGATGACCGAATTGAGCAAGGTATTTCCGGAAGCACTGCGGCATCGTTTTTGCGGCATTCACTTTTTCAACCCGCCGCGCTACATGAAATTGGTCGAACTGATTCCCACCGCGGCGACTGAGCCCTCCATCCTCGATCAACTCGAAACCTTTCTCACCACCACGCTCGGCAAGGGTGTGGTGCGCGCCAAGGACACGCCCAACTTTGTCGCTAATCGCATCGGCGTGTTTTCGATTGCCGCGACCATGCATCACACGGCGCAATTCAATTTGCCGTTCGATGTGGTCGATGCGCTGACCGGGCCCGCCATCGGGCGCGCCAAGTCGGCGACCTATCGCACCTCGGACGTGGTGGGGCTTGACACCCTGTCGCTCACTATCAAGACCCTCCATGACACGTTGCCGACCGACCCGTGGCACCAGTACTACCAGAGTCCGGCGTGGCTCACGGCGTTGATCGCCAAAGGAGCCTTGGGACAAAAAACCAAGGCGGGCATTTACACCAAAAAGGGCCGCGATATTCTGGTGCTTGATTTGGCCGCGCAAGATTACCGAGCGTCGACGGGCAAGATCGACGACGACGTGGCGGCGATGCTGAAAATCAAAAATCCCGCCGAGCAAATCGCCGCGCTGCGCGCATCGAACCATCCTCAAGCGCAGTTTCTCTGGTCCATTTTCCGTGACCTGTGGCACTACTGTGCCGTGCAGTTGGCAGACATCGCCCATTCGGCGCGCGATATTGATTTCGCGATTCGCTGGGGCTTTGGTTACAAGATGGGACCATTTGAAACGTGGCAAGCGGCGGGCTGGCAGCAAATTGCAACATGGATTGCCGAAGATATTGTCGCCGGGAAAGCGATGGCCAACGTGGCGCTGCCGGCGTGGGTGACCGAAGCGAATCGCGTCGGCGTGCATTCGGAAGTCGGCTCGTATTCGGCCGCCAGCGGCAAGGTCGTCGCCCGCTCGTCGCTGCCGGTTTATCGGCGACAACTTTTTCCGGAGTTGTTGCTGGGTGAAAAATCGGACCAGGGCACGACCATCCTCGATACCGAAGGCGTACGCATGTGGACCACCAACGGGTTCGACGACATCGCCATTGTCTCGTTCAAATCGAAGATGCATTCGCTCGGCGAAGAAGTGCTCGATGGTGTGCTGCAAGCCATCGATCGGGCCGAAGCCGACTTCAAGGCGGTCGTGATCTGGCACCAAGCACCCTATGCGGTCGGTGCCAATCTGGTCAAAACGCTTGAGTCACTGCAAGCGCAACAGTACGACGCATTTGAGTCGGCGGTGGCCAAGTTTCAGGCGACTTCGATGCGCATCAAACATTCGATGATCCCCGTAGTGTCCGCCGTTGACGGCATGGCACTCGGTGGCGGCTGCGAATTCGTGATGCACTCGAACAAGGTAGTCGCATCGATTGAAAGCTACATCGGGCTGGTCGAAGCGGGCGTCGGCTTGTTGCCTGCCGGTGCCGGTTGCAAGGAGCTGGCATTGCGCGCGGCGTTGAATGCCGGCGGTGGCGATGTCATGCCCGCGCTACAAAAAGCGTTCACGCGTATCGCCATGGGTGAAGTTTCCAAGAGCGGCGAGCACGCCCGCGAGATGGGCTACTTGCGCGCATCAGATTGGATTGTGTTCAACAAGGACGAGTTGCTCTATGTGGCGTTGACCGAAGCGCGCGCGATGGCCGAGGCCGGCTGGCGACCAGCGTTGCCTGCGGCGCTGTTTCCGGTCGCCGGTGACACCGGCGTCGCAACGCTGAAGATGATGCTCATCAACATGAAAGCAGGCGGTTTCATTTCCGAGCATGACTACGAAGTGTCGTCGCGCATCGCCGAAGTGTTGTGCGGTGGGATGATTGAACCGGGCTCCCTCGTAGATGAAAAGTGGATGCTCGATTTGGAGCGCAAACATTTTCTGGCGTTGGCGAAAATGCCAAAGACGCAGGAACGGATCGCGTACATGTTGAAGCATGGCAAGCCGCTGAGAAATTGATGGCAATGTCGAACTATTCTGCATCCATCCTTTCGCGCTTGAGCCGTATGCCAGTGCTGGCCGCACTGTCGGCGCAGTGTTTACGCGCGACGACTTCCAATTCATCACGGTCATCCCGAGCGCCTGTTGCGCTGCTCGGCGACTCTCAACGGGATACTCCCGGTTTGACCACCACGAACTAAGCGATTGCTTGTCTTACATCGGAGAAACGCCATGACCAAACAAATCCAGGACGCCTACATCGTTGCCGCCGTACGTACGCCAGTCGGCAAAGCCCCACGCGGCATGTTCAAGAACGTGCGTCCCGACGACATGTTGGCGCACGTGCTGAAGGCGGTCATCGCGAAAGTGCCGGGGCTCGACGCCCACGATATCGGCGACGTGATTGTGGGTTGTGCGATGCCCGAGGGCGAGCAGGGCATGAACGTGGCGCGCATCGGCGTGCTGTTGGCGGGGTTGCCCGATAGCGTGTCGGCTGTCACCATCAATCGCTTTTGCGCCTCAGGCGTGCAGGCCGTGAGCATGGCCGCGGATCGCATTCGTTGCGGGGACGATGACATCGTGATCGCAGCGGGCACCGAGAGCATGTCGATGGTGCCGATGATGGGCAACAAGATCGCGTTGAACAGCAATGTGTTTGCCAATAACGAACACGTCGGCATCGCCTATGGCATGGGTATCACGGCAGAAAACGTCGCCCAACAATGGAAAGTCACACGCGAGGAACAGGACGCTTTCGCCGTTGCCTCGCATCAGAAGGCATCGAAGGCCATCACCGAAGGATGGTTCAGAGACGAAATCGCGCCCTACGAAATCGACACCGCATCGCCAGACTTGGGAAGTGGCGCAATCAAGCATACGAAGAAAATGGCAGAAAACGACGAAGGCCCACGGCCAGACTCCACCATCGAATCACTCGCCAAGTTACGCACCGTGTTCGCCGCCAAGGGCAGCGTGACGGCGGGAAACTCCTCGCAGATGTCAGATGGCGCAGGCGCGGTCATCCTGATGTCGGAACGGGCATTGAAAAAGTACAACATCGCGCCGCTGGCCAAATTTCATTCTTTCGCCGTGGCCGGCGTGCCGCCGGAAATCATGGGCATCGGCCCGATCAAGGCGATTCCGAAGGTGCTCAAACAAGCGAGTGTGCATCAGGATGATCTCGGCTGGATTGAGCTCAACGAAGCCTTCGCCGCACAGGCGCTCGCCGTGATCAAGGAGCTTGGTCTTAACCCGGACAAGGTCAATCCGCAGGGCGGTGCCATTGCCCTCGGTCACCCGCTCGGTGCCACCGGTGCATTGCGTACCGCGACACTGGTGCACGGCATGCGTCGCACCCAACAAAAGTGGGGCATGGTCACCATGTGCATCGGCACCGGGATGGGCGCAGCAGGGCTGTTTGAAGCGCTCTAGTCGCAATGTAATCTGCCTCGCACGGTTAGGCGGCGGAGACACCGATCGGCGCTGCTGACTGGCGGGTCAATTTGTGCACTGCCGCATGAAAATCAACGCTCTCGCCCGTGTGGGAAAACAACACGTGTTGCAGGCTTTTCCGGTAAAGTCCCCGCCATCAGTTGCCTAGGGCGGTTGCATTTTTTTCACGGAACTTTTTAGCGCCGTCGCCAGTATCAGGATTCGCAATTCCATTTCACTTATCCGCCGAGGAGAATCAGAGATGTCTATGTCTCAGTCAACACGCAATCGCGTTGGTTTTATTGCACCCGCGCTGAAGTTATCCGCCCTCGCTGTTGGATTGGCACTCGCTGGCACCGCAGGGGCAGAACAATTCAAGTACGACAATGGCATGACCGGCAGCTTCGACTCCACGTTCTCCTACGGCTTGTCGATTCGCATCAGCGATCCGTCCAAGGATCTGATTGGGCTGTCCAACGGCGGCACATCGCGCTCGGTGAATGAAGATGACGGCACGCGTAACTACAAAAAGAACGAGGCATTTGCGAACCTCATCAAAGGCACGCATGAGCTTTCCGCGAAATGGGAAGGCTGGGGCATGTTGCTGCGCGGCACCTATTTCGTCGATTTCGCCAACCGCAACAAATCCGAGCTGGGCTCGATCGGCCAGCGGCGCATGGGACAAGAAGCCCGCATGCTCGACGCGTTCATCACCAGGAGCTTCGATCTGTACGGCAAAACCCTGCGCATGCGCGCCGGCAATCAGGTGATCTCATGGGGTGAATCGACCTTCATCCCCAACAGCATCAACTCGATCAACGCGGTGGATCTGGTCAAGCTTCGCACCCCCGGCTCGGAACTGAAAGAAGCGTTCCTGCCGACCTCCAGCGTGTGGGCGTCATTTGAATTGACCAAGAACGCGAGCATGGAAGCATTTGTACAGTTCAACCACGACAAGATCAAGTTGGATCCGAAGGGCTCGTACTGGAGCAACAACGATTTTGCCTCGGATGACGCGACACAGGTATTCGTCGGCTTCGCCCGGCGTGGCGACCTGACCGGTCGCGCGGTACTGAATCCTATCCCGCTTCCTACGCCGGGCGTCGGTCCGCTGGCGCAAGCGCTGTATGGACCATTCAGCCCTGCCGCACAAGTCTGGGCACCACGCGGGGCTGATCGCCCACCGTCGGATTGGGGTCAATACGGCGTTGCGCTGCGCTATCTCGCACCGAACTTCAACAATACCGAATTTGGTCTGTACTATCTGAACTACCACAGCCGCATTCCGCTGTTCTCGGGCATTAAGGGGACGGTGACGTCGGCGCTGACCGGCGGCCCCCCGCTCGCCGCGCTCGGCGGTGCCTCGTTCGCCGCGGCAGTTGGCCATACCGGAACCGCGACCTACTTTGCCGAGTATCCAGAGAACATTCGCCTCTACGGTTTCAGCTTCAACACCATAGGGCCGGCCGGTATTGCACTACAGGGCGAATACTCGTTTCGCCCCAATCAGCCGTTGCAGTATTCAACGCCTGAACTGCTGTTGGCAGCACTCGGCGCGCCAAACTTGATTACCGGTTTTGTCACCATTCCGGGAACCGTTAGTGCAGGTTTGCCATTTGGTGCTTCAGCGGCCGGACTGGTGCCAAACGGCACCTTCCTGCGCGGCTGGGATCGCGCCAAAATGAGCCAGATGCAGATGACGGCGACCAAATCCATTCCTTCGGTGATGGGCGCACAGCAAATGGTGTTGGTGGGTGAATTCGGCCACACCAAGTACCACGGCTTGCGGCAAGACGTGAAGTTCAACGGACCGGCTGTGTTTCTGCCGGCGACCTCGCAAGGGGCCATCACCTCGCAAGCCGGTTCCATGCAGACCGACGGCTTCCTCACCGAAACTTCCTACGGTTATCGCTTGGTGGGTCGTCTTGAATACGCCAACGCGTTCATGGGCGCAAACCTGACGCCACGCATCGCGTTCAACCACGATGTCAAGGGCGTTTCGCCAACGTTTAACGAGGGCGTGAAGTCGCTCTCGATCGGCGCGAACGTCGACTATCTACGCAAGTGGGTCGTCGATTTGTCGTACACCGGCTTCTTTGGCGGTCGCACTTATTGCGGTACCGATACCGTCGTGAACCCAGCGCAAACCACGCTGGCGGCACAGATCGCAGTGCAGGGCGCCAGCTTCTGCTCGGCGGCGAATCCGATCAAGGATCGGGACTTCGTCTCGCTGGTCGTGTCCTACTCGTTCTAACCGTTGGCTCCCACCGATGTTCGTCTGAACACCGGTGGGAGCCTCGCAGCCTCGGGTGAAGTGCTGCGAAACAAAGATTTCCAGACCAATATTTTTCGGAGGATGATGATGAAAGCGAAACGACTCGCATTGTTTCTGTCGGCGAGCTTGGGTGCCTTGGTGATGTCAACTGCCGCGTACGCCCAACTCTCGGCCGCAGATATTGCCAAGCTTGGTACCACGCTCACACCAATGGGTGCCGACAAAGTCGGCAACGCTGCTGGAACCATTCCTGCGTGGGACGGCGGATTGACCAAAGTTCCCGCCGGTGTGGTGTTCAAGTCAGCTGGCACCTATCCGGATCCGTTCGCCGGTGACCGACCGACGATGACCATCAACGCGGCCAATATGGAGCGCTACAAAGACAACCTGTCGCCCGGCCAGATGGCGATGTTGAAGCAATATCCAAACTACAAGCTGCCGGTGTATCAGACCCGTCGCACGGCGGCCTATCCAGAAGGCAACTACAAAGAAACCCGTGAATGTGCGGCCAAGGCCAAGCTGGCGGCACGTGGCAACGGTGTCACCGGCTGCGTCGGTGGAACACCATTCCCGATTCCGAAGAGCGGCCTTGAGGCGATCTGGAACCATGTGTTGCATTACAAAGGCGACACCTTCGCCATGCACTGGGCGCAAGCGGCCGTCACCGCGGCCGGCGACTACGCGCTGGTCAAGTTTGAATACGAATACGATATGTCCTACGGCAACCTGAGCAAAACGGTGGCGCAGCGCGAACCGAACTTGGTGCTGAACTTCCTGCAGGAAGTCACCGCGCCCGCGCGTTTGGCCGGTCAAATTCTGCTGGTCAAGGAAACGGTCGATCAGGACAAAGAGCCGCGTTCGGCGTGGACTTATAACCCTGGTCAGCGTCGCGTACGCTTGGCGCCAAACGTCGCGTATGACAACCCAGGTACCGCAGCCGACGGCTTGCGTACCAACGACGATTTCGGCATGTTCAGCGGCGCCACCGATCGCTATGACTGGACCTTGGTCGGCAAAAAAGAAATGTACATTCCGTACAACTCCTATCGCCTGACCGATCCGAAGATCAAGTATTCGGATTTGCTCAAACCCGGTCACATCAATCAGGATCTGACACGCTACGAGTTGCATCGCGTGTGGGTGGTCGACGCCAAGTTGAAGGCGGGTACGTCGCACATCTATTCGCGCCGCACGTTCTACATCGATGAAGATAGCTGGAACGTCGTCCTGACCGACAAGTACGACGGTCGCGGCCAGTTGTGGCGCTTTGCTGAGCTGCACAGCGAGACTTGGTATGACGTACCGATGTGGTTTGGCACTGTTGAAGTGCACCACGATTTGCAGTCGCGTCGCTACATCGCGATGGGTCTGCGTTCGGAAGAAGCGAAGATTTACCAGCCGATCAAACGCACCGCCGCCGATTACACGCCACAGGCGCTGCGCGGAGCCGGCACGCGCTAAGCGACGGCAAGTCAAAAGTGTCAAACAAGAAACGGGGACAACGATGTGTTGTCCCCGCTTCGTTAGTAGGGTGCGCCACGCGCACCATCACGACCAGCAACTGAAAAAAACGGTGCGCACAGCGCACCCTACGATTGCCTCTTTGTCAAAGTGACCCAATCATGAACTTCCTTTGCGCCGATTTCTGCTTTGTACGCTTGCCGCTGCGCCGCGGGCTGATGGTGGTCGCGATGCTCATCGCAGGCGTGCTGGCCGGTGCTGCAAGCGCGCAAATCAACCCGGCGGTATTGCCGAGCGTCGGCCCGCTCACCGCGCAGGCCATGGCGCGATTGTTGCTGACCGACATCGCGCGATCCGGCAGTCGTGTGGTGGCCGTGGGCGACCGCGGTTATGTCGTTTATTCGGATGACAACGGCAAGACCTGGTCGCGCGCCAAGACGCCTGCCGGGCTGGCGATGCTGAATGCGGTGTATTTTTCCGATGCGAAGACGGTCTGGGCCGTCGGCCACGACTCGGTCATTCTGAAATCGACTGACGAGGGCAAAGAGTGGACGCAATCGTTCGCCGCGCCCAAGGATCAGCCGCCGTTGATGGACATTGTGTTCATCGACGCGAATCGTGGCTTTGCCGTCGGTGCTTACGGGGCGTTTCTGGAGACCACCGACGCGGGCAAGACATGGCGTGCGCGTAAGGTAATTCCAGCCGCCGAAAAACCGGCCAAGCCGACACCCGTGGCAGCGCGTGGGCAGCGCGACAAGAAAGCGCTGCCCAATGACGATGACGACAAGTCGATCGACGAAGATCGACATCTGAACGCGATTGTCAAACTCGGAGACGGCAAGCTCTTCATCGCGGGCGAAGCCGGCACGCTATTGCTGTCGAATGATGTTGGCATAACGTGGGCACGCGTGACCTCGCCCTACAAGGGCTCGTTTTTTGGTGCCGTGCAAGCCGACGACGGCGGCGTGCTGGTGCTCGGATTGCGTGGCAAAGTGTTCCGCTCGTCCGACGCGGCGCTTCGATCATGGACGCCGGTGGTCACCAACACCGAGGCGTCGATGATGGGGGCAACCAAGCTCGCCGACGGCGCGATGGTGTTGTCCGGGCTGTCCGGGACGCTGCTGATCTCGCGTGATCATGGCAATACATTTTCGGTGCTGAACTCCGGCACCATTAAGCCGTTATCGGCATCGGCGTCTGGCGCGGCGAACAGCTTGATCGTCGTCGGCGAAACCGGCGCACGCGAAGTGCTGTTGACTGCTGCCGTGTCGGGTGTAAACAAGTACTAATTCCATTTCTATTTCAATAATGCATTAATCGCGCTGCGGCGTAGCCCGTCATGAAGCGTAGCGCAATGCGGGTCGGTCATCGCCAGTATCACTCCCGCATTACGCTGCGCTTCATGACGGGCTACTGCCACCGTAATTTAACGATTGAAATGAAAATGGAATAAGCCGTCGTTACTCAAGCCGCGAAATTTGGGACTAAACGCTAAATGAACCTGCCAAAACTTATTAGCATCTTTTCCGCGATTGTATTC
Organism: Usitatibacteraceae bacterium; assembly: GCA_038901695.1. GTDB lineage: Bacteria > Pseudomonadota > Gammaproteobacteria > Burkholderiales > Usitatibacteraceae > UKL13-2. Next base: position 15,606 of record JBCKPN010000013.1, read on the forward strand.
AACAATCGACGCACCCTGCTCATCACCTTCGCGGTCATGACGGTGATCTTCGTCGTGTCCGCGAGTCAGCTGCGGGTCGACGCGGGATTCGACAAAATGGTGCCGCTTTCGCACCCTTACATGAAGGTTTACAAGGACTACGAAACGGTATTCGGCGGAGCCAATCGCGTGGCGATCGCGATAGTGCAAAAACAGGGCGACATCTACAACAAAGAGTTCATGGACACGCTCAAAATCGCCACCAGCGAAGTGATGGCGCTCGAAGGCGTTGACAAGGCGAGTGTGCGTTCGCTGTTCACGCCGAATACGCGCTTCATTGAAGTCATCGAAGAAGGCTTTGCTGGCGGCAATGTCATTCAGGCGACATTTCAAGGCGGGCCAGAAGATCTCGCCATCGTGCGCAGCAATGTGCAAAAGTCGAACGAAATCGGGCGCACAGTCGCCACTGATTTCAGCGGCGCACTGATTTCAGCGGGCTTGCTTGAGTACATCCCGAAAGAGGGCGGCAAGCTCGAAAAGCTCAACTATTTCGAGCTGTCGAAAAAACTCGACGCGATTCGCGCCAAACACGAAGGCCCAAACCGCACCGTGCACATCATCGGTTTCGCCAAAGCAGTCGGCGATATTGCCAGTGGCGCGCGCGGCGTGGTCGCCTTCTTTGGCCTCGCCTTCGTGATTACCGCAGCACTCATGTATTGGTTCGTCAAGGATGTCAAACTTACGGCAATTTCATTGGTGGTGGCGATGACGCCGGTGTTGTGGTTGCTTGGCACCTTGCCGATGATCGGCTTCGGCATTGATCCGTTGTCGATCCTGGTACCGTTCCTGATTTTTTCCATCGGCGTGTCGCACGCCGTGCAGATGACCAAAACCTGGGAGCGCGAAGTCGCCGACGGCGCCGACAGTCTGCAAGCGGCAAAGAATTCGTTCGCCAAGCTGTTCATTCCGGGAACCCTCGCACTGCTGACCAATGTGCTGGGCTTTGCCGTCATCATGATTATCCCGATTGATATCGTGCGCGAGCTGGGCATCACTGCCTCGCTCGGTGTGGCGTGGATGATCATTACCAACAAAATGCTGCTGCCGATTCTGTTGTCGTACCAGAAAATTTCGCCCGACATGATTGCCAAGGAACACAGCCAGCAAACGCGTGTCGATAATTTGTGGCGCTTTGCGGCGAAGTTTGCGGACAAGAAGCACGCGCTGTGGGTCATCGCGATTTCGGTGTTGGTGCTCGCGTTCGGACTTTGGAAAGCACAGGCGCTGAAGGTAGGCGACTACGGTCAGGGTGTGCCGGAGTTGCGCGCAGACTCACGCTACAACACCGACAACGCGATGATTGTCTCGAAGTTCGCCATCGGCGTAAACACGTTGGGGGTGGTGGCGCAGACCAAAGATGTGCCCGGCGCGTGTACTAACTACGATGTGATGACGACCATCGAAAAATTTGACTGGTATATGCAAAACGTGGCCGGCACGCTGTCAGTGACATCGCTTCCGGGTGTCGCCAAGACCATCAACGCCGGATTCAACGAAGGCAACCTCAAATGGCGTCAGTTGCCGCGCGACCCGAGCACCATGGCGCAGAGCGTGACGCCGGTGGACACGGCGACCGGCTTACTGAACCCGGACTGCTCGGCCATGCAAGTGCTGGTTAACACTACCGACCAACAAGGCGACACGCTGCGCCGTCTGGTTGCGGAAGTGAAAAACTTTGCGAAGGAAGCTAACACGCCCAATCTTGAGTTCAAGCTCGCCACCGGCAACATGGGTGTGGCGGCGGCGACCAACGAAGCGGTCGACAAAGCACGTTTTGAAATGCACGGCGCAATATTCGGCGCGCTGCTGTTGATGTGTCTGGCGACTTTTCGCAGCTTGCGCGCAACGCTATGTATCCTGATCCCGCTGGCGATTGTGTCGGTGCTGTGCGAAGCGTTGATGCCGATGCTGGGCATCGGCATGAAAGTCTCAACGCTGCCGGTGATTGCGCTCGGCGTCGGCGTCGGTGTGGACTACGGCATCTACTTGTATGACCGCATCGACATCTACATGGAAGAGGGCAAGGATTTGGCCGAGTCATTCTTCCTGGCATTGCGCGAGCGCGGCACGGCGATGATTTTCACAGCCGTCACCATGACGCTCGGCGTTGGCACGTGGGCGATGTCGGCACTCAAGTTTCAGGCTGACATGGGCGTGTTGCTCGCGTTCATGTTTTTCCTCAACATGGTGGGTGCGATTTTCCTGTTGCCCGCACTTGCTGCGTGGCTGCTGAAGCCGGGTTCGCACAAGAAACCGGCTTAACGCGCAACAAAACGGAAACACCAGCATTGACGCGCTGACAGCGCGTCGCTAATTGTGTTTCAAGAAAACTTCAATGCGTCGCCGACTTTCACGTGCCCCAACTTCACCGGCACCAGATTCACGCCAAACAAGATGCCCAAATCCGACTGGCGAAACGTTGACAGCGTTTGCAGTGGCTCCGGCCCGCGCACCTCGCCCGAGGCTTGATCGGTGGTCGTGACCTGACAACGACCGCACGGCTTGGCTGCACGAAACACGGCGCTGCCAATGGTGAGTTCATTCCAACCATCTTCCGCCCACGCGTCCGCGCCGCTGATCACGAGGTTGCTGCGAAAACGATTCATCGGCACCGCCGCGCCTGCGTTGGTGGCGATGCGGTGGTTAAGGTCTGCGAGCGAGGCGTCGTTGGTGACGAGAAACGGAAAGCCATCGGCGAAACTGACGATTTCATTGTGCTTCGCATAGTCCGGGTTGCAGGCACGTTCGGCGTGATCCGGCATATACACCAGATGCGCATCAAACCCAAGATAGTCGGACAGCCACTCGTCGACTTCACGGCTCACGGTGTGTGCTTGCACTTGAGAGGACCACACGCGCACGTTGCGCGTCAGCGTGGCGCGCGGCGCGGCGTCGACATAAATCGGCTCGCGGTCAGGGGCCGCAAATTCGAGCTGAGCGCCGACCAGTTCCGTCCACACTGTCGCCATCTTCGGGACTTCGCGCTGGCTGACGAATTCGTGGTCCTCGTCGACCACCATGAATCGACGGTCGTATTTGAGACCGCGCGACGTCGTTTCACTTTCATCGAGCGCAATGCCCCCCAGCCCTTTGACCGGGTAAATGTGAATTCCCGACAGCGCAATCATCATCGTTGTAATCCTTCGCAATCACGCTAACGTAATGCTACTCCCGCCGAGTATAGCGACTGGTCGTGCGGGACATGGTTAAGACATGGATAGTCCGACCTTGTATTGCGGACTACACGCAGTACGAAACGGCGAGCGCGATTCGTGACGTTGCCACTACACCAAACTCGGCCGGGGGTGCCGGCATGGGATTGGGCGCCGGTATCGCCATGGGTGCCGGATGGTGAATCAGATGGGGCTGGCGGCTGGCACCATGAATACGGGCGCGCCGCCACCGGTGCCACCCGCGTAGCGTTGAGCGCAATCGTCGCCCATCGCAGTGTTGCGCGCGTCGTCACCAACTTTAATCGTGTCATTCCGACAGAGCCCATCGGGCGACGAGGAATCTGCTGTTTCGTCGCCCACCAGACGCTACCCATAAAGCAGATTCCTCGGCTACGCTCGGAATGACATTTGCGATGGCATTCCATCACTAATGCAGAACCCTAACCCCTCGCAAACCACGCTCGACGCGATGACCGACCGCGTGCGTGCGTTTCCGTGCCGCTCGTGCGGCGCGAAGCTGTCGTTTTTGCCCGGCACAACGTCACTGAAATGCGACTTCTGCGGCGCGGTCAATGATTTCGATGAAAAGACCGATATCGTCGAAGAACTCGACCTTGAGCAGTGGCTGCAAAAACTCGAAGCCGCACACGAGACGCATCAACAAGAACAACTTAAGTGCAAAAATTGCGGCGGCGAACAAACGCTGCCCGCCAATATGTTTGCCATGTCGTGTGTTTTTTGCGGCACGCCGATTACCAGCCAAAGTTACGCGCAGCGATTGATTAAACCGAAATCGCTAGTGCCGTTCAGAGCCACCAAACTGCAAGCGCAGGACAAGTGGCGCGCGTGGTTGAAAGGCCTGTGGCTGGTGCCGAGCGCGGTTTCGATTGCTACTGGGGTTCGACGAACTTCTGATTGCCCTCCACTGCGCGTTTTGCCATGCCGTCAATGACACTCGGCGCGATCAGTTTCAGCCATTGACCGAGCTTGCCTTTCAAGGTCATCACCACTTCGCGTTTGCGCGCCGCGATGGCGGCGACCATGATTGTTGCGCAGGCTTCGACGCTCATGACTTCATTCTTGTTGACTGGATCAATCTTGGCCGGTTTGCCATCCGCGCCAGTCGCGTTTTCGCGAATGCCAGTGGCGACAAACCCCGGATAGATCATCGTCACCGTTACACCGCTGTCGGCGAGTTCAATGCGTAGCGAATCGAAGAATCCGCGCATGGCGTGCTTGCTGGCGGCGTAGGCGGTGCGTGTGGGGACACCGACCAGCCCAGTCAGACTGGCGACGCCGACAATGCGGCCACGGCTCTTTTGCAAGTGTGGCAACGCGTAATGCGTGCAGTAAACCGCGCCCATGTAATTGACCTGCATAATGCGTTCGATAATCGACATGTCCTTGATGTCGGCAAACTTCGCCCACATGGTCATACCTGCGTTTAGTACGATGGTGTCGATCGCCCCGAACTCCGACACCGCAAAATCAATCAGATGTTTGCAATCAGACTGCTTGGCGACATCACACGCCACCACACTCGCACGGGCACCGAGTTCGCGCACGCGCGCGGCGACGCGTTCGAGTTCATCAATTCGGCGTGACGACAACACAAGGTGTGCACCTTGGCGGGCCAATTGATAGGCGAGTTCTTCACCGATGCCGGTGGAGGTGCCAGTGATGATGGTGACGTTGTTTGCGAGTGACATCAGCCCTCCGTTTCGACATCCGGGATGTGGTTAAACGCGATCGCCAGCCGACCGTGATCGAGCGCGCGATGTGCGCCGCCAAAGTATGCCGCACGTTTGCCGAAACGCGTATTCAAGTCGTCCATCGTGGCGTTCAGCTGTTTTTTTAGTGGCTCCTCGCCGAACAATGAAAAATTTTGTGCGCTGTCCGGAACCAGATCGCCAAACACCACCGCAACTTGCAGCGGCGTCGCCGACTTTCGGTTTGGATATTGCTGCCACAATCGATCCATCGCATGCACCAGATCGAGCGTGTCTTGCGTCGGTTGCAATCGCGTAGCGGCTTCCCAGGTCGGCGCGTTCAGATGCTTGACCTTGATTGCGATATGACCCGCCGTATGACACGACTTCCGAAGGCGCATGGCGGCCTTTTGCGTTAACCGATTGAGTACGGCAAGGGCATTGTCGCGATCGCGCAAATCGGGCGGCAACACATGCGAGTGCGAAATCGAACCCATCTCGTTCTGCGTTTCAGTGACCTCCTTGCCGCGCAATTTTTGGTAGAAACGACTGCCGCCGACGTCACCCCACACCGTGTGCAACTGATCGGCCGTTTGCCGGTAAAGATCGTCGATGGTGCGAATGCCGAATTTGTGCAGCCGCGCTTCCATGTTCTGTCCCACGCCGTTTAAGGCGCGCAACCCGAGATGCCGAATTTTGGCCGGGACGTCGTGCTCTTCCAGCACCACCAAGCCGTCCGGTTTTTGCATGTCCGAGGCAAGCTTGGCCAAAAAAATATTCGGCGCGATGCCAATCGAGACCTTCATGACTTCACCAATTGAAACGGCCAAGTGCTGCTTGATAACCTGCGCAAGTTGTCGTGCGCGCTCGACCGTTTTGTATCCGGCTGGCAGGTCACACACCATCTCATCGATCGACAACACGCGGCGCACCGGCGCGATCTCGTCGACAGCGGCGACGGCGCGGTGGTGCATGTCGATATAGAGCTCGTGGCGTGCCACGACCAGTGCAATGTCCGGAATTCTCCGCTTGGCTTCGCCGACATTGGTCAGCGTTTTCACGCCAAGTTTCTTCGCTTCGACACTCGCCGCAATCAAGCAAGTGCTGTCGGCCAGCATCGGCACCACGCCAACCGGACGGCCGCGCAACTCGGGACGATCCTGCTGTTCGCACGAAGCAAAGTACGAATTGAAATCGACAAGGAGGGTGCTGACCGACATGCGCCGATGTTACGCTTTGCGCCGCAGGCTGTAAATCAATACAGTCGTCGTATAAATTGAAAGTCTAGTATTGGCGGGCGTTTTCAAGCATTTATGCCGCAAAATGCCCGTGAATAAACGACTTTCGCTAGCAGGCTGCTGTTGATCCGGCAATCCAATGCAGCTATCGTTCGCGCGCCCCCTCGATCCCTCCCGCAAGGGGCGAGGGAGGTTAGCCCCTTCCCCTCGACGGGGGAGGGGTTGGGGAGAGGGTGATCGCTGGCAAATCACTACGTTCGATAAACGTCACTACCATCGCCTCAATGCCCGCCTGATCTTCCATGTCAAAACGATCGCGTGTCGGCGAATCAATATCCAGCACGCCGATCACGACGCCGTGGTGCAATAGCGGCACCACGATTTCGGCATTCGACGCCGCATCGCAGGCGATGTGCCCAGGGAACGCATGCACGTCCGGCACCAGAAAGGTCTTCTTGTGAAACGCGGCGTTGCCGCACACACCGCGCGGTGTCGGCGACACGGGAATGCGAACACATGCGGGCTTGCCCTGAAACGGGCCGAGGATGAGTTCATCGCCGCGCATCAGATAAACCCCCGCCCAATTCAGGTCGGGCAGCAGATGAAACAGCAGTGCTGAAAAATTCGCGGCGTTGGCGATGAAATCACGTTCGCCGTCGAGCAAGCTACGTAGCTGGCGATCGAGATCGGCGTAGAACGCGGTCTTGGAAGCGGCGGTGGGCGATGCGGCAGTAAACATGGTGGCACAGGGGGCGAAGACGAGCGCCTATTTTACGACGCAAAAAAACCGACCCCCATGGAGAGCCGGTTTTTGTGTACTCGCAACCGAAATTACTTCGCTGCTGGGGTTGCCGGTGCGGGGGCGACTTGCTTGTCGTGCTTTTGCACGGCAATTTTCTTGCTTTCGTGATTTTGCATGTGCTTGACATCCTCCCCTCCGTAAACGAAGGAGATTCCTACGGCGCTACGCGGTGAGTTGCGTAGTCGCTTCGGCGGGTTCCTGCCCCACAACAGGGGGCTTCCCTGAGTGCCTTACTGCGCGGCTCATGTCTGACAAGCGTTACTTTCCGCATACCCTGCGGTAGTCCAATAAGTCCCCTGTTGCGGGACAAGTCCCCTGTTGCGGGAAAGCCCCCTGTTGCGGGGTAAGGAGATTAAATTCTGGCACAGCAAATAGACAAAAGCAAGGACGCCTACGCCGTCCGCGCTATTCTTCCCCGCCCTGAACGGCGGGGCTTGTCGCGCATTTCGGTCAATTTGGCGCGCTCTTTGTTCGTCACGGTGCCGTCTTCTTTGGCTTTGGCCTCCGCTTTCTGCACGCGCGCCTGACCTTTTTCAAGTCGCGCGGCTTCCTTGTCAGTCAGCGCACCGGACGCATCCGGCCGCCGCCTCTATAATCGTGCCTCACCGACCTTGAGAGCCCGTGATGAACCGCACATTTCTTATCCCATCGCGCATGCTGGCTGTTCTCGCCAGCGTCGTGTTGTTACAGCTTGCCACCCCTGCCGTTGCGCAAACCGCCGCCGCCCCATCAACGTCCCAATCCTCGAGCGTACCCGTCGTGATGCCACCCATCGCAAAGAAAATTCCTCAATCGTTTGAAAAATTCGGCGACAAGCGCGTCGACGATTACTTCTGGCTGCGCGACAAGACTGACCCGTCGGTGGTCGAGTATCTGAAAGCCGAGAACGCCTATCTCGATTCGGTGATCGGCCATCTCAAACCGTTTCAGGAGACGCTCTACAAGGACATGCTCGGCCGCATCAAGGAAACCGACGACAGCGTGCCGTACTTTATGCGCGGCTATTGGTATGTCACCAAAACCGAAGAAGGCAAACAGTATTCGATCTATACGCGGCGCAAGGGCGCACTTGATGCCAAGGGCGACGTGCTACTCGACGGCAACGAGCTGGCCAAAGACAAACCCTACATGGGCATCGGCACCATGTCTATCAGCGTGGACAACAAATGGCTCGCGTACTCGGTGGACTTCACCGGCTTTCGTCAGTACACCCTGCAATTCAAGAATCTGGAGACCGGTGAAGTGCTCGCCGACAGGATCGAGCGCGTGACCTCAGTGGCGTGGGCGAACGACAACGAGACGGTGTTTTATGTGACCGAGGACGCGACCACCAAGCGATCGAATCAGCTTCATCGGCACACCTTAGGTGGCAAGGACGACAAATTGCTCTATGAAGAAAAGGATGAGCTGTACGGCATCGGCGTCGACACGACGCGCAGCCGTGCCTACATTATCCTGACCTCCGAGTCGTCCGAGACCACCGAACAGCGCATTCTCGATGCGAACAAGTCCGACGGCGAATTTGCCGTCTACGCCAAGCGGGCAGAGAACATCAAGTACTACGTCGATCATCACGACAAGTCGTTTCTGGTGATGACCAACGACATGGGACGCAACTCGCGTTTGATCAAAGCGCCGGTGTCGCTGAAGGCGGACAAAAAGACCTGGCAAGAAATCATTCCGCACCGCAAGGATGTCAAGCTCGACGGTGTCGATGTGTTCAAGGCGTTTTTTGTCGCCGTGGAAAAAAAGGCCGGCCTGCCGCAGCTTCGCGTGTTCGACATCAAGACCCTGAAAGCCCACGACATCGCCTTTCCTGAGGTCGCGTATGACGCGACACCCGGCCAGAACGCCGAATTCGACAGCACACTTTATCGATTCAATTACGGCTCACTGGTCACGCCAAATTCGGTGTTCGACTACAACATCGCCACGCGCGAACGCGTTTTGAAAAAACAGCAACCGGTGCTCGGCGACTACAAGCCGGATGAGTATCAGGTCGAACGCATCACGGCGACTGCGAAAGGCGGCGTGAAGGTGCCGATCTCGATCGTGTACAAAAAGGCGCTGCGCAAAGTTGGCGTGCCGCAACCGACGCTGCTCTACGCCTATGGTTCGTACGGCGTTTCGATGCCGTTGGCGTTTCGCTCGAACCGACTGGCGCTGCTTGATCGCGGCGTGATTTTTGCCATCGCCCACATTCGTGGCGGCGGTGAGATGGGCAAGCAATGGCACGACGACGGCAAGATGATGAAAAAAATGAATACCTTCTCTGACTTTGTTTCGTCGGCCGAACACATGATTGCGCAAAAATATACCCAGCCCTCTAAACTCGCCATTCAGGGCGGTAGCGCGGGGGGGCTTCTCATGGGTGCGGTCACCAATTTACGACCGGCGTTATTCAAAGCGGTGGTGTCGCAAGTGCCGTTTGTCGATGTCATGAACACGATGCTCGATGCAACGCTGCCACTCACCGTGGGCGAGTATCTCGAGTGGGGCAATCCGAATCAGGAAAAAGCGTACAAGTACATGCGCTCTTATTCGCCATATGACAACTTGAAGCGCGGCACGTACCCGGCGATGTTGGTCGAAACCTCGCTCAACGACAGCCAGGTGATGTATTGGGAGCCGGCCAAATATGTCGCAAAGTTGCGGACGCTGAAAACGGATAGCAACCCGCTGTTACTCAAGACCAATCTCGACGCTGGTCATGGTGGCGCATCAGGTCGATATGACTATTTGAAAGAAATTGCGTTCACGTATTCGTTCGTTCTGTCGCAGCTCGGCATCACCAAATAGCGCCGACGCGCTGATCTGTGTGGTGTGCCGTGCGCATCACACTGTGTGATGTGTTGCCTGAGCCGTAGGGTGCGCCGCGCGCACCAGCTTGCACAGCTCAATTTCATAGTGTCGTGACACAGAAATAGCGGTGCAAATGAAACGGATGGATTTTTTCGCAGGGCAAGGCGTGAGGAGGCGACATAGCTCGGGCTATGGCAACGACGAGCAACGCCGCCATGCGGAAAAAGACGCCGTTTCATGTATCGATATTTCTGTGTCACGACACTAGTGTGTATTGGTGCGCGCGGCGCACCCTACCAATCCATCGATTCCAGCCTGTGCGATTTTCCAACCTTCAGTTATTTAGCGTCTGTGTCCTCATCTGGGGCTCGACCTGGTTCGCCATTACGTTCCAGTTGGGGCAGGTCGCACCTGAGGTGTCAGTCGCCTATCGTTTTTTGATCGCCTCTGCCGCGTTGTTCGCGTTTTGCCGTTGGCGGGGTCATGGACTGACGTTTCCCCGCAGTGGTCATCTTGATCTGCTGCTATTCGGCGCGGGAATGTTTTGCATTAGCTACATACTTGTCTACCACGCCGAGCTCTACATTGTTTCCGGCATGGTTGCGGTCGCGTATTCGGCGAGCCCGATGATCAATATGTGGGCCTCTCGCCTGTTTTTCGGCACCCCGGTGACGATGCGCGTGACCGTCGCGGCCTCGTTTGGTATTGCGGGCATTGTCTGCGTGTTCTGGAATGAATTCGGCAAACTCTCGTCGAGTCGAAGCCTCGAACTCGGTGTGATATTTTCGATCCTGTCGGTGCTCGCATCAAGCGCTGGCAGCATGGTGGCGATGCGCACGCAAAAGCGCGGTTTTGCGACGTGGCCATCGATGGCATGGGGCATGTTCTACGGCGGGGCATTGGCACTCGTGTATGCGATTGTCATCGGACGACCACTCGCTATCGTCTGGACCATGCCGTATCTTGTTTCGCTTGGCTATCTCGCCTTGTTCGGCTCGATTATCACTTTCGCCTGCTACCTGACATTGCTCAAACGTATCGGCGCGGCGCGATCAGCGTACGTCGGCGTCATGGTGCCGGTGCTGGCGTTGCTGGTTTCTTTTTTCTTCGAGAAGTTTGACTGGGGCTGGATGACCACAATTGGTGTGGCGCTGTCAATTGGCGGCAATATCCTGATGCTCCACAAGCCCACCGACGGTACCCCAAACAGCTGAATCAGGCGGGCGATATGTTCGCCATGAATTGGGCGAGCGACTGCGCCGCTTGCTTGCGAACCATCGCCTTCAGCGGCCACGACCAGCCGAACAGCAGTCCGAGGGATCCGAGCGCCTGACGCGACCACTGCCAGAACGAAAATCGATCGACATGGCGCACAATCAGGCCGTCACGAAATGCAAATGCCGCGTGGATGCGATTGACGACAGGACGCGCGGTTTTTGAGAACGTATAGCGCGCTTCCCATAGCGCACGGCCACCGTCGATATCGGCGGATGCTTCGAGCAATGTCAGTTGCAAGTCCTTGCCGCGCGCAACCAGCATGCGCCACATGTCGCCGGCCTCGTGCCCCTTGAGTAACGGAAATGCCGGGTCGGTAAACACAATGTCTGGATGGTAGCAACGCGCCATCGCCTCGGCGTCGCGCGCCGCGAAGGCTGCGTAAAAATCCCGAATCAGGGCTTCATTGGGGTGCACGAAAGTCCCCGTGGATGCCAAACGTCGTCAGATGGTAATCAACATGCAGGAACATGTAGCGTCCCCAGTCGGCGCGCGACAGGCGTCCATACACGGGGTGTGGTTGCAGGTTGTCGTCCTGCCACAGGCGCTCAAATGTCTTCAACAGCTCCACCAGCTCAGCGTAGTCTTGCTCGAACGTGGTCGGCCGTTGGGCACCGACGAATGCGCTAAGCGCCGGATCCGAGGTCGGGGTGCTCTCTGGCCAAGGAATCACAAACAGCACCAGCCATTTACCGAGTGTGCGCAGGAGTAAATTGGAGCTGGCGGCAGCGCTCTGCAGACCACAGATTTCGCGCAGGCTGTTGTTCAGGTGGCAAATCAGTTCATGGCCGCTCACCTTGCCATCGAGTGATTTGGCGTCGACTGACACCTCTTCGATGCGGCGAAACAGGATGTTGCGCTCTTTGGTACGGAAATAATCAGTCATTGCGGTCCGGAAAAGTTGATTTGGCGCAAGCATTGTACTTGACCATCATCATGGTGAATCATGTCGCGTCAGTTCCATACTTGGGTTCATGAAAACAGCAGAGGAAAAGACATGTTGAGCGATATCGAAATTGCACAAAAAGCGTCGATGAAAAAAATTTATGAAATCGCGTCCGACTTGGGCATTCCGCAGGACGCGATCGAGCCCTACGGCCACTACAAGGCCAAGGTGTCGCTGCAGTATATTGATAGTCTGAAGGACAAGAAAAACGGCAAGCTGATCCTCGTCACGGCGATTTCACCCACACCGGCTGGCGAGGGCAAAACCACGATGACCGTGGGGCTGGGCGACGCGCTCAACCACATCGGCAAAAAAGCCATCATCTGCCTGCGTGAGCCCTCACTCGGTCCGGTGTTTGGCATGAAGGGTGGCGCAGCGGGCGGCGGTTATGCGCAGGTCGTGCCGATGGAAGACATCAATCTGCACTTTACGGGCGATTTCAACGCGATCGCGCTGGCCAATAACCTGCTGGCCGCGTTGATCGATAACCACATCAACCATGGCAATGAACTTGGCTTTGACGTGCGCCGCGTGACGTGGAAGCGCGTCATGGACATGAACGACCGTGCGTTGCGCGACATCACCATCGCGCTCGGCGGACCGGGCAATGGTTATCCGCGGCAAGACGGTTTTGACATCGTCGTCGCCTCTGAAATCATGGCGATTTTTTGCCTAGCAACCTCGCTCAAGGACTTGAAGGCACGCATTGCCAAAATTGTCGTCGGCTACACCAAAGACCTGAAACCAATTCTGGCCAAGGACCTCAACGCGCAGGGTGCCATGACGGCGTTACTCAAGGACGCGTTGTTGCCGAATCTGGTGCAGACGCTGGAAAACAATCCGGCCTTCATCCACGGCGGCCCGTTTGCCAACATCGCGCATGGCTGTAATTCTGTCATCGCCACGCAGACGGCGTTAAAGCTCGGCGATTACGTCGTGACCGAAGCCGGTTTCGGTGCCGATCTGGGTGCCGAAAAATTTATCGACATCAAGTGTCGCAAGTCCGGCCTGCGGCCAGACGCGGTGGTCATTGTGGCGACGCTGCGCGCGCTGAAATTTCACGGTGGCGTGGACGTCAAGGAAGTGTCCAAAGAAAATCTCGTGGCGCTGGAAAAGGGCATTGTCAATCTGGAGCGTCATGTGCACAACGTGATGACCAACTTCGGCTTGCCGTGTGTGGTCAGTGTCAATCACCGCACTCACGATACCGACGCGGAAGTCGCATTGCTGATGGAGCGCGTCGGCAAGCTCGGCTGCAAGGTTGTTATCGCCAAACACTGGGCCGAGGGCGGCAAAGGTGCGACCGAAGTCGCCAGGGTCGTCGTCGATCTTTGCGAGCAAAAGAGCAACTTCAAATTCGTCTATCCGGACGAAATGTCGTTGTGGGACAAGATGAAAACCATCGCCACTAAAATCTATGGTGCGGCCGACATCGCGGCCGACAACAAGATTCGCAACCAGATCAAAAAGCTGCAGGACGACGGCTATGGGCAGTACCCGGTGTGCGTGGCCAAGACGCAATACTCGTTTTCCACCGATGCACAATTGCGTGGCGCGCCGTCCAATCACATTGTGACGATTCGCGAAGTGCGTCTGGCGGCGGGTGCCGAATTCATCGTCATGGTGTGCGGTGACATCATGACCATGCCGGGGCTACCAAAAGTGCCGTCGGCGGCGGCGATTGACGTTGACGACAACGGCAAGATTATCGGATTGTTCTGATTCAGCGCGCGCGAGCCGAGCGACAAATGAAGCGGGGCGATGGCCAATGGCCATCGCCCTTTGTTTTGTGCGCGTAACAGCGTTCGTGCGTCAGTCCGGGTTGCGCGGCAACAGCAAGTTGACGATTAATAGCACGAGGGCAAACGCGCCCGCGAAAAGCAGTGCAATGTTGGTCACCAGAGTCTTGGCCGCGAGGTCCTGTTCGTGTGCCGGAACGACGATGATCTGGGCGCCAACAATCTGGTCTAGCTTCCAGCCAAATCCACCTTTTTCGCCGTAGATCGCCAGCATCGATGCCGGCGCGCGGGCTGGTTGGGTCGAGCACCGCTTATTTGTATTTGAACTGGTTGAACGTTTTGCGAAAGCGCTCGAAGGTCTCGGTTGCGGCAAAGGCAGGAACCGTTGCCGGCAAGAATTTAGTGTCGAGCATCGGATCCAGATGCGGTTTGATGATATCGAGCGTGTAACTTCGGACCGCGAGCGCGCTTTCCATCAGCAGTGCCGCTTGTCTGACGATGTGCTCGTTGTTCTGTTTCATGACCAGGTTGTTGAGATACCAACCGCCGCCCGCCGCAAAGGCGAGAAATAGTGCAACCAGGACCAGATTGACCTTGAGCCTCGTGTTCACGTTGTTTCCTCCTCGATAGTGGGCAGAGCAGAACGGAACGAGCGCCAAGTGCGCATATGCGTCCATGGCAATGACGGATGTTGCTGCCAAGGGACATGGTGCTCGTCTCGCGTTTATCCGGTCTGTGCGAGCCGACGATTTTAGCGCTGCCAAGTCCGATAGCAATGTCACCACGCCACAGCGGGCACGCAGGCGGCAGCACCATGCCGCGAGCGCCTGCTGGTCCGTCGGATGGCGCTTGTGCCAAAATGCAGCGACCCCTCGTCAGGCAGGAATGTTACGGTGGGCGGGAGTTCAGCGAAACTTGAATACGCGCAACAAGCGCGAGGCGACCATGGACGCGATTGGCAAGTACAAGATTATCAAGAAACTCGGCGAGGGCGCGACTAGCGCCGTCTATCACGCCAAGGATCCCTTCAATGACCGCGATGTGGCGATCAAGGCGATGTTTTCTGACGCGCTCAAGGACTCTGCCGATGGAGAACACTACCGGCAGATGTTTCTCAACGAAGCCGGTCTCGCAGGTCAGATTAATCATCCGCACATTGTCAGCATTTACGACGCGGTCGTCACTGAGGGCATGAGCTACATTGTGATGGAGTACGTCGAGGGCGGCACGCTCGAAAAATATGTCGCGCCTGAGAATTTGCTCGATCCGCAGGTGGTCGCTGAGATTACGTTCAAGGCGATACGTGCGCTGGCGTTTGCTTTCTCACGCGGCTTGATTCATCGTGATATCAAGCCCGGCAATATTCTTTTTAACTCGGGTACCGATATCAAGATTGGTGACTTTGGCGCGTCGGTCAGGACCGGCGCGAAATCCAAAGGTCCGATGGTGGGCTCGCCTCTGTACATGGCACCAGAGTTGTTGGCCGGTGGGGACGCCAGTGCCCAATCCGACATCTACGCACTCGGGATGGTGATGTACATGTTGCTGGCGGGGCGTCCGCCGTATGCGGCGGGCAGCCATGAGAGCCTTGTGTATCAAATCATGAATCATGAGCCGGAAATGCCGTCGAAATTCCGCCAAGGCATCTCGGCGGCGATGGAGGACATCGTCAAGCAGGCGATTGCAAAGGATGTGTCGCGGCGCTATCAATCGTGGGATGCGTTCGGTCGTGACTTGTCAGAGTTGTGGCGCACCGAGCACACGCCACAAAAGCAGGTCGGCGAAGTCTCTGATACCGAGCGCTTCGGCTTCCTTAAGAAACTCTCTTTTTTCAAGGATTTTCCGGAAAACGAGTTGTGGGAAGTCGTTGCGATCAGCAAATGGCGGGCGTTCGCACCCAACACCACCCTCATTAAGGAGGGTGACGAAGGCGATTCGTTTTTTGTCATCGTCGAGGGCGGCGTGAAGGTCACGCGCAATCAAAAAGTGCTCAATGTCCTGGCAGCGGGCGACTGTGTCGGCGAAATGTCGTATCTGGCGCCACGCATTGGCCTGCGCTCGGCGACCGTGACCACTTATGTCGACAGTGTGTTGATGAAAATTCCGGCGGCTGATCTCAAAGCCGCGAGCGATTCATGTCGCGGTTTGTTTGACCGCAAATTTCTGACCACCTTGGTGGAGCGCCTTGATACCGCGAATCAACGCTTGACGGTGACTTGACGTTGCGGCGCGACGGGAAGATTATTTTCCCAGCGCGTACGAGGCGATAAATACGCTGACCATGGTCAGGGCGATCGCCAGCTTGGCTAACGTGCCAATCATCATGCCCAGCCAAGTAGCGATGCCGACACGACTCGCTTGTTGAAGTTGTCGCCGCGCCAGCAACTCGCCGACGACTGCGCCGATGAACGGAAACACCAGCAGCCCCCATAGGCCGGAAAAAATGCCGAGCACGCTACCGATGGCCGCACCGACCAGCGCTAGGGTTGATGCACCCGCGCGTTTGGCACCCAACAGCGTGGCAACGAAATCGGCGACCACTGCTAGCGCGGTGAGTACGCCGAGGATCAGCAGCGTTGGCCAACCGATGCGCTCGAAGTTGCCCAAGTAGGCCACCAAAAAAAGTCCGCCAAAAATGAGCGGCACGCCAGGTAATGCCGGCAAAAAAGTGCCGGCCAAACCCAACAGGACAAGCAGGCCAGCGAGGGTAT
>JBCKPN010000014.1:0-30069 GCA_038901695.1 Usitatibacteraceae bacterium
GTCCTGGCGTTTTTCGTTTAACAGGAACGTCGCGACGTCAACCGGCACCTGACAGTGCACAGCCGCCGTGCTTTCCTTCATCGCCTCTTCTTGAATGATGCGCAGTACATGCAGCGCGGAAGAAGCGGTGTCGCGGATGTGACCGACACCGTGGCAACGTGGGCATGGGATGTAGCTTGACTCGGACAGCGCCGGTTGCAGACGCTGACGCGACAGTTCCATCAATCCGAAGCGCGAAATCTTGCCGGTCTGTACCCGTGCGCGATCGTGCTTCAATGCATCGCGCAAACGGTTTTCGACTTCGCGCTGATTTTTGGTCGATTCCATGTCGATAAAGTCGATGACCACCAGACCACCCAAATCGCGCAAGCGCAGTTGGCGCGCAATTTCGTCGGCGGCTTCGCAGTTGGTCCGAAACGCCGTCTCTTCAATATCGTGACCTTTGGTCGCGCGTGCCGAGTTGACGTCGACCGATACCAGCGCCTCGGTGTGATCGATGATGATGGCACCACCCGAGGGCAGGGACACATCGCGCCGGTAAGCGGTTTCAATCTGGTGCTCAATCTGAAACCGTGAAAACAGCGGCACGTCGTCTTTGTAGAGCTTGACCTTGTTGACGTTGGCCGGCATCACGGTCGACATGAACGACTGTGCCTGTTCGAATATTTCCTGTGTGTCGACCAGAATTTCGCCGACGTCCGGCTGGAACAGATCGCGAATGGCGCGAACCACCAGACTCGATTCCAGATAAATGAGTTCCGGGCCTTTGACATCGCGTCCGGCGCTCTCAATGGCCTCCCACAACTGCAACAGGTAGTTCAAGTCCCATTGAAGTTCTTCTACGCCGCGACCGATACCCGCAGTGCGCGCAATGATCGACATGCCTTCCGGCACTTGCAACTGATCGAGCGTCTCGCGCAGTTCAGCGCGATCTTCGCCTTCGACGCGGCGCGACACACCGCCACCGCGAGGATTGTTGGGCATCAACACCAGGTAGCGACCCGCGAGCGACACGTAGGTGGTAAGTGCCGCACCTTTGTTGCCGCGCTCATCTTTTTCCACCTGCACCAGCAACTCCTGGCCGACCTTGAGGGTCTGGGTCAGCTTGGCGCGCGTACCGTCACCGTCTTCGCCCTGTACATACTCACGGGTCAATTCCTTGAACGGCAAAAAGCCATGACGCTCGGCACCGTAGTCGACGAAGATCGCTTCGAGCGATGGCTCGACGCGCGTGACACGTGCTTTGTAGATGTTTGACTTACGCTGTTCCTGGCCTGCGTGTTCGATATCGAGGTCAACGAGTCGCTGTCCGTCGACGATGGCAACGCGCAGTTCTTCTGCTTGCGTTGCGTTGAATAACATGCGTTTCATGGTAATCCTTCATGCGCACTTGCCAGGGTCGACGAGGTGTCGGCGGCACAGCGGAAGGAAACGAGCTGCAGCGAGCACAGACTGTGCGTGCAGCGATTGGCAGACACTCATGTCGCGCGCCTTGCCCTGCGCACGACACCTACGGCTCGTCTATCGGTCGGAACGGTCGGTCTGCGACGTATGCAACGTCGAGACCGGATACCACGCACTGCCGCGTATCGCGGTGTTGCGGGTTTCGGTTTCAAAACAATGAAAGCGATATTTCACGTACGCTCGAGAGTTGGTTATTAAGAGCTACCGGTTACCCGGCGATGTCATTTCAATCCGATGTGGGTGGCGGGAATCTTGCGATTCTGCGCTTACCTCACATCCCAATTCGTTTCGTTCACGCCGCCGTCAATCTCGTCCCTAAATCTTTGGATTCATGGCCCGAACAGCGCGCGTTGTTGCATTTCGTTTACTATCGCTACTTACCAAGCAGTGCTTGCGGTGAGCGAAAACGACCGGCGTTTTCCGTGTTGATCAGCCTGATTCGCGACACTGGCAATGGATTTAGAAAACTGCGCGGGAAACGATTCGGGACGATCAGCACGGCGATTTGCGACCAAGTCGTCGGAAAAGTGACAGCGGCGATAGGACTTACCTTGCATCGCCTGCTGTGACATTCGCCGAAAGACCTCTTTGTAAATCAACGAGATACCAGTATAGCCCAAATGCCAGCGGCCTCCAAGCAGTCACGCCCCGCGCAGTCCCTCACGTCGCCCGCCGGTAGGGCGAACGACACGCCGCGCGTCGAGCAAGTCATGATTGACGACAACCACGTCGGGCAGCGCATCGACAATTTTTTGCTCGCGCGGCTCAAGGGTGTGCCCAAGAGCCACGTCTATCGCATCCTGCGTTCCGGCGAAGTGCGCGTCAACAAGGGGCGCATCGATCAGACCTATCGCCTGGTGCTAGGCGACATCGTCAGAGTGCCGCCGGTGAAGTTGGCACCAGTTAAAGACACCAGCAACGACGCTGGTTTTCAGGCAAAAAGTGCTGAAAAGGCGCTCCCTGGTTGGCGAATCATTTTTGAAGATGACGCGATGCTCGCCATCAACAAGCCGGCTGGCATGGCCGTGCACGGTGGCAGCGGCATCACGCTCGGCGTGATTGAGGCGTTGCGCCTGGTGCGACCAGACGCGAAGTTCTTGGAGTTAGTGCACCGGCTCGATCGCGAGACATCGGGCGTGCTGTTGATTGCTAAAAAACGTGCCGCGCTGATTGGCATGCACGCCATGTTGCGCGGCGAAGGCAACGCGGTTGAGGGTGCGTCCGGGCGCATCAAGAAACACTACTACGCATTGGTCGACGGCAACTGGCCCGACCAGCGCAAGAGCGTGCGCATCAAGCTCGCCAAATTTGTCACCAAAGCGGGTGAGCGGCGCGTCGCTGTCGACGAGGACGACGGCCAAGAGTCGCACACGATTTTCACGCGCGTCGAACAACTCTCGGGTGCGACGCTACTCGATTGCGACATTCGCACCGGACGCACACACCAGATTCGCGTGCATCTGGCGAGCCTTGGTTATCCCATCATTGGCGACGACAAATACGGCAAGTTCGCGTTGAACAAACAGGTGGCGCAAAGTCGGCACGGCGGGTTGAAACGCATGTTTTTACATGCGCATTCCATCTCGTTTTTACATCCGATCACGTCAGCCCAAATTGACATCGTCGCACCGCTGTCCCCCGACCTTGCCGCGTATCTTGAGTTCCGTCGCGCCGCAGCGCTGGGTTGACACAGGATGAAGTATCGACTCGTGGTGTTTGACTGGGACGGCACCATCATGGATTCGACCAGCCTGATTGCTGAGTGCATTCAACTGGCCGCCGCTGATTGCCAACTGATTGCACCGTCGACCGCTGACGCCAAGCACATCATCGGGCTCGGCATTCGCGATTCAACTCGAATATTGTTCCCTAATTTGGATGACGCGACCCTCGACGCGTTTGCAGAACGCTACCGCGCACACTACCTGCCGCGTGAGGGCGAGGTGCGGTTGTATGACGGCATCGAACAAGTATTGGCTGGCTTGGCGCACGTTGAACGGTTTCTCGCCGTGGCAACGGGCAAGCCGCGCCGTGGGCTCGAGCGCGCATTCGATCATTGCGGGTTGCGACACCACTTTGCCTACACCCGATGCGCCGACGAGGGTTGGCCAAAACCACACCCCGACATGCTCGACAAATTAATGTCCTTCGCCGGTGCCGAAAAACACGAGACGCTGATGATCGGCGACACGACGCATGACTTGCAGATGGCCGCCGCAGCAGGTTGCGACGGACTTGCCGTGAGTTATGGAGCGCATCATCCGGAGGTGTTGCACCACGCGCCCGCCAAGCAGGTACTGCATAGTGTGAAGGAACTCTCGACATGGCTAATGCAGAACGCCTGATTTGTCGGCGGGAGCAGCTGCGCAACGGCGGGGTGGCGGCGCGTTTCACCATGGAATTTGATGGCCACTTGGTCTCGGCGTTCGCGATTGCGGTCAACGACAACGTGCATGCCTACGTGAATTCGTGCCCCCATCGCGGCACCGAGTTGGACTGGCAGCCAGGGCAGGTATTTGATGAATCAGGGTTATACTTGGTTTGCGCTACGCACGGCGCAATATTCGAAGCGGACAGTGGCCGCTGCGTCGGCGGTTCATGCCAAGGTGCGTATCTGGCAAAAGTCGCCGTCTCGGATATCGACCACGGCGTCTATCTTGGCGCAGGCCGGCTGATTTCGACATCGCCGCCACCAGAATTCCCGCCGTCTTGATTTGGATTTTTGCGCATGGAAACTCCGACCACTTCGCCTGACTCTGCGCTGCCGTTCGACGCGATGCGACCAGCACCCGCACCGCCCGTGGCGGCGAACTGGGAAAAGTCCCTTCTCGAAAGAATTGCGTTCGAAACGCTCACGGAACAACGCAGCGCACGTCGCTGGCGTGTCGCAACGTCGCTGTTATGGCTCGGTTTTTTTGTGTTGGTACTGATGACCCTGCTGAGTGCGACAACGGGTCGACGCGAAAGCGCTTCCACGGAAAAGCACACAGCACTGATCGACTTGAAAGGCGTCATCGCGGCCGACTCAAAGGCCTCGGCAGACAAAATAATCAGTGCGCTGCAAGCTGCGTTTAAAGACCGGCAGACGCAAGGTGTGGTGCTGCGCATTGACAGTCCAGGCGGCAGTCCGGTTCAGGCGGGTTACATCAACGACGAAATCAAACGCCTGCGCGGTTTGCACAAGGACATCCCGCTACATGTGGTGGTGCAGGATATCTGCGCTTCAGGCGGCTACTACGTTGCTGTCGCCGCCGACAAGATTTTTGTTGATAAGGCATCCATCATCGGTTCGGTAGGGGTCTTGATGGACGGTTTTGGGTTTACCGGTGCGATGGACAAACTCGGCGTCGAGCGGCGCATGGTGACTGCCGGAAGCAACAAGGGTTTTCTGGATCCGTTCTCGCCGGTCAATGCCGATCAGCAAAAATATGCGCAGCAGATGGTCAATGAAATTCACGCGCAGTTCATCAAAGTGGTGCGCGATGGGCGCGGCAAGCGCCTAAAAGAGTCGCCGGAGATTTTTTCCGGACTGGTTTGGTCCGGTGAAAAAAGCGTTGCGCTCGGACTGGCCGACGGTTTCGGCGGGCTCGAACATGTGGCGCGCGAGGTCATCAAGGCTGATCGCATTGTTGATTTTTCACCGGAAGACTCGATCACCGAGCAATTCGCCCGCCGGCTCGGCGCGTCAGCCTCGGAGTCGTTCTGGCACTCCCTGTCTGCGCAGTTGCTCGCGGAGCGCAACAGCGCATCGCTTCGATGATCGTGAATCGCGCCGGCACGAGGCACATCGCCAATGGCTCACGCCTCTGTGCCATCCGGTTTGGAATCATTCGTGGCGCGTAAACCGAAACACAGCGGCGCGCATTCCGCGTCAGCAACGGACGCCGCCGAAAGCGCGCACGCATCGTGGCCTGATCTTCGCGTTGTGATGGCGCACGAAAATGAATCAATGCAAGACGTGGATGTGCTCGGTGCTGACCAGCAGACGATGTTGCAACAGCGGTTGGCCAAAGCGGACGCGCCGAGCCTGAAGTTGCAGATTAGCACTGCCTTCGCCGCCGTGATGTTGGCGTTGGCTCTCGTGCTAGGCATTCTGGCCATGCGTCTTGCTGCGATGGACAGCCTGACGCCGGAAATTGCGGAACGCGTTCGCAATCTGATTTTGTTCTGGGGATTTGGTGCGGTGCTGGTCGCTGCACTGCTGGGCGTCGCATTCGCACACAAGATCGCCGAACCCATCAAGCGACTGACCGAGGATGTCCTGACGTCATCAAACACGGCTTTTCCATGGCGCGCGAAGGTATATCGCAACTACGGCGAGCTTGAAGAACTCTCGCTGGCGATGAGTGAGCTCGCGTCAACGCTGAAGGTTCGTGACGATGAACTCGAGCGCAGCGAGCGGCGTTTTCGCGAAGCGTTTGAACTGGTCGGCATCGGTCTGACCCAGACCGATCGCGGCGGGCGTTTTCAGTTGGTCAATCGGCGCTTTTGCGAAATGCTTGGCTACGCGCCAAACGAATTGATTGGCCGACATGAACTCGACCTGATTCACCCTGATGATCGCGACGCCGACCGCGATTGGAAAAGCACGCAGCCCGATGGCGTGGTCGCGCGGTCGGGGCGCGACCAACGCTACTTGCGCAAGGACGGTTCGGTGCTGTGGACGCATCGTTCGGTGGTGCTGGTTCGCGACCAACGCGGAAAGTTGCTGTACGGACTCGGCTCGGTCGAGGATATTTCAGATTCGCATGCCACACAGGAAATGCTGCGCGCACTCAATGCCAGCCTCAAGGCGATCGTCGAAACTTCGCCCCTAGCAATCTATTCGGTGACGCCGAGTGGTGTGGTCACGCTATGGAACCCGGCCGCCGAAGCGATGTTCGGATTGACCGAAGCCGAAGTGTTGGGGCGGCCGTCTCCCGCACTCGGCAGAAACATTTCACGCGAACGATCCGTCGAACTGCGACGTCGCGTACTCGCTGGCGAGACGGTTCACGGCTTCGAAATCACTTGGGATGGTCACCCCAATGGCAAGCCGATCGACATCAGTGTCGCCGGCGCGCCGCTACTTGGTCCGAACAACGAGATTGTCGGTGTGCTGCTGACCTGCTCTGACATCACCCAAACGAAAGCGACGTCGCGACGCCTCGATGAGCAGCTGCGATTCACCCAAGAGTTGCTTGAGGTTATTCCCAATCCGATTTTTTACAAAGGACGTGATGGCCGCTACCTCGGCTTCAACCGCGCTTGGGAGCAGTTTTTCGGGTTGGCACGCAATGAGTGGGTTGGCAAAACCTACACCGAGGTGTTCAACCAGGAGTTAGCCGAAGTCGTCGAACAGGAAGACATCAACGCGCTGGCGGGACAACCGATCGTCCGCGAAGTCCGCGTGCGTGATGGCGCAAATAAGCCGCGCGAGATGATCAAGCACCTCAGCCGGTTTACCAGTCAGGACGGATCCGCGGCTGGCGTGATCGGTGTGTTGACCGACATCACCGACTTCAAACAGGTGGAAAAAGCGCTCGAAGCAACTGAAGGGCGGTTCCAGGCGCTGACCGAAAGCGCCATGGATATTGTCACCGTGCTAGACCGCAACGGTGTCATTCGCTATCAAAGCCCGTCGGTGAAGCACCTGCTTGGCTTTGAGCCGACTGAGATGATTGGCAAGAGCCAGTTTGACCTTGTGCATCGTGACGACGTCGAACGCATGCGCAGCGCATTTGCCACGTTGATTGGTGGCGAGGTCATGGCGAGCCCGATTGAATTTCGTGCGCGCGCAAGCGACGGTACCTGGCGCAGTCTCGAGTCCATCGGTAAGAATTGTCTCGACGTTCCCGCCGTGCAGGGTGTGATTGTCAACACGCGCGACGTCACTGAACGCCGCGTGATTCAGGCGCACATGCAGCACCTTGCCTTCCATGACGCGCTGACCGGATTACCGAATCGGCTGCTGATGCAAGATCGCATCTCGCAAGCAATCTCGCGTGCCGAACGCGCCGCTCATCAGTGTGCTGTGATGTTCATCGACATCGACAATTTCAAAAACATCAATGACACGCTGGGACACGATGCCGGCGACGAGTTGTTGTGTGAGGTGGCGCGTCGCTTGAGCAAAGCCGTGCGTGCGCGTGACACCATCGCCCGGCAAGGTGGCGACGAGTTCATTGTGCTGCTCGATCACCTCGACGATCATCAAGGTGCGACGCGCGTGACCCTGACAGTGCTCGATGCCATGCGATCGGCTTTTGCAGTCAACGGTATCGATCAGCATGTGTCAGGCTCGATTGGTGTGGCGTTGTATCCGTCCGATGGACGTGATGCGGCGACGTTGTTGAAAAACGCCGACACCGCGATGTTCCACAGCAAGGCGCTGGGCAAAAACACCTACCAGTTTTTTACCGCGCAGATGAATATCGCGGTCAGGCGGCGCGCGGCGATGGAATCGAAGTTGCGTGCCGCTGTCAAGGAAGGTGCGTTCGCGCTGGTGTTTCAACCACAGATTGACCTTAACTCCGGCGAGATTGTCGCGCTCGAGTCGCTGGTACGCTGGAATTCTGAAGACAGCAGCACCATGATGCCCGGCGAGTTCATCCCGCTGGCCGAAGAGACCGGGCTCATCCATGAACTCGGTACCTGGGTGTTGCGCGAGGCGTGTCGCCAGAACAAAGCGTGGTTGGATTCCGGCTTGCCACCGCGCAGAATTGCCGTGAACATTTCCGCCCGCCAAATTAACGACAAGTCATTTCTCGACGTGCTGTTGGGCATCCTCAAGGACACTGGGTTGCCGCCATCGCTACTCGAACTTGAACTGACCGAAAGTCAGGTGATGCGCCAAGGCGAGGGCAGTGTGCGACTGCTAAACCAGATTGCTGATTTGGGTGTACATCTGGCCATTGACGATTTTGGCACCGGCTATTCAAACTTGTCGTATCTGAAACGACTGCCGATCACCAAACTAAAAATCGATCAGAGTTTTGTGCGCGACATCACGTCCGATCCCAACGACGCGGCGATCGTGCTGGCGATCATCAACATGGCGAAATCGCTTGATCTCGACATCATCGCCGAGGGCATCGAAACCGAAGGACAGCTGTCGATGCTACGCAGCAAGGGCTGTTCGGTGGGGCAGGGCTACTACTTCAGTGTGCCAATGGCGGCTGAACAATTGCCGGCGTTACTCAAGAAACAATCCATTTTCGAGGCAACACCCAGCACAATGACGGCTCAATAGTCGGCGCGTCACGTCGGCGCGGCTGGTGCGCACGGTTGGTCAGGTGAGGAACAGGAACATCGTCGGAAGTTTCGCTAGCGTCGGTGTGTCGCGGCGCCATTCTGAAACGCGTTGCGTGCGGATCCACTCGTGCTGCCCCGTGATGTCAGTGGCGACACAAAGTCGTGTTGCCGACGCGAGCGTGGACTGCAAGTCGCCGAGCAAGGCCTGATTCCGGTACGGTGTCTCGATGAACATCTGAGTTTGTTGGTGTTGGCGCGATGTGCGCTCGTGGGCTTGAATTCTCGCGATGCGAGTGTCGCGATCCTGCGGCAAGTAGCCGTGGAAGGCAAACGACTGACCATTGAGTCCGGACGCCATCAGCGCCAACAGCAGTGCCGACGGGCCGACCAGCGGTTCGACGCGAATACCCGCCTCGTGCGCGGCGGCGACTATCAGCGCGCCCGGGTCAGCCACCGCAGGCGCACCGGCTTCCGACACTAATCCAACGTCTTCACCACGCAGCAGCGGCGCTAGCAGGGCCGAGGCATTATTGTTCTTGGCATGCTTATCAAGTTCGATGATGGACACCTCAGCGAGTGCTCGTGTGATGCCGATGGCCTTGAGAAACGCACGTGCCGTCTTGGCGTTTTCAGCGATGTAATGGTTGAGGCCGAGTGCCACACCGATGACGGCTGTGGGCAACACCGCTGCGGTGTTGGTCGGCGTCGCCTCGGACAGGTGCGTCGGGATCAAATACAGCGTGCCGCGCGGTGCGTGGCCGGACGTTGCGCTCGGCTTTTGGTCGGTCACGCCAGCACCTCGACGCCTTCGCGGCTGAGCATAGTCACCAGTGTCAGCAGCGGCAGACCGACCAATGCGGTTGGGTCGTCGCTGGTCATGGATTCAATCAGCGCCACGCCGAGCCCTTCCGACTTAGCACTACCCGCGCAATCTAGCGCCGATTCGTGATCGAGATAAAACGCGATCGCTGCATCCGAGTAGTCGCGCAGTTTCACCGTGGTTGGTACGCACGCATGCTGGATGCGTGCTGAGCGAATGTCGAGCAGGGCAACAGCGGTGTGAAACATGACTTCACGGCCGCGCATCGCCGACAATTGCGCGATGGCGTTGTCGCGGGTACCGGGTTTGCCCAGTGCAGTGCCATCGAGCACCGCAACTTGATCCGAGCCAATCACGAGGCCGTCTGTCAGCCTGCAGATGCGCGCACCGGCACCGGCCTTGGCGATGGCCAAGCGCAGCGCGGTGGCGGCACCCGCTTCGCCGGCGAGTGCCGCTTCGTCTGTGTCCGGCGCGACCGTGGAAAAGGGCAACTGGAGGCGTGCCAGCAATTGCCCGCGATAGGCGGACGTTGAGGCGAGGACAAGGGGTCTAGAGCGCGGCGTTGCGACGGTTGATTTTGGCGGGTTCAAGTCGGTAAGTTATTGATTTTTTGAAGATAAAATCATATCATGCCGCATGAGCACTCGCCACGCCGACTATCGTCGTTCGCAATCCGCCAACGCTGCTGATTCGGCTGCGGTGCTGATTTCGGTCGAGCGTTTGACGCGCTTGAAGCAGATTGTCAAGGGCACGTTTTTACCCTCGGCGTTGCCCGAAATCGCCGATTGCCTCGCTTCCGATGCCGGGCAAATCGATTACCGTCTGAGCGGAAATATCGAATCAGATCAATCAGCTAGGCGGCAATTACGGGTGCAGTGTATAATTTCGGGTTGGTTTGACGTGTTGGATGCCGTGACCTTGGTGCCATCGCGTTTTGAGCTTGATATTAAGTCTCGGCTGGTGTTGGTGTCGTCCGACGACGACTTGCCACCACTGGAAGATGAAGCCGATGACGAAGACTTTATCGTCTGCGGCCAGGACTTTGATATCAAAGCGCATGTTCAGGAAGAGATTCTGCTGGCATTGCCGACTACCACGCCACGCCAAGACGCTCACGCCGGGGCTGCGCTACCCAAGACGCTGCGCAGGACATTGGCTTCCGGCGATGCAACGCTGAGCAAGCAAGTGCGGGAGTCGCCGTTTGCCAAACTTCGAACACTAAAGGGCACCTCTAAAAATTCAAAATTCTAAGCGAGGCTAGGCGCGAGAAAAATTTTAGCCCGCAGCATATACCTGATATGTAAGGGATAAAATTTTTTGAGCAACAACGCATCGCGACGACCATCGGAAGTCCCCTGTTTGGGACGAAGTTTGGATTTTTAGAGATGCCCTAAAGAAAACGTCCTGATTGCACGCAGACGACCCGCCGCCGTTCGACAGGCAATGAAACAACAAATGGGCACCTCTAAAAATTCACTGAAGCCGCGCTGGCGGCGTTGCAAAGCCGCTCAAAATGCTCATGTACTACGTGTACACTGCGCTTTTTCGCGACTTTGCGCCTTGCCATCATCGGCTTGATTGAATTTTTAGAGGTACCCAAATTCGGTTTTGAATTAAGGAGAATCACCATGGCAGTCCAACAGAACAAAAAGTCGCCGTCCAAGCGCGGTATGCATCGCGCACACGACTTCCTGACTTCCCCGCCAACGGCCATCGAGCCGACCACGGGCGAAACGCATTTGCGGCACCACATTTCGCCGACCGGTTTTTACCGAGGCAAGAAAGTCGTCAAGACGAAAGCGGACGAATAAGCTGGTCGCCCTCGATCAAGCGTCACCAATAACAATTACGCTGCCGGGTGGGCCGCAGGAGGCGTTCTACCCAATCCAATGCAGATAACGATTGCCATCGACGCGATGGGCGGGGACGATGGACCTTCGGTCACCGTCCCGGCCGCACTGACTTTCCTGCAGCAATCTGCGAATTGCAGCGTGCTGCTGGTCGGTCGCACGGACGACATCAACGCGCAACTACGAAAGCACAAAGCGCTCGCCAGCAGCGAGTCGGCGGAGGCACGTCTGACGGTTGTCGAGGCACCCGAGTTGGTGGGCATGAATGAAGACATCCGCTCGGCCATCCGCAACAAAAAGCACTCGTCAATGCGCGTTGCCATCGACCTCGTGAAGTCGGGCGCGGCGCATGCCTGCGTGTCGGCAGGCAACACTGGTGCCCTGATGGGAACCGCCAAGTTCGTCTTGAAGACCATTCCCGGCATCGATCGTCCCGCCATCTGTGGCGCGCTGCCGTCGAGAAAAGGCGTGGTCTATGTGCTCGATCTCGGTGCTAACGCTGAGTCGACGCCGGAACACTTGCTCCAGTTCGCGATCATGGGAACCATGCTGTGTGCAGCCGTCGAAGGCAAACAAAATCCGAGTGTTGGCTTGCTCAACATCGGGTCCGAGGAAATCAAGGGTAACGACACTAGCAAGCGCGCTGCCGAATTGCTGCGCGCGAGCCATCTGAACTTCTATGGCAACGTCGAAGGTACGGACATTTACAAGGGCACGACTGATGTTGTCGTGTGCGACGGCTTTGTCGGCAATGTGATGCTCAAAGCATCCGAAGGCATCGCCAAGATGATGGGTGACTATCTCAAGGAAGAGTACATGAAATCGCCGTTGCGTCGACTGATGGCGCTGGTCTCGTTGCCGGCACTCAATGGTTTCAAGGCGCGCGTCGATCATCGGCAGTACAACGGTGCCGCGCTGCTGGGTTTGCGCGGCATCGTGGTCAAGAGCCACGGTTCGGCAGACGCTTATGGTTTTGGCCGCGCGATTTTGCGCGCCAAATCGGAAGCCGAGCACGGACTGCTGGCAAATATCAGCGCCGAAATTGAGCGGCTGCACCGCGAAGGGCTGTTGCTGCCGAGTTCACCGACGCAGGCACTCAGTGAGCCGGCGGTGGGTGAATGACGATGGAAACGTTTGCACGCATCGCCGGCACCGGCAGCTATTTACCAGAACGCTGTGTCACCAACGACGAGCTCGCAAAGACGGTCGACACCAACGACGAGTGGATCGTGTCGCGCACCGGCATTCGGCAACGTCACTATGCGGCCGATGACCAGAACGCCAGTGATCTGGCGCTCATCGCCTGTCAGCGTGCCATGAAGGCCGCGCGCGTCGATGCCAATGACATCGATCTCATCATTGTCGCAACCTCGACGCCGGATATGGTGTTTCCCTCGACTGCGTGCATCCTGCAAGACAAGCTGGGCGTCAAAGAGGCGATCGCGTTTGATATTCAGGCTGTCTGCGCCGGGTTTGTTTATGGACTCTCGATCGCCGAAAAATTCATTCGCACTGGCAGCGCCAAATGTGCACTCGTCGTTGGCACGGAAATTTTTTCGCGCATCATGAATTGGCAAGATCGCACCACCTGTGTTCTGTTTGGCGATGGTGCTGGCGCGGTCGTTCTGCTGGCGTCCACTGAACCCGGGATCCTGTCGACACATCTGCATGCCGACGGTAGTCACCGCGCGGCACTTTGCGCGCCAGGAACAGTGGAAAACGGCAAGGTGCGCGGCAGTCCGTTGCTGACCATGGAAGGCGGCGCGGTTTACAAGTTTGCGGTCAAGGCGTTCGAAGATGTTGCGTGGGAAGCGTTGCACGCCAACGGTTTGCAGCCCGAAGCAATCGACTGGTTTATCTGCCATCAGGCGAATCAGCGCATCATCATGCATGCGGCAAAACGCTTGGCGATGCCAGACGAGAAGGTCGTCCTCACTGTTGATCGGCACGGCAATACGTCGGCTGCCTCGATTCCGCTGGCGCTAGATGTCGCCGTGCGCGAAGGCAAGATTAAGCCCGGACAGATGGTGTTGATGGCCGCACTCGGCGGTGGTTTCGCGTGGGGCGCGGCGCTCGCCAAATGGTAACCCGACAGAAAAGTATTCAATCGCCATGACAACGTTCGCCATCACTTTCGCTGGTCAAGGTTCGCAATCGGTTGGCATGATGTCCGGATTGGCCGACCTCGCTGTGGTCAAGGCAACCTTCGACGAAGCCTCGGCGTGCATTGATGTCGACTTGTGGAAGCTCGCAGTAGAGGGTCCGGTCGAGGCGCAGAATCAAACCATCAACACGCAACCTTTGATGCTCACCGCTGGCGTGGCGACTTGGCGCGCGTGGCAGAGTCTCAACGGACCGATGCCGGCGTTTTTTGCCGGGCACAGCCTCGGTGAGTACACCGCGCTGGTGGCCGCTGGTGCGCTCGCGTTCGCCGACGCCGTGCCACTGGTGCGCTTTCGTGCTGAAGCCATGCAAGACGCCGTACCCGAAGGAACCGGCGGCATCGCCGCCATTCTCGGGCTCGATGCCGACGAGGTGCGTCGCGTATGTGTGGACGCCGCGCACGGGGAGGTATTGGAAGCGGTCAACCTCAATTCACCCGGGCAAATCGTCATCGCCGGACACCGCAGCGCCGTTGAACGTGGCATGCTACAGGCCAAGGAGCGCGGTGCCAAACGCGCCATCATGTTGCCCATGAGTGCGCCATCGCATTGTGCATTAATGCGTCCGGCTGCCGAGCGATTGGCAACGCGCCTGACCTCAGTACGCGTTAACCCGCCGTCGGTGCCAGTCATCCAAAATGCCGACGTGAGCGCGTTCGCGCAGCCAGAGCAGATCAGAGCCGCGTTGGTTGCGCAGTTGTACCGGCCGGTGCGCTGGATTGAGACCGTGCAAAAACTGGCAAGCGATGGGGCTACTCGAATCGTTGAATGTGTGCCGGGCAAAATTCTCACGGGATTGAACAAGCGCATCGATGCGAGCCTTAGTTGTGTTGCCATTACTGACCGCGCCACACTTGAAGCTGCCATCGCGGAAGCATTACAAGGGACAACGTCATGAACACATCACTCGAGGGCAACGTTGCACTGATCACCGGGGCTACGCGCGGCATCGGCGCAGCCATCCTGAAGGCACTCGCCGCAGCCGGGGCGACGGTTGTCGGTACCGCCACGACCGAGGCGGGCGCGGCGACAATTCAGAGCGTAATCGAAGCGATGGGCGCCAAAGGCATGGGCGCAGTCATGAACGTCACCGACGCCGTGCAATCGGAATTGGTGTTGAAATCCATCGAAGAAAAATTCGGCACGATCAATATTCTGGTCAACAATGCCGGCATCACGCGTGACACGCTGTTGATACGCATGAAGGATGAGGACTGGTCGGAAGTGATCGATACCAATCTGACGGCGGTGTTTCGATTGAGCCGAGGCGTCATGAAAGGCATGATGAAAGCGCGCGGTGGCCGCATCATTAATATCTCTTCCGTGGTCGGCTTTGTCGGCAACCCCGGGCAGGTCAACTATGTCGCAGCCAAGGCCGGGCTGGTCGGTTTCACTAAGGCATTGGCGCGTGAGGTCGGCAGTCGCAATATCACGGTCAACTGTGTCGCGCCTGGCTTCATTGAGACTGACATGACCCGGTCGCTAACCGACGATCAGGTGTCAAAACTGGTTGGCAGCGTTCCATTGGGCAGACTGGGGCAACCCGACGATGTCGCGCAGGCGGTATTATTCCTCGCATCTGACCACGCCTCGTACATTACCGGCAGTACCATTCACGTCAATGGCGGGATGCATATGGAGTAGCTGGACGGCAGCGGCAGAGCGGAATTTGGTTCAAACTGCACGACCGGCGGCTTCTCGCCATTTTGGTAAAATGCTGTAGTTCTATATCTAAAGGAAGTAGCACATGGATAACATCGAAGCGCGCGTTAGAAAGATCGTCGCAGAACAACTTGGCGTCGCGGAAGCCGAGATCAAAAACGATTCATCGTTTGTCGAAGATCTGGGCGCGGATTCTCTGGACAATGTAGAACTCGTGATGGCGCTGGAAGAGGAATTTGAAACGGAAATTCCCGATGAAGCGGCCGAAAAGATCACCAACGTTCAGCAGGCGATCGATTACGTTACTGCGAACCCGAAAAAATAACCGTTACGCGGTGGACGCAGGCTGTCGACTGGTCGCGGTCGGCAGCCTTTTTATTGGGCACCCGTTTTGTGGCGTGCGATGGAACTTGAATATCAACAACAGGTTGGGCTATGAGTAAGCGCAGGGTCGTCATCACGGGTTTGGGTATCGTCTCACCGGTCGGCAATACGGTTGCCAGCGCTTGGGACAATATCGTCAATGGCCGCGGCGGCATTGGCCCGATTACGCATTTTGATGCGAGCGCGCTACCGACGCGTTTTGCTGCTGAAGTCAAGGATTTCAATCCCGCCGACTGGATGTCAGCCAAAGAAGTGCGCCGCATGGACACTTTCATCCACTTCGGGCTGGCGGCGACCAAGATGGCGCTCGATGATTCTGGACTTGTGATTGATGAGGCTAACGCGCATCGCATCGGTGTGAATGTCGGATCCGGCATTGGTGGTCTGCCGATGATCGAGCACAACGTTCGCGAAATGATCGATAAGGGTCCACGTCGACTGTCGCCGTTTTTTGTCCCTGGCTCCATTATCAACATGGTCGCGGGGTTGATCTCGATTCAGTACGGGGCGAAGGGGCCCAATGTGTCGATGGTCTCGGCGTGCACGACGGCGACGCACTGTATTGGTGACGCCGGACGCATGATCGAATACGGTGACGCGGATGTCATGATCGCCGGTGGCGCAGAAGCGACCATCTGCATGGCTGGTGTGGGCGGTTTTTGTTCGGTCAAAGCCCTCTCGGAACGCAACGATTCGCCGGAGACGGCGAGTCGGCCATTCGATCGCGATCGTGACGGCTTCGTACTCGGGGAAGGTTCCGGTATCCTGATTCTCGAAGAGTACGAGCACGCCAAGGCGCGAGGCGCACGCATCTATGGTGAGCTAGCGGCTCTTGGCATGAGCGCGGATGCGAATCACATTACGGTACCGAGCATGGACGGCCCGCGGCGCGGCATGCAGGCTGCACTGAAAAACGCCGGTATCAATGGGGACGAGGTGCAGTATGTCAATGCGCACGGCACGTCGACGCCGCTGGGGGACAAAAACGAAACGCAAGCTGTGAAGGCAGCGTTTGGCGTGCACGCCTACAAATTGGTCGTCAATTCCACCAAGTCGATGACCGGCCACCTGTTGGGTGCGGCTGGCGGCGTCGAGGCGGTGTTCACTACGCTCGCAATTCATCATCAGATCTCGCCACCGACCATCAATATCTTTCACCAAGATCAAGAATGCGATCTCGACTATTGTGCAAACGTTGCGCGAGACATGAAAATTGATGTCGCGCTGTCCAACTCCTTCGGCTTTGGCGGAACCAATGGAACGCTCGTCATGAAGCGTCTGACATAGACAATTTGAGGCGAACTAGGTTAACGGGAATCTGATGTATCGAGTCATTCAGGCAGTTTTGTTTGTCATGGCGGTCACGTTGATCGCGTTGGCCAGCGCGGCCGTGCGCTACGCCAAGAGTCCGCTTGCACTTCCCGCCACGCCATTCGAATTCACTGTGGAGAAGGGAACTTCCCTCAAGGGTCTGGCACGACAACTTTCCGACGCCGACCTTTTCGCCGAGCCCTACGGGATGTGGTTACTGGGTCGGTTCACCGATCGAGCGAACGGTTTGCAGGCCGGCAAGTATCGGCTCGAGGCAGCTATCTCGCCGATGGATCTGCTGATCAAGATCAACAACGGAGACGTCGTCAAGGTTTCCATCACGTTTGTCGAGGGCATCACCTTTCGCGAAATGCGCGCCGCGCTCGAGGCCGATCCGAACCTGAAAATTACGCTCAGGGGCGTGAAGGCCGCGGACATCCTGAAAAAGCTGGGAGCCCCGGAAACGCATCCCGAGGGGCTGTTTTTCCCGGATACCTATCTGTTTTCCGCGGGTAGCAGTGACCTTGATATTCTTCGCGCCAGTTACCAGGCGATGCAGAAGAAGCTCAATGAGGCGTGGGCGCAACGTAGCGAGGGGCTGCCCTATCGCAATGCTTACGAGGCGCTCATCATGGCGTCAATCATCGAAAAAGAAACCGGCCGCGCAGACGAAAGACCGTTAATCGCGTCGGTTTTTCTCAATCGGTTGCGTATTCCAATGCGTTTGCAGACGGACCCGACGGTGATCTACGGCATGGGCGAGCGCTTCGACGGCAACATTCGACGCCGCGACCTCACGGCTGACACACCGTACAACACCTACACTCGAGACGGCTTGCCGCCGACACCGATTGCCATGCCAGGGCTGGATGCCGTCAAGGCAGCGTTGCAACCTGTCAAGAGCGACAGGCTGTATTTTGTGGCGACCAAACGCGGCGATGGCTCGCACGCTTTTTCGCGCACGCTCGATGAGCACAATCGGGCTGTCGCCAAGTATCAGTTGGGGCGCTAGCGCGGTGCCTGCCGTGACGGCCAAGTTCATCACCTTTGAGGGCATCGACGGTGCCGGAAAATCATCACACATTGAGTTTGTCGCCGACTGCTTGCGCGGCAAGAGCATTGACGTTGTGACCACGCGTGAACCCGGTGGCACGACGCTTGGCGAAACGATTCGGCATCTGGTGTTGAACGAAACAATGCACGCCGACACAGAGGCGCTGCTGTTGTTTGCGAGTCGACGAGAACAACTTGCGATCGTGATTGAGCCGGCGCTGGCACGCGGTGCCTGGGTGATTTGTGATCGGTTTACCGACTCGACCTATGCCTACCAATGCGGCGGTCGCGGTGTTGATGAGGCGCGCATTGCTGCGCTTGAGCAGTTTGTTCACGGCGATCGCCAGCCGGACTTGACGCTGCTGTTCGACGCGCCGGTGGAGACGGCGCGCGAGCGCCTGGACAAGAATTCTTCGCAACAGGACAAATTTGAACGCGAACGAGGCGAATTTTTTGGCCGTGTTCGTCACGCCTATCTGGCGCGCGCCGCGACGTTCCCGCAGCGTATCAAAGTGCTCGATTCGTCGCGCACCATTGACGCCATTCGCGCCGACCTTCGGCGCCATCTTGACGCCCTGAGCGGTTGAACCGCGCATGATCGACATTCTTCCATGGCAGCGCGATCAACTCGCCGAACTGGTTGCGCGTGGCGACAAGTTGCCACACGCGCTTTTGGTGTACGGACGAAGTGGCACCGGCAAAGTCGAGTTCGCACGTGCGCTTGCCCAGTCACTGCTGTGCGAGGCACCTGATCACGGGCTGGCGTGTGGTGCTTGTCCGGCATGCGGCTGGTTTGCGGCGGGCAATCACCCCGACTTTCGCGCGCTGCTGCCCGAATCGATGATCGAAGACGCGGCGACTGACGACGCGCCGACCGAAGCAGACGAAAAGGACAAGAAGAAAAGTAACGAGATCAAGATTGATCAAGTCCGTGGCATCGCCGACTTCATGGCGCTTTCAACACACCGTGGCGGCTATCGCGTACTGTTGATTCACCCTGCCGAGGCCATGAATGCGGCGGCCGCCAACGCGCTGCTGAAAACGCTCGAAGAACCGGCTTCGCGCACGGTGATCTTGCTGGTGAGCGAGCGCATCGGTCGCTTGTTGGCGACGATTCGCAGCCGTTGCCAGCGGGTGTTGGTGAGGCTTCCGGCGCGCGAGGTGGCATTGGCGTGGCTGCGTGCGCAGGGCGTCGCGCAGCCTGAAGACGCACTCGCGACCGCCAGTGGCGCACCGCTGGATGCGATCGCCTACTGTGAGCCTGACTATCAGCATGCGCGGCAAGCGTTTGTCAACGCGTTAGCCGAGCCGAATTTCGACTACGCGTTGGCGGCGCAGCAATTTGAAAAGTCGGATTTGCCGAGCTTGCTCGGGTGGCTTCAAACATGGACCAACGACTTGATTGTCCAGCGCATGGCCGGGCGTGTTGCGCACCATCCTAGTCACGCGACGACGCTCGAGCGCATCGCTAAGACCATCCAGTTGCCACGCGTGTTTCGTTTCGAATCAGAGCTCAGGCAAACGCGACGATTGATAAATCACCCGCTCAATGCGAGACTGCTGCTCGAGCAGTTGTTCATCGCCTATAAACAGGCGATCTCGAGCCGACCATCGGCTGGCACCTCGCCGGCGCGCCCACACTAGTGATGCCCACCATGCCTCTCAATGAACTCACCATGTCGCAGAAAAAACGGCCAAGCGTTATTTCCCTGAACCTCAAGGCAAAGACTGCCCTCTACGCCGCGTGGATGCCGTGGCTTAACGGCGGCGGACTGTTCATGCAATCGAGTCAGACGCACGAACTTGGCGACGAAGTGCTGGTCGTGTTGCAATTTCTC
Source organism: Usitatibacteraceae bacterium (assembly GCA_038901695.1). Lineage (GTDB taxonomy): Bacteria > Pseudomonadota > Gammaproteobacteria > Burkholderiales > Usitatibacteraceae > UKL13-2. The sequence continues at coordinate 19,778 of JBCKPN010000014.1, forward strand.
GACGAGGTGACCAAGCACCCGCTATCCGGGAAAGTATGCTGGATCAATCCACCGCACGCGGCGGGAAATCGACCCGCAGGCATTGGCATTCAACTGCCGGACAATTCATTCGGTCAAGAACTCAAGAAACGCATTGAAGGCATCCTCGCGCCGGTGGCAAATTCGGATCGCGCCACCCATACCATGTAGGGCACCTCTAAAAATTCAAAATTCTAAGCGAGGCTAGGCGCGAGAAAAATTTTAGCCCTCAGCATATACCTGATATGTAAGGGATAAAATTTTTTGAGCAACAACGCATCGCGACGAAGTTTGGATTTTTAGAGATGCCCTGTAGTCGCCAGGTGTCACTGCGATTGCTCGCCTTCGCGATGGATGCGGTCGAGCCACTTGTTGGTATCCGGGGCTTCCGCACGTTGTAGCTTAACGATGAGCTGACCAAGATTTGCGTCGACCTGCAGCGCATCGTGATGTAAGTCGCGCAGAAATCGCTCGTGCCGCGCGTGCGCCAAAAACGCGATCAGGCCGTCAAAAAAAACCGTTGACGTTGTACAGGCCGATCGGCTTGGTGTGATACGCGAGTTGCAGCCAAGTGAGCGACTCGAACAGCTCATCGAGCGTGCCAAAACCGCCGGGTAGCGCGATAAAACCATCAGAGAGCTCTGTCATCAACGCCTTGCGCTCGTGCATGGTCTCGACCACGTGCATGGCGGTCACGCCGGTATGGCCGACCTCTTTTTCCATCAGCATGCGCGGAATGACGCCGATGACTTCGCCGCCACTAGCAAGACACGCGTCGGCCGCAACGCCCATCAAACCGATGCTGCCACCGCCATAGATGAGTCGGATCTTGCGCCGTGCAAGCGTGGTGCCGAATTCAGCAGCAGCATCACGGTAGGCAGGGTTGGTGCCTAGCGAGGCACCGCAAAACAGGCAGATGGCACTGAGTGTATTCATCTGCTGATTATAAATTGCGTCCCGACGCGGCGCGGCGCGTGATCTACCAGATGCCGGTCGGTGAATACCCCGCCTCCACCAAGGCGTTGGCGAACACAGCACGATCCACGGCCGACTCAATCCGCACGCGCTTGGCCGGAAGATCGACCGCGACGGTAGCGCTGCTGTCGACCGCCTTCACGGCTTTTTCGACCACGCCGACACAATGCGCACACGAAATGTCGGGAAGTGAAAATTCGATCATGGTCGACTCCTTGAATTCGCCCAAAGCGGGCTAAGATAACCACTATGTTGCACCGTTGCGGTGCTTTGCAAGTGCATTCGACCAACCGACGAACCGACGAGCCCATGTCTGCCACCACCATCGCTTTTGCATCACCGCGTGAGACGCTGCAGCGCTTGCACATTCCAATCGGCGGCATGACGTGCGCTTCGTGCGCGACTCGTGTTGAAAAGGCGCTGGCCAAGGTCGATGGTGTAGTCGGCGTGTCGGTCAATCTCGCGACCGAGATAGCGAATGTCGATGCGACGTCAGTCGTGCGAGAAGCGATGCTGGTCGCCTCGATTGAGCGTGCGGGTTACCGCGTGCCGGATGTCAAAGTGTCCGGCCAGAACGGTGTTTCAGGCAAAAGTGCTTCAAACGTGGCGTCTTTTCTTGAGTTTTCCGAAGGTGCGAAAGTCGGCATCGCCACGGCACTGTCGCTGCCGTTGCTGTTACCGATGCTGTTGATGCCCTTTGGCGTGCACTGGACGCTGCCCGCGATGTGGCAATTAGCGCTCGCGACACCGGTGCAGTTTTGGCTCGGCGCGCGCTTTTATCGCGCCAGCTGGGGTGCTCTGCGCGTCATGACCGGAAATATGGACTTGCTGGTCGCACTCGGCACGTCGGCCGCGTTTGGCTTGTCGCTGTTCCTGATGTTCGCTTCCGCCAGCGAGGCAACGTCACATCTGTATTTTGAATCCGCCGCCGTGGTCATTACGCTGGTGATGTTCGGCAAGTGGCTGGAGTCGCGCGCCAAACGCCAGACCACCGCCGCCATTCGCGCCTTGCAGTCACTGCTGCCGTCAAACGCGACCATTGTCGTCAATGGCACTGAGCACGCCGTATCGTTGGCCGATATTCGCGTTGGCGACACGTTGCGCGTGCGGCCCGGCGAGCGCTTCGCGGCCGACGCGTCGGTGGTGACCGGTAACACGCACGCCAATGAGTCGCTCATCACCGGCGAAAGCTTGCCGGTTGCCAAGGCACCGGGCGATGCGGTGACCGGTGGGGCGTTCAATGAAGACGGACTCATCGATATATGTGTCACCGCAGTCGGTGCTGAGTCGACACTGGCGCGCATCGTGCGGATGGTTGAAGATGCGCAAGCCGTCAAAGCGCCGATTCAGCGGCTGGTCGATCAAGTCAGCGCAGTGTTCGTTCCCGTGGTGCTGGTGATTGCGCTGCTAACGTTGCTCAGCTGGGGGTTCGCGACGGCAGATTGGCAACGCGCGTTACTCAATGCAGTCGCCGTGCTGGTCATCGCCTGTCCGTGTGCACTCGGCCTTGCCACGCCGGCGGCGATTATGGTCGGTACCGGTAGCGCGGCGCGGCTTGGCGTATTGATAAAAGATGCGACGGCGCTGGAAACGGCGCACCGCATTACGCTGGTTGCGTTCGACAAGACCGGTACGCTGACCGAAGGCAAACCGGCCGTGGTTGCTGCCGTATCTGTGTCAGACGCGCCCAATGCTGATGAGGAATTACTGGCGCTCGCGGCCGCTGTGCAATCCGGCAGTGAACATCCGTTGGCCAAAGCGGTATTGCATGCTGCGGCACAAGCTGGGCTTTCGTTCACGCCTGCACAGAAAATTCGCGCGCTGTCCGGCCGCGGCGTATCGGCAAGCATAGACGGTGGCACGCTTTTGCTCGGCAGCGCGGCTTTGATGGATGAACAACGCATCGACATTAGTCTCTTGCGGGCGCGTGCCGACATCATCGAGCACGAGGGTCGCACCATCTCATGGCTCGCGCGCGACGCTAGGGTAGTGGGTTTTTTCGCTTTTGGCGATAACGTGAAACCGACTGCGCGTGCCGCGATTGATGCATTGCACGCGCTGGGTATCACGACGGTTCTCATCAGTGGCGACAACGCCAGTGCCGCGCAAAAAGTCGGTGCCGCGCTCGGCATCGATCAGGTGCATGCACGCGTGTTGCCGCAGCAAAAGGCCGAACTGGTGGCGGGATTAAGACAAGGCGGACATGTGGTCGCGATGGTCGGCGACGGCATCAACGACGCGCCCGCACTTGCAGCGGCTGACGTCGGTATCGCCATGTCCAACGGCACCGATGTCGCGATTGAAGCGGCCGGCATCACGCTGATGCGCGGCGACCCGGCGCTGGTCGCCGTGGCGATCGCGATGTCGCGTCGCACCACCGCTAAAATCCGCCAAAACCTGTTCTGGGCGTTCTGCTACAACGTCATCGGCATCCCGCTCGCAGCGGCTGGCTTACTCAATCCGGTGATTGCTGGTGCGGCGATGGCGCTGTCGAGCGTCAGCGTGGTCACCAACGCGTTATTGCTGCGACGCTAGCGTCCAGCGACAATGGACTGGATCCCAGCCCCACCTTCAAGCATGCTGGGGCAGGCTCTGCGCTGGGACGACGTGTCCAAATCTGGTTCTGCGGTTTAACGGCCACGTCGGCTGCGATAATGCGCCATGTTCATCGACTCCCATTGCCATCTCGATTTTCCTGAACTGCAGGCCGACCAGACGAACATATTCGCGCTCATGCAAGCCAATCAGGTCACGCATGCACTGACCATTTCGACCACGCTGAAGACATTTCCCGACGTCTTGCGCGTGGCCGAATCGCGCGACAATCTGTGGTGCTCGGCCGGTGTTCATCCCGACGAACAGATTGATGATCACGAGCCGACGGTTGAGGAGTTGCTGCGGCTGGCGGATCATCCGAAAGTGATCGCCATCGGCGAGACTGGCCTCGACTATTACCGCTTGCCGGAGCCCCTCGACTGGCAACGCGAGCGCTTTCGCACCCACATCCGCGCCGCACGCGCGTGCAGGAAGCCGTTGGTCATCCACACCCGCAGCGCGTCAGCCGACACGCTGGCCATCATGCGCGAAGAACACGCCAGTGAAGCGAGTGGCGTGATGCATTGTTTTACAGAGTCCGTAGAAGTTGCCCGCGCAGCGCTCGACCTTGGTTTCTACATTTCGCTATCGGGCATCGTCACGTTCAAGAGCGCGCGAGCGCTACAGGAAGTCGCCAAAATGGTACCGCTGGATCGATTGCTGATCGAAACCGATTCACCCTACCTTGCGCCGACGCCGCATCGCGGCAAAATGAATCAGCCTGGCTATGTCCGACACGTCGCCGAATTCATCGCGCCGCTGCGCGGAGAAAGCCTCGATGTCATCGCCACCGCGACGACCGCCAACTTCTATCGATTGTTCAAAGCGGCCGCGCCCGCCTAGTTGGCGTTGGGCGGTTGCCTGCGTGTGCTGCCATCGCCGGGCGCTGGTGGCGACACCGATGAACATAACTTTGTATATCTTTGTTAGGGAGGGTCTGATTAAGTCGCTTCGGTTCAGCTTGCGTTGAGATTGAGGTAGCTACTAGACGTGCGACGAAGGTGCGTTGCGGGGCTACCGCACGAGGAGCACAACAACGTAGATGCCTCAATATCGGCGCTAGATGGATTGAATGGACTTGATCAGACCTTCCCTAGCGCAAAGCGTGGTGCTCAAGCGCCTTCATGGCTCCGGTAAACTCGCGGAACTTGTCAGGGAGGATGCACCATGTCGGATGTCGTGCGTAGCGTGTTGGGGATTGGACTGTTGATTCTGATCGGTTGGTTGTTTTCCATGGCGCGCGGCAAGGTGCAGTGGCGCATCGTGCTCTCGGCATTGGCGTTGCAGATGGCGATCGGTGCGTTGGTACTGTTTTCCGCCGATGGTAACGCGGTGTTGCTGCGCATCGCCGCAACCGTCACGCACATCCTCGAATACGGCGCAAAAGGCACCGAATTCATGTTCGGCGGGCTGGTCAGCCCGGACGTGTTCAAGCCCGGCGGCCTCGGTTTCATTTTCGCGTTTCGCGTGCTGCCCACCATCATCTATGTGACCGCACTGATTGCGGTGCTCTATTACCTCGGCATCATGCGCTGGATTATTACGATTCTGGGCGCGATTTTGCAAAAGCTGCTCGGTGTGTCCAAGATTGAATCGTTTTGCGCCGTCACCACCATTTTTCTCGGTCAAAACGAAATGGGTGCCGCGGTCAAACCGTTCGTCGCACAACTCAAAGGCACGACCATTTTTGTCATCATGACGTCCGGCATGGCCAGTGTCGCGGGTGCCGCATTGGCCGGATACGCGGGGCTCGGCGTGAAAATGGAATACTTGATTGCCGCGTCGTTTATGGCGATTCCCGGCGGATTGCTGTTCGGCAAGCTGTTGTGTCCGTCATCCGAGCCGGAAAACATCAGCTTTGACAACATTCAATTTGAAGAAACCAAGCCGGCCAACATCATCGAGGCCGCAGCCAGTGGTGCCGCGCTCGGTTTCAAGATCGCGTGCGCGGTCGGCGCAATGCTGATTGCGTTCATCGGCTTGATCGCGTTGTTCAACGGCATCATTGGCGGCATGGCGGGCTGGATGGGCTTTGCCAACGTCAACCTGGAAACGATTCTGGGCAAAGCGTTCGCACCACTGGCCTACATGCTCGGCGTGTCGTGGGAACACGCCGCCTTCGCCGGAAACCTCATCGGGCAAAAACTCATTCTCAACGAATTCGTCGCCTACGTCGGGTTAGCGCCCTACCTGCAAGAACCGGCCAAAGTGCTCGCGGCCGGACTCACGGTGATCGATGCGCGCACGTTGGCGATTCTGTCATTCGCGCTGTGCGGGTTTGCCAATATTTCCTCGATTGCGATTCTGGCCGGTGCCTTCGGTAGTGTTGCGCCCCAATTGCGCGCGGTCGTCGCGCGATACGGATTGCGTGTCGTGGTGGCGGCGACCTTGTCGAACTTGATGAGCGCGACCATCGCGGGGATATTCTTGAGCGCGAAATATTGAGTGGGTGCGTAGAAAAAGTTTTATCCACAGATGAACACAGATTTACACAGATAAAAGCCCGATCATCTTAGTGTCAGCGGGGTCTCGCAACGCCACAGGGCGCTTGGTTCTATCCGTGTTCATCTGTGTCCATCTGTGGAAGAAAACGAATCATCAATCAAACCATGCTCCCGCAAGAAATCATCCGTACCAAACGTGATGGTGGTGCACTCACCACCGAGCAAATTCGCGCCTTTATCGCCGGCGTGACCTCGGACAATGTGACCGAAGGACAGATCGCGGCCTTCGCCATGGCGACATACTTCAACGGCATGACGCGCGCCGAAGCGGTGGCATTGACAATGGCGATGCGCGACTCGGGGCGGGTACTCGATTGGAAGTCGCTCAAGCTGAGCGGTCCGGTGGTGGACAAGCATTCGACCGGTGGCGTCGGCGACGTGGTGTCGTTGATGCTGGGGCCGATCATGGCCGCGTGTGGCTGTTTTGTGCCGATGATTTCCGGGCGCGGCTTGGGTCATACCGGCGGCACGCTCGATAAGCTCGACAGCATTCCGGGCTATCAAACTAACGTCAGCATCGAAAAATTTCAATCCGTGGTGCGCGAGGTTGGGGTTGCCATCATTGGACAGACCGCAGAATTGGCACCGGCTGACAAGCGCATTTACGCGACGCGCGATGTCACCGCCACGGTCGAATCGATTCCGTTGATTACCGCATCCATTCTGTCGAAAAAACTCGCCGCCGGGCTCGACGCGCTGGTGATGGATGTCAAGGTCGGCAACGGTGCTTTTATGTCCACCCTTCTGCGAGCGCGCGAACTCGCGCAAAGCATCGTTGACGTCGGCAATGGCGCGGGCATGAAAACCACTGCGGTGTTGACCGACATGAATGAGTCGCTCGCGCCGTGTGCTGGAAACGCCATTGAAGTGCGCTGCGCCATCGATTATCTGACCGGTGTTGCGCGCCCGGCTCGACTGCACGAAGTCACGCTGGCGCTGTGTGCGGAATTGCTGGTGACGGCAGGCGCAGCGGGTGACACGGCGACCGCAACAAAACAGTGCCAGGCAGTGCTCGATAGCGGGGCGGCAGCGCAGCGGTTTGCACGCATGGTGACCGCGCTCGGCGGCCCGGCAGATCTGCTCGAAAATTCGTCGCGTCATTTGCCGTTAGCCGCACATCAACTTGACGTTGTCGCCACTAGCGATGGGTTCGTCACACAGATCGATACGCGGGTGATCGGACTCGCCGTGGTCGCACTTGGTGGTGGTCGGTCGCGAGCCGGTGATGCAATCAACCATGCCGTCGCTGTTGGCCAACTGGTGAGCATCGGTCAACGTGTAGTGACGGGCGATGCGCTGGCGACGGTGTACGCGTCATCGGCTGAAGAGGCGCACCATGCCAGCTTCGCCATTGGGCACGCCATGACCATCGGCGACGATGCGCCACAACTCAGCCCGATAATATTGCGTTAGGAGGTTTTATGCCCGCAACCCAAGTGCAGGTGTCCACGCGCAAGGGACTGTTTGTAGGGCACCTCTAAAAATCCAGATTTCATCCCAACTGCTGCGTTGCGGAAAAATTTCTTGCTAACATATCAATCATATGCGGCGCTGCGAAATTTTTTCCGCGCCTTGCATTTGGGCGAACTCTGAATTTTTAGAGGTGCCCTGTACTTCACGGCAACGCAAGTCGCAGCACCTAGCGCGCGCACGGCGACACGCCTCCGGCGCGACGCTAGCCTGCATATTTCACGGGTCGGCCCCTTTTATGGCCGTCTCCACGATGAAGAATCGCCCACTTGATAAATCCGATTTGTCCCTCAAACAACGCAGAGCCTACGCGCCCGATAGCGGGCGGCTGAACATGCGCTTTTCCGTTCTCTTCCCTCGGCATATCCCGATATGCCTCGGTCAGTCGAACGAAAAATCACACGCCCATCCTCCCACTCTCGAACGCGTCCCCATGAAATATGCAGGCTAGATGCCGTACTGCGCGATCTGGATCGCCAGTTTCCCGGCATTCGTTTTCGCATGATCGACGAGCAGCAGCAGATTCGGCCGCACATCAAGTTCTTCGTTGATCGCGAAATGCGTCGCAAACTCGGTGCGGACGTGTCCGCAGCGGGCGAATTGTTGGTGGTCGCGGCGCTGTCGGGCGGATGATGACGTGACCGCCGCGCCTTCAATCGACCCCAGACAAATGGGCACCTCTAAAAATTCACTGAAGCCGCGCTGGCGGCGTTGCAAAGCCGCTCAAAATGCTCATGTACTACGTGTACACGGCGCTTTTTCGCGACTTTGCGCCTTGCCATCATCGGCTTGATTGAATTTTTAGAGGTGCCCAAATATTTAACCACTAGCAACCACGCGCTTTTCGGAGCATAAATGCGTGGAAAAGCGCTTCAAATGGCGAGTTTGAAAACCGCGCGCTCGACATTGGATGCTGGCCTGTACAGGCAAAATAGTGAACCAATCTTCGCGAGAACCCAACGTGCCCGATACCGCCATGCCAACTCGACTCGATGACCTCGCTACAGGCGTCGGGGCAGCCCTGAAATCTGTCGGCATGATGCTGGTGACAGCCGAGTCTTGCACGGGTGGCGGGATCGCTGAAGCTGTCACCCGTGTGCCCGGCAGCTCGGCGTGGTTTGACCGTGGCTACGTCACCTATTCCTACGAGGCCAAGGTGGATCTGCTGGGCGTTGCGCGCGAGACGCTGGTCGATTTTGGTGCGGTCTCCGAAGAGACCGTGCGCGAAATGGTGGCCGGGGCGATTGGCCATTCGCGGGCGCAGGTGGCCGTTGCCGTCACTGGCATCGCCGGGCCTTCGGGCGGGATGCCAGACAAGCCGGTCGGCACCGTCTGGTTTGCCTGGAAATTTCCAAAAAAACCAATCATTTCAGAGGTTTGTCATTTTCAGGGCGATCGTGCGGCGATTCGCGAGCAAACCATCACCCACGCCTTGACCAGGCTCATTCATAATCTGAAATAGCGTTGGTCGGCCGCGCCTGCGGCAAAAGTTTCGAAAAACCCCTTGAAAAGCCCGCGCGCTTCCGGTACTGTACGGATATACAGACTGTATACATTTACACGTCTGAACTTCCACCCCGCTACCGGAGACCGCAATGAACATGATGAGAGAAGGATTCATGGACGAGAACAAATCAAAAGCGCTTGCCGCTGCGCTTTCGCAGATCGAAAAGCAGTTCGGCAAAGGCTCCATCATGAAGATGGGCGAGAACAACGCCATCCCGGACATCATTTCGGTGTCGACCGGTTCCTTGGGGCTCGATATTGCGCTTGGCATCGGCGGCTTGCCGCGCGGTCGCGTGGTCGAAATCTACGGTCCGGAATCGTCCGGTAAAACCACTCTAACGCTGCAAGTGATCGCCGAAATGCAAAAAACCGGTGGCACGGCAGCGTTCATCGACGCCGAACACGCGCTCGATCCGGCCTACGCGGAAAAACTTGGCGTCAAGATCAACGATTTGCTGATCTCGCAGCCGGACAACGGTGAACAGGCCCTCGAAATCGTCGACATGCTGGTGCGTTCCGGTGGCGTGGATATTGTGGTGATCGATTCGGTCGCCGCACTGACACCGCGCGCGGAAATCGAAGGCGAGATGGGCGATCAGTTGCCCGGCCTGCAAGCGCGCCTGATGAGCCAGGCGCTGCGCAAACTGGCCGCTAACATCAAGCGCTCTAATACGCTGGTGATTTTCATCAACCAGATTCGCATGAAAATCGGTGTCATGTTCGGCAGCCCCGAAACCACCAGCGGCGGCAATGCACTCAAGTTTTACGCCTCAGTGCGTCTCGACATTCGTCGCATCGGCTCGATCAAGAACGGCGAAGAGGTCATCGGTTCTGAGACACGCGTCAAGGTGGTCAAGAACAAGGTGGCGCCACCGTTTCGCATGGCGGAGTTCGACATCCTGTACGGCGAAGGCATTTCGCGCGAGGGTGAAATCATCGATTTGGGCGTGGTGCACAAGATTGTCGATAAATCCGGTTCTTGGTATGCCTATCAGGGTGAAAAAATCGGGGCAGGGCAAGGACAACACGCGCAAGTTTTTAAAAGAACACCCCGAGATGGCGCAAGAGATTGAAGCCAAGATTCGCGCAGCGGTTGGTGTCAAGGCCGCCGGTGGCGGCCGCTCGGAAGTGAGCGAGGAAGTCGAGGCGTAACCGGCCGTGCGGTGCATCCTCTGAAATGGTTCGATGGTTGGGCCGAGCAGCTTGTGTCACCTCCAGTGCGCA
>JBCKPN010000015.1:0-29458 GCA_038901695.1 Usitatibacteraceae bacterium
TTTTGGTGTAGTCCTGTTGCGGATTACGATAAATTTCATCCGAATTAGCCACTTCAACAATGTCGCCCTCGGACATGACCATCACCTGATCCGAAATGTACTTCACCACCGCCAGATCGTGCGAGATGAAGATGTAGCTCATGTTGTATTCGTCCTGCAAATCTTGCAGCAAGTTCAACACTTGGGCTTGCACCGAAACGTCGAGCGCGGAAACGGCCTCGTCACAGATCAACACATCCGGCTTCATGGTCAGGCAGCGCGCAATCGCAATGCGCTGGCGCTGTCCACCGGAAAACTCGTGCGGATACTTATAGAACGACACTTCCGGCATGCCAACGCGCTTGAGCAATGCCATGGCCAGTTGCACGCGTTCCTGTTCGTCTTTGCCAATCTTGTGAATGGTCATCGGTTCAAGCAGAATCTGGCCGACCGTGAAGCGCGGATTGAGCGAGGCATACGGATTTTGAAACACGATCTGAATGCGCCGCTTGTACTTCATCAATTCAGCTTCCGACAACTTTAATAAATCGACACCGTCAAATAACACTTCGCCGCCGGATGCATCGTGTAAGCGCATCAACGTCAGCCCGACCGTGGTCTTGCCCGAACCGGACTCGCCGACCAATCCGAGTGTCTTGCCCCGCGCCAGCTTGAACGAAGCGTCCTTGACGGCGGGCACATCGCGCTTCTTGAACAAGCCGTCCTTTAACTGAAATATCTTGGACAGATTCCTGACTTCGAGTACAAATTCATCCGTCGCGTCATAGCCACGTGTGCGTTGCTTGAGATTGTCGGCACTGAGTCCCTCGGGCCGCAGAAAGTCTTCGATCACTGGCAAGCGCTTGGGACGTGAATCAACATTCGGCCGACACGCCAGCAATGCCTTGGTATACGGATGCTGGGGCGACTCAAAAATGGCCTTGGCCGTACCCTTCTCCTGTATCTCGCCGTTTTGCATCACCACGACGTAATCGGCAATTTCACCGACCACTGCCAGGTCATGAGTGATAAACAGCACCGACATATGGTGTGTTTCCTGCAACTTGGCGATGAGATCGAGAATCTGCTTTTGAATCGTCACATCCAGTGCGGTGGTCGGCTCGTCGGCGATCAGCAGCTTCGGTTCGCACGCAATGGCGATGGCAATCATCACCCGTTGCTGCTGACCACCGGACATTTCATGCGGAAACGAATGCATGCGAAGCCGTGGTTCGGGGATGCCGACTTCGTTCATCAGTTCTTCCGCGCGCGTCCATGCCTGACGACGCGTCATCCCAGTGTGCAAACGTAGCGTTTCGGCGATCTGATCGCCGCAAGTAAACACCGGATTCAACGATGTCATCGGCTCCTGAAAGATCACCGAAATATCTTTGCCGCGAACGCGGCGCATGGTCGCGTCGTCGTGTTTCAACAGATCGAACCCGTTGAACAGAATCTCGCTGTCGGCCGACACGATCGCCTGCTCCGGCGGCAGCAGTCGAATAATCGACATGGCCGAAACCGATTTACCGGAACCCGATTCGCCGACCAGTGCCACCGTTGAGTTGCGCGGCACGTCGAACGACACACCTTTCACTGCCTCAAAAATATGATCGCCATCGAGACGGAACTTAACGTTGAGGTTTTTTACTTCGAGCAGGTTATCCATGAATTTATCCTCAACCGTCATTTGATCTTGGGATCGAGCGCATCGCGCAACGAATCCGTGAGCATGGAAAAGGCGGTGACCAGCAGCGCCATCGACACCGACGCGGCGACCAGTTGCCACCACTTGCCGATCACCAATTCTGATTGCGCTTCGGCGAGCATGGTGCCCCACGACACCGAATCGACCGGCACACCCAAGCCCAGAAACGACAGGATGACCTCTGCTTTGATGAACTGCACCACGTGCTGTGAAAGCTGCACCAGACACACGTGCGACACATTCGGTAGGATGTGCACAAACATGCGTCGCGTGTGCGAAGCACCGATGGCTTGCGCGGCTTTAACGTATTCGCGCGACGCATGTTTGATGTACTCAGCGCGCACCAAGCGATAGATGCCGGTCCAGCCGGTCAACGCGAGGATAAAAATGATGGTATCGATGCCGCGCTTGAACACCGCAGCAAACGCGAGAATCAGCAGGATGTACGGAATCGAGGTGAACACGTTGTAGAACCATTCGAGCGCATCACCGGTCCTGCCGCCCATGTAGCCGGACAGCGCCCCCAGCGTGGTGCCGATGAGCGTCGCCAGCAGTGCGGCCACCAGACCAACGAAAATAGACGTCTCTGCGCCCTTGATCGCCTTTTGAATGACGTCGCGGCCCCATTTGTCGCCGCCGAATAACAACGTGTCCGCGCGCGGCGTGTCAGTGATCTTGATTTCGGCGGTGCGCTTGGCCCACTCGGCATACTTCGGTGCCAGCGGGTCGATGTCGGATAAATCGACGTACGGCACCTTGGCCGATTTGTCGACGGCACCGGCTTGTTGTGCTTCGAGATTTTCAGCACCCGCCATGAAGGACGGATTGGCATAAGAGACGCCGACTTCCTTGGACCAATGCTTCGCCACCAGACCCGAGTAGGCTCCGACCATCAGCAGCAGGAAGAACACGACAACCACCAGCGAGACCATGCCGATCTTGTCGCGCTTCAAGCGTCGCCACGCGAGTGTCCAGAGTCCGGGAGACGCGCGATGCAGCGGTGCAGCGGACGGTGTTGTTTCCATGACGGCGCTCATAGGACCTCCTTCAAAACAAGAATTGGATCCCCGCCTTCGCGGGGATGACGATTTTCAACAGAAAATTTTTCCGAAAATTTTCTAAGAAAATCTGTCATTTGAAGCTCACGCGTGGATCGATCGCCTTATAGGTGATGTCGACCGCTAAATTGAGAATCATGGTGAACATGGCCAAGTAGACCGTCGCGGCCTTGATCACCGGAAAATCCGAGCGGTTCACCGCCACCAGCACCTCGCGTCCGAGTCCGGGAATGGAAAAGAACGACTCAAGCAGAAACGAGCCAACAAAAATGCTCGGCAAGGCAATGCCGACGTTGGTGATAATTGGAATCATGGCGTTGCGCATGACGTGCTTTAACAACACCACGTTTTCCGACAACCCCTTGGCGCGCGCCGTGCGCACGTAGTCGTTGTTGATTTCATCGAGAAAGAAGCTGCGATATAAACGTAGCGCCGGTGCCAGACCGACAAATATCGCCAACATAATCGGCAGCGGCGCATAGGTCGTGACATTTTTCCAGAAGTTATCGCTCCAACCCTGCACCGGGAACACGCCCCACTTAAAACCGAAGTAATACTGCGCAACGATGATGTAGACCAGAAACGAAATCGACATTGCCACGGTGCAAATCATCATGATCATGCGATCCGTCAGCGTGCCGCGCACGTAGGCCACGCCAATGGCGAGCAGCACTGCCAAAATAGTTTCGAGCACCAGCACCGGAATCATGATGGTCAGCGTCGGGCCGATGCGGGTGGCAAGAATCTTTGGCACCTCTTCGTTGGTCGCCCACGAGCGCACCGCTTGACAGCCGCTCGGCGGTGCCGCCTTTGGTGCGGCTTTCGCATCGGTCTTGGCATCCGGTTGGGCTTTGGCATCGGCTTTGGCTGCATCTGGCTTGTCATTAAACGATCGCCAGGTGCAGTTGAAGCCGGTCGCGACTTCAAACGCGAAATAGCCCATCTGCACATGCCAAGGCTGGTCGACACCGAGCTGCTTACGGATGTTCTCGATTTGTTCCTTGTTGGTGATCTTGCCCGCCAACACCAGCGCCGGGTCGCCGCCGACGGCGTTGAACAGCACGAAGATCAGCAGCATCACGCCTGCAAGCGTCGGAACCATCTGTGCGATGCGTCTTAGTATGTAGGAACCCATGGGCCTCCCTTATTTGTTAGCTACGTTACTTCTGAAAAATCGTTACTGCTGCATGACCTGCTGTTGCAGCTTGGTGTCAACGTCCAGAAACTTGAAACTGGTGTAGAGAATTGGATGCTTTTTGTAACCCTTGACCCACGGATTGATGAAGTGACTGAACGACCGGTGTACGCCAAAACTCCACGGCGCGTAGGCAACCGCTAGCCGACTCATTTCGCGATACAGCCGATTGCGCTCCGACCCATCCGGGATTTTCAGCGACTGCAAATACAGCCGATCATACGCGGCAAGCTTGAAACGCGAGTCGTTGGAAATATCCGTATTTGATCCGTAGAGCAGTTGCAGAAAGTTTTGCGCGTCAGGGTAGTCAGCGATCCAGGCAATGCCCGACAGTTGAAATTTGCCGACTTTGCGATCTTTAATCAGATCGGCGAACTGCACTTCTCTGGCCGTCATGCGAATGCCGACCGCGGCCATGCATTTGATCCAGAGGGCCGCCTGTTGGCGTTGTTCTTGCTCGTTGGCCCGATATTTGTACTCGATGGTGAGCGGCCGACCGTCGGGCATATCGCGCCAGCCGTCGCCGTTTTTGTCAACGTAGCCATACAAGTCGAGCATCGCTTTAGCGCCAGCCGGATTGTATTGCTGCTCTGCGGCGCGAAAGCTCGGATCAAATCCCACCACACCGGGCCCGATGGGGCCGTGCATCTGCGTGGCCTGACCGCTACGGACAATATTGATTTCCGATAACAAGTCGTAGGCCATGATGATGGCGCGCCGCAATGCAATATTGGTCGGCTGATAGCCGCCAACAATGGCGTCGTCCATGTTGAACGCCGCCCAGACAATTTCCGGTTGGTCTTCACGAAACACCCGCACCTTGCGTTTTTCGAGAATGGTTGAGAGCTTGCCGTTGGGCAGCAACTGCGTGACATAGGCGAGCGGCGTCTCTTCGATGTAGTCGTGCTGATTGTTCATGAACGCCAGATAGCGCGGCTGCTCTTGTTCAATCGGTGACACCTCGATGCGGTCAATCAGTGGCAGCGTCTTGCCGCCGAGCGAGGCGATCGCATCCTGATCCCATGGATCATTCGCGTTAGCAAATTCGGTACTCAGTGTGTGACCGCGATAGTTGGGATTGCGTTCGAGCACAATTTTCGACGCGCGTATCCATTCCTTCAGCACGTAGGGGCCAGTGCCGACCGGATGCGCCATGGTGTCGTTGCCATATTTTTCAATCACTTCGCGCGCCACCGGTACCACATTGGGCATGGCGAAAAAATAAATGAAGTTGTAGTCTGGCAGGCGCAACTTGAACGAGATGGTGTATTTATCAACCAGCGTGATGCCTTCGATACGTTTGTCGTAATCAAATTTTTCGCCGGACTTCTTGACCCTCTCTACGTACTCGTCGAGCCCGACAATTTTGTCTTCAAACAGCCACGAGTAAGGGCTGCGAATCTCGGGATCGCGAAAACGCTTGATGGCGTACTCCATATCCGCGGCCACCAGTTCACGTTTCTTGCCCTTGAATGCGGCGTCGTCGGCGAAGTAAATGCCCGGCTTGATGCGAAACGTAAAGCGCGTGCCGCCCTCTTCGCCAACAGGAACTTTTTCCACCACCTGCGGTGCGAGGCGCACCGGCCGCGCCAGCCAATCGTAGGTCAGCAGCGACTCGAAAATATTTTCGCAAATGCCGATCGAATAACGGTCTTCAATTTTCTGCGGATCGAAACCAGTCTCGACGGCACGAAACGCAATCTTGATGGTTTTGAGCTCTTTGGCGCTCGCCGTTGACGCCGCCACGAGCGCGAACAGCACAACACTGATGAAAGCAAAACTCCAGTATCGACGGGCATTTTCAGGCATAAATGCCTGAAACGCCGCGCGGGTGCTAGTGTTTACAAGTTTTCTCATGCTACTTCAACCGTGCTTTCTTGATATCCAGATCGATATCGATGTACTTCCACGCACTACGCAACACCGGATGGCGCTGATATCCCACCACCCACGGCTGCGTCAGATCGGTATCCATGCGACTCACGCCGAGACGCCACGGCGCGAGGGTCAGAAAAATGCGATTCATTTCGCGATACGCCGCCATGCGCTCGGCATTCGGTGGCAGCGTGCGTGCCTGTTCATACAGACGATCGAACGCCGCATTCTTGAAGCGTGCATGATTAGCCTGCCCGGCGTTGGGGCCATACAGCATGACAAAAAACGCATCGGCGTCGGGATACGACGCGCCCCACGCGAGGCGCCAGCTCATGAGCTTTCCGGCGCGCGATTCTTTCAGCAAATCCGGCCATTGCGCTTTCCTGAAGGTGATCTTGATGCCGATCGCCTCCATGCTTTTGCGCCAGCCTTCGTCGAGTTGCCGATCACGCAAGGTCGGCGTCGACGCCATCTCAATCACCAGCGGCGAGCCGTCCGGATGTTCGCGATAGCCGTCGCCGTTGCGATCGAGGTAGCCATACATGTCGAGCAAGGCGCGCGCTTTGGCCGGGTCGTATTCGTTCATGCTGGTGCGAAAGTCTTTGTCGTAGCCGAACGCGCCGGGGCCGATCGGCGTCTCTGCGACAACCGCTTGATTCTTGCGATTGATGATGATTTCTTCGGGCGTGTTGTAGCCCAGCACTAGCGCACGACGCAGCGCAATTTTCTCCGGCGTGTAGCCGCCGACCACCGGGTTTTCCATCGCGAAATACGCGTAGGTCACTTCCATCGAGGGCGTGCGGCTCATCTGCACGCCCATTTTTTGCAAGTCCTTGGCCAGCACATTGCCCGGAAATGCGATGTTGGCAAATTCGTTGGGCACGCGGTCGATGTAATCGTACTGCTGATTGCGAAACGACAACCAGCGCGGCTGCGTTTCTTCGATCACATGAAACTCGATCTGGCCGATCATTGGCAAGCGTTTGCCTTTGAGTTTCTGGTAGGTCTCGGCGGCGCGCGTGTCGCCCGCCGACGGTTCCGCGTCCCAGTAGTCTTCGCGGTAATTCGGGTTGGCCACAATCACGGTGCGACTGGAGCGCTTCCAAGACGCCAACTTGTAGGGCCCAGTGCCCACCGGATGCGCCATGATATCGTCGGCGTATTTTTCAACCACTTCACGCGCAATCAGCGCCGACACCGCGTTGAAAGCGAGCATGTACAGAAAGTTGTAGTCCGGTGCGGCAAGCTTGATGCGTAGCGTGTAGCGGTCGAGCAACGCAAAGCCTTCTATCGGCAGGTCGTAGTCAAACTTGCCGGTATCGCGCTGGCGCTGCTTGAGAATTTCCATGCCGGCAATCTTGCCGTCGAGAAACTGCAGATTGGGCGAGCGCGTCTTGGCATCAAACACGCGTTTCATACTGTAGACCAGATCGGCCGCGACCATCTCGCGCTTTTTGCCACCGAACGCCGGATCGTCGGCGAACAAAATGCCCTTCTTGAAGCGCAGTATGTAGGTCAGGCCGTCTGGCGAAATCTCAGGCATGGCTTCGAGCACGTTGGGACGGAGCTTGAGCGGTCGCGCAAGGTAATCATAGGTCAGCGGCGTATCAAAAATATTCGAAAACACATACGACGAATACCAGTCCGAGGTCTGCGCCGGGTCAAACCCGGTCTCGGCGATTTCGAACGCGTAGCGCAAGATTTTGTTGGGGTCGGGCTGCGCAGCGAGCGGGGCCGCCAGTGCGAGCAACAGCGACAAGCACGCTGCGACACGTTGTAGGAAACAAACGCGCATGGAAATCATCAGCGCTTGGTTTCGTATTGGCGCATCAGCGGCACATCAACATCGACAAAGCGCCACCACGATTGCGACTGCACGGCTGGGCGACGGAAGCCCATCACGTATGGGTAGTACAAATCAGTATGGATGCGGTGCGCGTTGATTTTAGACGGCGCGTAGACGGCGAGAATGCGCGCCATCGCTTGGTACATTTTGGTACGCTCGGGGCTGTGTGGCAGTTTTTCGCTGGCCTCAAACAAGCGGTCGTAATCGGTGTTTTTGAAGCGCGAGCGATTTCCCTTGAAGCCGGCATTGGGGCCGTAGTAATTCTGCAGCCAAGTGTCCGCACTCGGGGATGTGGCCGAACCGCCGAGCTGCCACATCATCAATTTGCCAGCGTTCGATTCCTTCAAGAGGTCAGGCCACTTACCCTTGCGAACCTCGATCTTGATACCGATCGCGTCCATCGAGCGCTTCCACAACTCATCGAACTGCTTGTCGCGGTCAGTCGGCGACGAATTGTTCTTCAAGACTAGCGGCGAGCCGTCGGGCATCTCGCGATAGCCGTCACCATCGACGTCTTGGTAGCCATACATGTCGAGTAGCGCCTTCGCTTTCGCAGGATCGTACTCGCCCACGTTGGTCTTAAAGTCGGGGGTCCAGCCTTGCGAACCAGGCGCGTATGGGGTGTAAGCAGGAATGGCTTGGCCTTTGCGGATGATCGAGATTTCGTCAGAGGCTTTGTAACCCAGCGAAATCGCGCGGCGCAGCGCGATCTTGTCATTCGTGTAGCCACCCACGGTGGCGTCTTCCATATTGAAGTAGACGAAGTGAATGTCGAGTGCCGGCACTTGCTGCATTCGAATGCCAGCCTTAGCCAGACCCGGTGCGATCTTATTGCCGGGGAAGGCGATGTTGGCGAAGTCTTCCGGGAACAGCCACAGCAAATCGAATTCGTTATTCAAAAAGGCGAGATAACGCGGCTGACGCTCCTCGATGATCACCACTTCAACGCGATGCACCTGCGGCAACCGTTTGCCCTTCATTAGCGCCAAGATCTGCTGGCCGTCAATATCATCAGCGGCGGGCTCGCCTTCGAAATAGGCCTCGCGGAAATTCGGGTTGTACTCAAGCACCATGCGCGAGGAACGCTTCCACGACGTGAGTTTGTACGCGCCAGTGCCCACCGGGTGCGAGCCGATGTCGTTGCCGTACTTTTCGACCACTTCGCGCGCGACCGCACAGGTCGCACGGCAGTCGGTCATCAGGTAGAAAAAATCCGGCTTGGGTTCGCGCAGCTTTATCTGGAAGGTGTAGCGATCCAGCGCACGTAGGCCTTCAAGTGGCGTGTCGTAATCCATCTTGTTGGCCTTACGCACGCGTTTTAGCATTTCGTCGGAACCAACAATGTAGCCCTCGACTTCGGCCAGCAGCGGGGCTGACAACGCCGGATCGAACAAGCGCTTGATCGAATAGACGTAGTCCTCGGCGACCAATTCACGTTTTTTGCCGCCGAAAACTGCGTGGTCAGCAAAATAAATGCCGGGTTTGACCCGAAAAATGTAGTTTTTATAGTCGGCTGAGACGTCCGGCATGGCGATGAGCGTGTTGGGCACCGCTTTGAGCGGCCGCGCCAGATAGTCGTAGCGTAGCGGGCTGTCAAAAATAGCGTTGTGGACAATGGTCGAGTAGACATCCGAGACCTTGTGCGGGTCCATGCTGGTCTCGGCGACTTCGAAGGCGTAGCGGATGACCTTGTTCGGGTCAGGCATGTAGGGTTTGGATGCCGCCGCCTGACCGGCAATGCCAAGCGCCGCTGCAATCGTCACAACCTGAGTGATTCGCGTCATAGCGCTGTTGCACGACCGCAAAAACCGCATAAATTCCCCGTTTGACTCGACAACCAACTGATTCGCATCCAAACGCGCGATAGCGCTACCATCCACGTCCGAAAAACCGCCCGGAAAACAACACGCAACTATAACCAAAACACGAGCCGGCCGACGCCCTTTCGCGGTGCATTTTTACCCGCCGCCAGCAAGCCACGCGTGATACTAGCCCCCAAGTTTGGATTCCCGAACAAGTTCGTCGGCAGCGGTCATAACTTCTGCAACGGCGATGTCGGCAACGTCACGGCTGGACTTCTGAAGCACCCGATGCGCCACACCCCACGGACGCCAACGCACCGGATCGGAATCGCCGAACAACGCTACCACGGGTTTACCCAGCCCCGCAGCGACGTGCATCGCACCGCCGTCGCCACACACGATGAGATCAGCCCGCGCGAGTGCAACGATGAGGGCGTCGAGCGATGGCGTAGGCACGAATTCGACATCTGGCCGTCCGTTGAGTGCGGTCTCTGTGAGTGCAGTCTGTAGCGCAGCCGCTTTCTCGTCGTCGCCTGGGTGCAGCGCATTGCTGATAGTGCCCGGCGACCAGAGCACCGTGATACGGGCACCGAACTGCTTACCGAGCGCGCCAGCGAGCGCCGCGAACGATGCAATCGGCCAGCGCTGCGAGGGTTTGCGCGCACTGATATGCAGTGCGATATGCACGCGGTTTTCCGAGTTGGATGGGACGGACATCGCGGGCGCGACCACGCGGCACGCTGGCACCTCGACGGGCGTGTCCGTGTGACGATACGCCTCGGCGAGCCGCATGATGATCTGCACCATGTGCAGGCCATCCATCGCCGCCTTAGACGCGACGCTGTCCAGGCCTTCGCGATCGCCATCGTCGTCCTCAAAGCCGACAATGCGCGTCCCGGCGCGGCGAAATGGGCCGCCGAGAATGAAGTTGGCGAGATGAATGTTACGACGAGTGTAGGTCGGCTCGGCCAGTACCACGTCGTCAAAGTGCAGTCCGCGCAATCGCAGCAGCAACCGCAGTTGCGACGCTCTGGCACGGGCAACGTCGAACAACGAGCCTGCGTGTTTCCCCTTGGTGTAGACGTGCAAGCTGTCGAGGTCAGGATTGGCCGCGATCACCGGTGCGTTGTAAGAATTGACCAGTGCCGCCAGATGGGCATCCGGCAACCACTGCCGGAGCGTCCTCAACAGCGGAGTCGATACAATCAGATCGCCAATATTTTCGCGGCGCAGGATCAGAATTCGGCGAGGCACGATGAAGCGAGACTTTCAGTAGCCAGCGCAGACCACGCCGGGGCAAATGTTGACGTTGATGGCAGTGCGACGCGAAATCGCGAGCGCATAGGCTAAACTCGACGCTCATTTTAAGTCTGTCTGGAGTGAAGTCGTGGGTTTTCTCGCCAACAAAAAAATTCTGGTCACGGGCCTGCTGTCCAACCGCTCGATTGCCTACGGCATCGCCAAAGCCATGTACCGCGAAGGTGCCGAACTCGCGTTTACTTACGCTGGCGAGGGCATCAAGGATCGCGTCCACAAACTCGCGCCCGACTTCGGCGGCAAAATCGTATTGCCTTGCGATGTCAGCAAGGATGACGAGATCGCCGCGTGTTTCGATACGTTGAAGGCCGAATGGGGCACGTTCGACGGATTTGTCCACGCCATCGCCTTCGCGCCGCGCGACGCCATCATGGGCGATTTTCTGGAAGGGCTGTCGCGCGAGAGTTTTCGCATGGCGCACGACATTTCGAGCTACAGCTACGCGGCGATGGCCAAAGCGGCGCTACCCAACCTCAATCCAACCGCAGCACTATTGACGCTCTCCTATCTCGGTGCCGAACGCGTGGTGCCAAACTACAACACCATGGGCACCGCGAAGGCGAGTCTGGAAGCCGTCACCCGTTATCTCGCCGCCAGCCTCGGCCCACGCGGCATCCGCGCCAACGCCATTTCGGCCGGCCCCATCAAGACGCTGGCCGCTGCAGGCATTGCTGGCTTTCGGGAAATGCTGTCGTTTTTTGAAGCCCACGCGCCACTGCGGCGCGGCGTCACGCAAGAAGAAGTCGGCAATGTCGCGGCGTTTTTGATGTCCGATTTGGCCAGCGGCATCACCGGAGAAGTGACCTACGTCGATGCCGGTTTCAACATCGTCGTCGCCGGCATACCACAGTAGCTAATTTCAAACACTAGCATTTACGCGCTTTTTCAGACACTTCTGTCTGTAAAGTCGCTCCCTACCTGGACTTTATAAAAACGCATGCAACGCTTCCAAGGCCGTGTGGCGGTCATCACCGGTGCCGGATCGGGGTTCGGGCGCGAATTTGCATTCACCGCAGCCGCGCTCGGCATGCATGTCGTGATTGCCGATATTCAGCAAACACCGCTCGATGAAACGCTCGCCCAACTTACCGCGCAGGGTGCCAATGCAGTCGGCATGCGCTGCGACGTCAGCCAAGCCGCTGACATTGAAGCGCTCGCCGCGTTAGCCGTTGACCGCTACGGCGGTGTCAACCTGCTGTTCAACAATGCCGGCGTCGGCTCCGGTGGGCTGGTGTGGGAAAACACCGTCAAAGACTGGGAGTGGGTGTTGGGCGTGAACGTCTGGGGCGTGATTCACGGCGTTCGCATCTTCACGCCGCTGATGCTCAAACAGGCTGCCACAGAAGCGGATTACGAAGGCCACATCGTCAACACCGCCTCGATCGCCGGACTGCTGTCGCCACCATTGATGGGGGCGTATAACGTCTCCAAGCACGCCGTGGTGGCGCTCAGTGAAACGCTGTACCACGATTTGGGCGCGGTGCAGACCGTCGCTGAGGTGACGACGCGCAAACTCGATTGCAGTGTGCTGTGTCCAGCATTTGTGCCCACCGGTATCAGCCAATCACATCGCGCGCGGCCGACCGAACTGCAAAACGATGTGGAACCGACCGCCTCGATGCGACTTGCACAGAGCATGACGCACAAGGCCGTGTCGTCGGGAAAATTGAGCGCGGCCGATGTATCCCGCCTCACGTTTGACGCCATTCGTGATCAGCGTTTTTACGTGCTCACGCATCCGAAAATCATGAGCGCCGTGCAAATGCGGCTCGACGACATCGCGGCGCTCAACAACCCACGCGACCCGTTCGCGCTGAAAGCATCATTGCGCCCTGACTTGTCGCAGGTGCAAGACCGCGACGCATAAGGGCACCTCTAAAAATTCAAAATTCTAAGCGAGGCTAGGCGCGAGAAAAATTTTAGCCCGCAGCATATACCTGATATGTAAGGGATAAAATTTTTTGAGCAACAACGCATCGCGACGAAGTTTGGATTTTTAGAGATGCCCTTAACAGCCCCCGGGCGACGCGCGACACGCGCTGGACTACTTGTCGGTTTTCTTGTCCGTCGCGCCCGGCGTTATCGTCACGCCGATCTCGTGACGTCGTTGTGCGATGACCGAAATCAACTCGTTTTGCCCGATCGACTGGGCGAGGCGCTGGCGCGTTGCCGCCAACTTGGCCTCGTCTGCTAACGGCGCATCGACAACTTTGGCGACCTTGATCAGGGTGTAA
The DNA here is from genome assembly GCA_038901695.1 of Usitatibacteraceae bacterium. GTDB lineage: Bacteria > Pseudomonadota > Gammaproteobacteria > Burkholderiales > Usitatibacteraceae > UKL13-2. The sequence continues at coordinate 13,015 of JBCKPN010000015.1, forward strand.
GTGCCGGCCGGATCAGCGTAGCCAACGTAGACGGGCAGTGTTTTCGGGTTTGCACGCATCGCCGCGTCAATCACGCCCGGTGGCAGGCCGGCTGGATTGGCGCGACTGACCGGCAGCAGCGCTGGAAACGTCACCTCGGCTTTACCGGCCTTGAGGTTCGCGAGCTTGGCTTCGCCATCGGCTTTGGCGAGCTTCATCGCTTCTTCGCGCGCGAGGCGCTGAATCAGTGGCACTTGGAGTTCAGCGAACGGACGCAGCACAGCCGGCTTGGATTCAAGTACCCGCGCGACAACTAAGGTATTGGTACCGACTTCAATGGCCTCGGTGTTGCGCTTGTTTTTCAGCACGTCGTCGCCGAACAGCGCATTCGACAATTTGGCAATGTTGAACGGTGGCTGAAACGCCTGCCCCTTGGCGAAGAACATCGACTGCTTGATCGGCAGGCCGACGACATCCGATGCTGCCTTTAGCGACGCCGACTGCTCGAATGCAGCGTTGGCAAATTTTTCTGCGAGCTCAGCAAATTTGCGTGAAGCCTGCTGCTTTTTTAGCTCGCCCTCGATTTCGGGTGTCGCATCAGCGAGCGACTTGCCCTTCTCCGGTTTGATGTCGGTCACACGGATGATGTGATAGCCGAAATCCGTCAACACCGGACCGAGCAACTCATCTTTCTTGCCGTCAAACGCGGCCTTGTCGAATTGCGGCACCATCATGCCGCGTTGAAAGAATCCCAAGTCGCCGCCATTCACTGCCGAGCCAGGATCTTGCGAATGCTTCTTTGCAAGCTCGGCGAAATCCTTTGGGTTCTTTTTCAACTGCGCAAACAACTGATTGGCTTTGGCCTCAGCCACCTTCTTGTCGTCGTCCTTCGCATCCTTGGCTGCACTGATCAGGATATGCGACGCCTTGCGCTCTTCACGGCTCACGTAGCGCGCTTTGTTGGTTTCGTAATACGCTTTCACTTCGTCGGCCGAGACTTTGATGGACGGCGCGAGCGCATCGATTGAGAGCTCAACATACTCGGCGCGAACCTGTTCGGGGATAGTGAACTCGATCTTGTTTTTGTCGTAGAACGCCTGCGCTTGCTCAGGCGTCACATTCACCTTCGAGACGAATGTCGCGGGCGAAATAAACACAACCGCAATCTCTCGCGCCTGCTCGCTGGCTTGCAAGAAATTCCGGATGCTGGTGTTGGACACAATCGCGGTATTGGCGACGCTATCGAGGAACTGTTGCCGCTCCGTATCCTTGCGCATCGTTGCTTCAAATCCGCTGGCGGTATAGCCCTGGGCTTTCAGGATGCGCTCGTACAGCGCCGGGGAGAACTGGCCCTTATCCATGAAATTAGGGTTGGTGACGATCAATTCGCGCAAGCGCTGATCGCTCAGCGCCATGGCGCTGCCCTGCGTGGTCTTGTCTAGCACGCGTTGATCGAGCAGCTGATCGAGCACGCCTTTGCGCATTTCGGGACTGTCCATGATCGTGGCGTCGATTTGGTTTCCGAAGCGTTGGCGCAGTTGTTCGAGTTGCGTGCGAATCGCATTGTCGTACTCCTGCCCGCTAATCTTTTCGCCACCGACCTTGGCCACGGTGTTGGTTCCGGACGAGGGTCGTATGTACGACTCGACCCCCCACAGCGCGAACGGGATGAGGATGAGGACAAGAATCACTTTGGCGATCCAGGTTTTGGCGGCGGAACGAATGACTTCTAACATAGGCTCGGGTTTCGCTTTGGCGTTGGGACACAACGGAATCCCACAAAAGGGGACTTTTTTGCAATGAAAAAAGGGCAGCCCGGAGAGGTCTGCCCTTTGCGTTGGCGGAGTGGACGGGACTCGAACCCGCGACCCCCGGCGTGACAGGCCGGTATTCTAACCAACTGAACTACCACTCCAAACGATGTGCGCGTCGCCGCTCACATCGATCTCAAATCTGCTCATCTACTGGTGGGTGCTGAGGGGCTCGAACCCCCGACATTCGCCTTGTAAGGGCGACGCTCTACCAACTGAGCTAAGCACCCTGCAAAGTCCGCTAGTTTAGCGCATCCTTGAGCGCTTTTCCTGCGCGGAACTTCGGCACTTTGGCTGCCTTGATCTTAATTGCCACACCGGTACGCGGATTGCGGCCGCTGCGCGCAGCGCGCTTGCCCACGTAGAACGTGCCGAAGCCAACGATGGTGACCATCTGGCTTTTTTTCAACGAGCCACGCACGGCGGAAATCATTGCTTCGACGGCGCGCCCAGCAGCCGCCTTGGAAATATCTGCGGTTTTGGATACTGTTTCAATCATCTCGGTCTTATTCAAAGGAAACCTCTCAAGTGAAGATAGCGCGCCGTTGACTAATGCTGCCTGGGTCCATAGCACATGGGAATCAAATTTGTATCGGGGTGACTGGCGCGACGTCGTTGAGTTGGCACCCGCGATGGCTTGGAATTCACCTCTTATGCAACCTAACGCCGCGCGAAAGTGAAGCACACTTTATAGCGTTTTGAGACGGCGCGTGTCAAGGAAAATACATTCGCCGTTGCCAGAGTGGACATCTGTTCGCCCTGTGGGTGCTGCCGCCGGAAATTCTTGATCGCGTTACGACGTCAGTGTTTCGTCACCACCGGCTTCTCGTCCTTGCTCGCGACTACCGGTGCGGCGGCCGCTGTCGGGACGTCGGGCTCGACCAACGGAACGGGTTTGCGCTCCAACGCAATTTCGAGCACCTTGTCGATCCAGCGCACCGCGATGATCTTCAAATCGCGTGTGATTTCGGTGGGAATCTCGACCAAGTCTTTCTGGTTTTCTGCGGGAATCAAGACCGTCTTGATGCCACCGCGCGCGGCGGCGAGGAGTTTCTCTTTCAAGCCGCCGATGGGTAGCACTTCGCCGCGCAGCGTAATTTCACCGGTCATGGCGACGTCGCAGCGCACCGGAATGCCGGTCAGCACCGACACCAGCGCCGTGGCGATCGCAATACCTGCGGACGGCCCATCCTTCGGCGTCGCCCCCTCGGGCAAGTGCACATGTATGTCATTCTTTTCGTAGAAATCGTTGGCAATGCCCAAGGATTTCGCGCGCGCGCGCACTACCGAGATCGCGGCCTCAATCGACTCCTGCATCACCTCGCCCAACTTGCCGGTGCGCTTGATGACACCTTTACCGGGTAGCACGGCAGTCTCGACCGTCAACAATTCACCACCGACTTCGGTCCAGGCCAAACCGGTAACTTGGCCAACTTGATTGGTTTTCTCTGCGATGCCATAAGTGTAGCGGCGTACCCCGAGATATTTGTCGATGTTTTTGATTGTGACCTGCGATTTGCCTTGCTTGACGGTCGTCAGATGCTTCTTCACGACCTTGCGACAGATCTTGGCAATTTCACGGTCCATGCCGCGCACACCCGCCTCGCGCGTGTAGTAGCGGGCGATGTCGCGCAGCGCGTGATCGGTAATCGAAAGCTCTTCCGGTTTCACGCCGTTGGCTTTCATCTGCTTGGAAAGCAGGTACCGACGCGCAATGTGAACTTTCTCGTCTTCCGTGTAGCCCGATAGCCGAATGACCTCCATGCGATCAAGCAACGCCGACGGAATGTTGAAAGAGTTAGACGTGGCAACGAACATCACGTCAGACAAGTCGAAGTCCACTTCGACATAGTGATCCTGGAACGTGTGGTTTTGTTCCGGATCGAGCACTTCGAGCAGGGCGCTGGCCGGGTCACCTCGAAAATCCATGCCCATCTTGTCGACTTCATCGAGCAAAAACAGCGGGTTACGCACACCGACCTTGGCCATGTTTTGCAAAATCTTGCCCGGCATCGAGCCAATGTAGGTGCGACGATGGCCGCGAATTTCAGATTCGTCGCGCACGCCACCCAACGACATGCGAACAAACTTTCGATTGGTGGCTTTCGCGATCGATTGACCGAGGGACGTCTTGCCTACGCCTGGCGGACCGACCAGACAAAGAATCGGGCCTTTCAATTTTTCCACGCGTGACTGCACGGCCAAATACTCGACGATGCGTTCTTTGACCTTCTCCAGACCGTAGTGATCTGCGTCGAGCACTTTTTCAGCGTTCGCCAGGTCTGTGGAAACTTTGGATTTTTTCTTCCACGGCAGGTTAACCAGCGTGTCGATGTAGTTGCGCACCACGGTTGCCTCAGCAGACATCGGCGACATCAGCTTCAATTTCTTCAGCTCCGCGTCACACTTGGTCTTGGCTTCCTTAGGCAGGTGCGCCGCCTTGATTTTTTTCTCGAGCTCATCAATCTCGGCACCCTCTTCAGTTTCGCCGAGTTCTTTTTGAATCGCCTTGACTTGCTCGTTCAGGTAGTACTCGCGCTGCGACTTTTCCATCTGGCGCTTGACGCGGCCACGAATGCGCTTTTCCACTTGCAGGATATCGATCTCGGTCTCGAGCAGGCCGAGCAATTGCTCGAGGCGCGATGGAACGTCGAAATTTTCCAGAATCTGCTGTTTTTGCTCGAGCTTCAGCGGCAAGTGAGCCGCGATGGTGTCAGACAGCCGACTCGCGCTCTCGATGCCGGAAAGCGAGGTCAGCACTTCTGGCGGGATTTTCTTGTTCAACTTTACATACTGGTCGAACTGCGCGAACAGACTGCGGCGCATCGCCTCGACTTCATTGTTATCCACTTCCGTCTGTGGAATTGGCGTGATGTCCGCTTCGTAGTTTTCCTTGATCGCGAGCACGTGATTGATGCGCGCACGATGAATGCCTTCGACCAGCACTTTGACGGTGCCATCGGGTAATTTCAGCATCTGCAGGATCGACGCGACCGACCCGACATCGTACAAATCTTTCGGCGTTGGGTCGTCATTGGCGGCCGACTTCTGTGCCACCAGCACCACGTTCTTGCCCTCTTCCATCGCCGCTTCGAGCGCCTTGATCGATTTCGGCCGGCCGACGAACAATGGAATCACCATGTGTGGGAATACCACGACATCGCGCAGGGGCAGCAACGGAAGAATCTGGGGTTCGGTCGTCATAGAACTCATCAATATCGCCAATCGGCGTCACACACTTGGTTCGGGAACCTGACGCGGGGTGCAGCCCCCGCTCCACCTGACGTTGGGCGCATTCGCACCAGATGCAAGGGATTACGGCAAAAAAAACTAAAAATCAACCAGCCGCGCCGACCGCTCTCGGCTGATCAGAATACATCAGCAACGGCTTTTGATCGCCCAAAATAGCACCTTCATCCACCACTACTTTTTCGACATTGCTCATGGACGGGAGTTCGAACATCACGTCCAGCAGAGCGTGTTCGATAATCGAGCGCAAGCCACGCGCGCCGGTCTTGCGCTCCAACGCCCGCGCAGCAATCGCGGCCAGCGCCGACTCTCGGAATTCCAGCGTCACGCTTTCCATGGCGAAAAGCTTCTCGTATTGCTTGGTCAGCGCGTTCTTCGGTTCCGTGAGGATGCGGATCAGCGCTTTGACGTCTAGTTCCTCGAGCGTCGCCACAACAGGCAAACGGCCAACAAACTCCGGAATCAGACCGTACTTGATTAAATCCTCGGGTTCGACATCACGCAGCAGCTGGTTGTTCGCCACACGATCCTTGGCACTGCGGACAGCCGCACCAAAGCCGATGCCGACTTTGTCGGTGCGGCTTTGGATCACTTTTTCGAGCCCACTGAACGCCCCGCCGCAGATGAACAGGATGTTGGTGGTGTCGAGCTGGACAAACTCCTGATTCGGGTGCTTGCGGCCGCCTTGCGGTGGCACCGATGCAATCGTGCCTTCAATAAGCTTGAGCAGTGCTTGCTGAACACCTTCGCCGGAAACGTCGCGCGTAATCGAAGGGTTATCAGATTTGCGCGAGATCTTGTCGATCTCGTCGATGTAAATGATACCGCGCTGCGCCTTCTCGACATCGTAATCGCACTTTTGCAGCAACTTCTGAATGATGTTCTCGACGTCCTCGCCGACGTAACCGGCCTCGGTAAGCGTAGTGGCGTCGGCAATGACGAACGGCACGTTCAACAAGCGCGCCAGCGTTTGCGCGAGCAGTGTTTTTCCGGAGCCGGTAGGCCCAATTAACAGGATGTTTGACTTGCCGAGCTCAACCTCGGTGTCCTTCGGGTTGGCTTTCAAGCGCTTGTAATGGTTGTAAACGGCAACCGAGAGAATTTTCTTGGCCTGCACCTGATCGATAACGTACTGATCGAGGATTTCGCAGATTTCCTGCGGCGTCGGCAACTCGTTCTTCGTGCTCTTGGTCGCCGGGTCGGCCTGCGCTTCTTCGCGGATGATGTCGTTACAAAGGTCAATGCACTCGTCGCAGATAAACACCGACGGGCCGGCGATCAATTTTCGCACCTCATGCTGGCTCTTGCCGCAGAAGGAGCAGTACAGTAGTTTTTCGCCAGACTTTTCTGACATGCTGTGCCTCCGCTCGCGCCGAATATGTGCTTCATCGCTCTACCGCGAAGGCAGAATCGCCGACCTTCTGACGGCCGCCTAAAACCCTATTTACACAGGGTTGCGGTTTTCCAATACGCGATCGATGATACCGTATTTTACGGCTTCCTCCGCAGACAGAAAATTGTCGCGATCGGTGTCGCGCTCGACCGTTTCGATCGGCTGGCCGGTATGTTTGGCCATGATCTCGTTGATGCGATTTTTGAGGAACAACGTCTCTTTGGCGTGAATCGCAATATCCGATGCTTGGCCGCGAAACCCACCGGACACTTGGTGAATCATAACGCGTGAGTTCGGCAGGCAAAATCGCTTGCCTTTGGTTCCTGCGGCCAACAAGAACGCGCCCATGCTCGCTGCAAAGCCGGTGCACAGTGTTGACACATCGGGTTTGATGAATTGCATGGTGTCGTACATCGCCAAACCGGCCGTCACCGATCCGCCTGGCGAATTGATGTAGAACGAAATGTCCTTGTCCGGGTTCTCGCTTTCCAGAAACAATAGCTGCGCCACAATCAGATTCGCCGCCAGATCATTGATCTCTCCGACCAGAAAAATGACCCGCTCCTTGAGTAAGCGCGAATAAATATCGAACGCGCGCTCGCCACGTCCGGACTGCTCGATGACCATCGGCACATAGCCCAAGCCTTGTGCCTGATAGTAATCGGAATGCTCCGCTGCCATGCCAGTCATGTCGTAAGCGCGAGACTGAAATTCGTAGAAGCTCTTCATCTTGTCTCCAAAAAAATATGCGACACGGAACGACGTTAACGCTTGATTTCCATAACCTCGTCAAAGCTCTTCGGCGATACCACCAGCGCCATTTGCTGCTCCGCCCACTGCACGACGTTGTCTTCGACCGCCATCGCTTCAACCTCACTCAAACGCTGCGGATCGCTGTAATACCAGCGCACCATTTGTGCCGGATCTTCAAAACTTTCCGCGTGTTCTTCAACCATGCTGCGAACTTGTTCGGGCTTGGCGCGCAAGTCGTGTTGCTTGACCACTTCACTCAGGATTAACCCGAGTTTGACGCGTTTCTCCGCGCGCTCAACAAATAATTCTGCGGGCAACTGCAAATCCTTGGTGGTCATGCCGCGCGACTGCAAATCCTTGGCTGCCTGTTCCTGCAAACGCACTACTTCGTTCTCGACCAGCGAGCGCGGCAAAATCACCTCTGAGGCAGTTGCCAGCGCATCCATAACCTGATCCTTAGCTTTGGCCTGCTGGCGTTTTTTCAACTCGCGCTGCAAATTGGCGCGAATCTCGGCACGCATGGTCTCAACATTGCCGTCGGCCACGCCCAGCGTCTTTGCAAACTCGCCATCCACGTCCGGCAACTTGGGTGCATTCACGACCTTGGCTGTCACCTTGAATTGCACGGTCTTACCGGCCAACTCAGCCTGATAGTCGTTCGGAAAAGTCATCTCGAAGGTCTTTTCTTCAGCGCCCTGCATGCCAACCAGTGCGGCTTCAAAATCGGGCAACATGCGGCCCTCGCCCAGCACCACGCCGAAGTTTTCTGCGTCGCCGCCTTTGAACGGCGTGCCGTCAAGCGTACCGACAAAGTCGATGACCATGAAGTCACCTTTTTGCGAGGCGCGCTCGGTCTTGTCGTAACTTGCGCGCTGTTTTCTCAGGGTCTCCAGCGTATTGTCGACATCGGTATCGGTCACACTCACCTCGGCACGCTCCAGCGCCTTGCCCTGCAACGAGCCAACCTTGACCTCCGGATAAATTTCGAAGGTCGCAGTGAATTCAAATTTGTCGGCGGCATCGCCTGAGTTGGCCGGCGCGAAGCGCGGCATGCCAGCGACACGTAGCTGCTGCTTTTGCACTTCTTCAGCAAACGAACGCTGCACGACATCCGACATGACTTCCTGACGTACCTGGTAGCCATATTGATTCGCCACGATATTGAACGGTACTTTGCCGGGACGAAATCCAGACATCTTGGCGGTGCGCGCAATGCGTTTCAGTCGCGAGTTGATCTCAGACTCGATGGACGTCGCCGGAAGCGACAACATCAGGTTGCGTTCAAGGCTATTCGCTGCCGCTTGATTGGTTTGCGCTTGCATGGTATTTCCTGAAAAAAGCACGTTTTAAAAACACGTTCATGACGCGGATTCGTCGACGATAAAGCCGCACGCAGAATCCGCAGGATCGTTTGTGAGTCAATGGTGCGAGTGGAGGGACTCGAACCCACACACCTTGCGGCGCTGGAACCTAAATCCAGTGCGTCTACCAATTCCGCCACACTCGCACGAGGTAGCCGAAAATTATAGCCCATTCGCACCTGCATCGGCGCTTCCAGCGGTCAAATCGACCGCTGGCAACCTATAATTCAGGCGGCAGCTTTTCCCGAAAAGAACCCCGTGCCCGTCAATCATTACGAGAATTTTCCCGTCGCCTCAATCCTGTTGCCGCCCTGCGTGCGTCGACCCGTCGAGTCGATTTATGCGTTCGCGCGCAGCGCCGACGATTTTGCTGACGAGGGTAATTGGTCGGTGGACGAGCGGCTCGACAAACTGAATGCTTACGACGCGAGGCTCGACCTTATCGAAGCTGGTGTCGAACCCGACGATGCGCTGTTCGTCGAACTTGCGCGCAATATTCGCGAGTATCAATTGCCAATCCCGCTGTTACGTGACTTGCTCGATGCGTTTCGGCAGGATGTGGTCAAGACGCGCTATCGCAACTTTGACGAACTCGTTGACTACTGTCGGCGTTCTGCCAATCCGATTGGCCGCCTGCTATTGCACCTGTTTCGGGTCACAGACGCGTCGCTTCTCACGATGAGCGATCAAATTTGCACAGCGCTTCAGCTGATCAATCATTGGCAGGATGTTGCGATCGATTGGAAAAAGAATGACGGTGGGCGCGTCTATCTGCCGCAAGACGAGATGCAACGCTTTGGCATCGTTGATGCCGACATCGCGCAAGGCGTCGCGACCCCGGCGTGGCAGGCGCTGATGTCGTATCAGGTCAGACGAACGCGGCACATGATGCAAGCCGGCGCGCCACTCGCGGCGCGCTTGCGCGGGCGTTTTGGTCTTGAGTTGCGATTGATTGTCGCAGGAGGCGTGTCGATACTCGACAAAATCGATGCCGTCGCAGGCGACGTTTTCAATCACCGACCGGTAGTGAGCCGCTTTGACTGGCTGTGCATTTTCACGAAGGTCGCGCCTGCGGCGCTACTCAGACGCCCATGACACCCGACCAATATTGCACAGACAAAGCCGCCGCCAGCGGCTCGAGCTTTTACTACAGCTTTCGATTTCTGCCGCCTGAACGTCGGCGTGCCATCACTGCGCTGTATGCGTTCTGCCGCGAAATTGACGACATTGCCGACGAAGTGATTGACCCTAATAACGCGCGCGTCATCAAACTCGGCTGGTGGCGCAGCGAAATTACCAATCTGTTCGCAGGACACCCAAGCCATCCGGTGACGCGCGCCTTGCAGCCGAGCACGCAGCAATTTGGGATCGACGCGTCGCGCCTGTCAGAAATCATCGACGGGATGGAAATGGATCTGACCAAAAATCGTTATCGCGACTGGCAGGAGCTTCGGCTCTACTGTCATCGGGTGGCGGGCGTGGTCGGGCAATTATCGGCCGGCATTTTCGGCTATACGCAGCCGCAAACCCTCGAGTACGCCGAGCATCTTGGCCTCGCGTTCCAGATGACCAATATCATCCGCGACGTCGGAGAAGACGCGCGACGCGGCCGCATTTACCTGCCGCTGGATGAGCTCGCAAAATTTGGCGTGAACGTGGAGCAGTTGCTCGCTGCCAAACACACACCGCAGTTTGAGCAACTGATGGCGTTTCAAACGGCGCGCACACAGTCACTTTACGATCACGCGTTTGCCAAACTCGCGGCTACAGATCGGCGCTCGCAGCGCGCCGGATTGATCATGTCTGCAATCTATCGAGCACTGCTCGATGAAATCGCCGCTGACGGCTACAAGGTGCTCAACCAGCGCACCTCGCTGACGCCGATTCGCAAGTTGTGGCTGGCGTGGAAAACCTGGGTTTGCACATGAGCGATGCCGCGATCGCCAAAAAATTCGCCAACGTCGCCGTCATCGGTGGTGGCTACTCAGGGATGGCGGCTGCGATCCGACTCGTCGAACGCGGCGCAAAAGCGACCGTGTTCGAAGCCAGCCGCGTGCTCGGCGGCCGCGCTAGGCGCATCGAATATCAAGGCCGGACGCTCGACAACGGCCAGCATATTCTGTCGGGTGCGTATAGCGAACTACTGCGCCTGATGGCCTTGGTCGGCGTTCCCCTGGACGCTTGCGATCGAGTGCCGTTGCGTATGCTGATGCCACCACATTTTGATCTGCGTGCGCCGCGCTTACCGGCACCTTGGCACATGGTGTGTGCACTTTTGTTCGCGAAAGGATTGAAATGGGCAGACCGCACTAGTGCGATAAGATTCATGTCCGCGTTGAAGCGGGCTCGCTTCGAGGTCGACCCGACGCTTTCGGTCAGTGCGCTACTCGCCCTTCACGCCCAGACGCCGAATCTGATCAATTTTCTGTGGCGGCCGCTCACCGTCTCTGCCCTCAACACACCGATCGGCGACGCCTCGGCACAAGTATTCGTCAACGTGTTGCGCGACGCGCTGGCCGGTACACGTGCCGCGAGCGACCTGCTATTGCCCAAGATTGACCTCTCCGCCTTGTTCCCAGAGCCCGCCGCGCGCTGGCTAGCAGATCACAATTGTCAGACGATGACGGGCACTAGCGTGACGCAGCTCACGCTCAATGACCATAGCGTGACGGTTGGCACCAAAGACGCGAGCCGGTCATTCGATGCCGTCGTCGTCGCGGTCGCGCCGCACCAGCGTGACGCGTTGTTGCCCGCCGAATCGACGAATGGGCAAACGGCGATGTCTTATCAACCGATTGTGACCCTCTACTTTGGCTTTGACTCCGGGTTAGCGCTGCCGACGGCGATGCTCGGTCAGCCGAGTGGTATTGCGCAATGGTTTTTTGACCGCCGTCAGTTATCTGCGACCCCCGAGCAGCGCGAACTTGTCGTGTCGGCAGTGGTCTCTGCGGCGGGCCCGCATGAAGCGCTTTCACAAACCGAGCTGGTCGCAGCGGTGCTGGCCGAACTGCGCGGCCACGTGCCTGCACTGCCTGAACCGCTGTGGCAAAAAGTCATTCACGAGAAGTTCGCGACCTTCTCTTGCACGCCGGAGGTGGTTCGATTGTCCGCGGTGACACGACATTCGCGCGTCTATCTGGCCGGGGACGATATCATCAACCCGTCGCGCCTTTACCCAGCCACGCTCGAAGGTGCGGTGCGCAACGGCATCGCGGCGGCCGATCACGCCGTCGCGTTTTTGCAATCGAGCCGCCCCCCACCTCCATGATCTCGCCCACCACCATCCCGCCGATGCTGACACCCGCGACCGTTTGTCTCGACGGCAAAGTTATCCTGGTGACGGGGGCTAACGGCAGTTTGGGGCGCACCGCGGCGCTGGCGTTTGCGCGACACGGGGCAACCGTGGTGCTGCACGGGCGCAACGCTGCCCGACTCGACCCAATTTATGACGAAATTGAAGCCGCAGGCAAGGAGACGCCGGCGATGCTGATGCTCGATTTTCTGCGAGCCACTGACGCTGACTTCAAAGGCATGGCGGACGCCATCCATCAGATGTTTCAGCGCCTCGACGGCATTTTCCACGCCGCGGGCCACATCGCACCGCTTACACCGTTGGCGCTGCAAGACCTTCCTACGTGGGAGGCGCACGTTCGTATCAACCTACTGGCACCGCTCGCGCTGACGCGCGCCTGCTTGCCAATGCTCAAGCGTGCGCCTCACGCATCCGTGGTTTTTTTGTCTGAAAGCCACGCGACAAACGACAAAGCCTTCTGGGGTGCATTTGCCGTGTCCAAATCGGCATTGCACCACGCCGCGGCCATTTGGAACGACGAACTTGAGCACGAATCAGCGCTACGCATGCGCGTGCTGGTTCCCGGGCCGGTCGCCAGCCAGTGCCGCGCCGTGACCCATCCGGGCGAGGCCGCGAGCGAACTTGCGTCGATCCGCTCGCTGGAACGCGTGTTCCTGCTGTTGATGAGTGCCGACCCGCGGTTGCCGCAATCGAGTGTTTTCAACGCCTGAATTCTGCATGCGATGTGGTTTGATCGCACCTTGGCGCGCAATCAAGGCTGGATGTCACCCGATCAAGGGGATCCGATATGCCGCTCAAGATGCATGACTTGTGCCAAGAATTCGGTAAACTAGCTTTGATCGACACTAGATTCGCGTTATCGCCGTTGGTCAGGTGATCCACAGCCTGATCCACCCTGCCGAAGACGCAAAAACTGTTCGCACTCGTCACTCCGATGTCCGGCCATCTAACGCAAACCAACCAGGCCGATGTCGCGGTAGCGATCACATGAGGAATGCATGAGCTCAGCTCAGTGATGAACCACAGCAACCGCACCATTATCGGCAGCGTCGTGTTCGTCGACATCGTCGGCTACTCGAAAAAATCTGTCACAGAACAGATCATGATGAAGGATCGCTTCACCGGGTTGCTATCGGACTCGTTGAAGGATATCGCCAACGATCAACGCATTATTTTGGATACCGGCGACGGCGCGGCGCTGAGCTTCCTTGGCGACCCGGAAGACGCGTTGTTTGTCAGCATGAATATGCGTGACCTGATTCGCAAAGCCTCGCCCGGCGCGCCCGAACCTGCCGAAGATGCGACCTCAACCGGCACCGATCTGTTCTTGCGCATCGGCATCAATCTCGGACCGATCAAACTCGTGCGCGACATCAACGGCCAACCGAACATCGTCGGTGACGGCATCAATGTCGCCCAACGCATTATGAGTTTTGCCCGCCCCGGCCAGGTCGTGGTATCGCGTTCGTACTACGACGTGGTATCGGTGGTGTCGGATGAGTACGCGCAGCTATTCAAATACGAAGGATCGCGCACCGATAAACACGTTCGCGAGCACGAAATCTACATCGTCGGCGATTCAGCAGCCGCCTTCGACAAGGCGCGCTCGGGGATGGAGGATCGTGCGGCATCGACCAGTCCCAAGAACAAAACCCTTCCCGGCAAAGCGAAAAAAGGCAAGGCCGTTGCCAGTGTGCAGGACGGGGGCGCAGACGGCGACACGCTAGAAGCGGTTCCATTTATGCAGGACCGAAAAAAGCTCGCCATGATCGGCGGCGGCCTCGGGGCATTGGTGCTGGTACTCTCCGTGCTCGTGGCAATCAAGAAACCGACAGAAACCGTCGCGCTGAAGGCCGAACCCGCCGCCGTGACTGCTGCGGCGGTACCGGCCAATGCAGCCACCTCTAATGCGGCGAAACTGGATGCGGCGAGCCCAGCCGTTGGCGCAACCTTACCGGGTGCAGGTGCCCGGCCTGCGACAGGCAGCAATACTGTGCCGCCAACCCCTGCGGCCGCCGATGCTGGCGCGAGCACGTCTTCCGTTGCGCCCAAGGCCGAAGCGAAGCAACCGGCGGCGAAAGTCGAGCCTGAAAAAACGGATGCAGTCAAAGTGGAACCACCGAAAGCGCCCGTCGTGCCCGGCACCATCAATTTGGCGATCCAACCCTGGGGCGAAGTGCTCGTCAATGACAAATCCATTGGCGTCTCTCCGCCCATCAAACAGCACAAATTGCCGCCCGGTAAATACAAAATCGAAGTTCGCAATTCGACATTTACGCCGTTTGTGACCAACGTGGAAGTCAAAACGCGCGAAGACGTCAATATCCGGCATCAGTTCAAGTAAATGCGACGAGAGGGTGCGATGAAGGACTTTCAATTGCCGTCAGCGATGTTTGCGACACGAAGTTTGGAAAACGCTGGAAGCTTGCGGTGGTGGCGATACCTCATCGCCATTACGATCACCGCCGTGTTGGCCGGCTGTGCGGTGCCAACATCTCCGGGTGGGCTCTCGCCCGAGGAAGCCGCACGACTGGAACGGCTGGAGCGCGCCAACAACAACTTCAGCGAAGGCCTGAAGCTATACGATGCGGGGAACTACGATCAAGCGATGAAGGGGTTCCTGGTGGCACTCGACAGCGGGCTGCTAAGCGCACCGCTGCAACTCAACGCACGCAAACATATGGCGTTCATCTACTGCGTGTCCAGTCGCGAATCCAATTGCAAAGAAGAATTCGAAAAAGCCTTCGCACTCGATGCGAAGTTTGAGCTGGCCATCGCCGAAGCGGGCCACCCGATCTGGGGCCCGGTGTTTCGCAGCGTCAAAGCCGAACTCGAGCAACGCCGTGCTGGTCGCCCACTGTTCGCGCCACCCCCGCCCAAGCCGCCCACGGCCGGCGAAAAGCTCATAACCGAGGGTATGACAGCCTACGATGCGGCGGACTACAACAAGACGGTCAAGAGCTTTACCGACGCGCTCAAGGAAACATTATCTGCGAACGATCAAATCAGGGCGCGCAAATTCACCGCCTTCAGCTACTGTCTGACCAATCGCATGACGCTTTGCCGTCAGGAGTTCGACAAAATCCTGATGCAAAAGGCTGACTTTGATCTGCTGCCAGCCGAAGCGGGACATCCGTCCTGGGGACCATCCTTTCGAGCGGCCAAAGCGCGCACCAAGGCACCGACATCAACGCCCACACCGTTGCCAACACCGGCACCGGCACCGGCAAAAAAACAATAGGACGACATTCGCCACATGGTTGAGACCCTCGGTCGCTACAAGATTCTTTCAGTCATCGGCCAGGGTGCCATGGGTGTCGTCTACAAAGCCGTCGATCCGGTAATTGATCGCGTGGTGGCGATCAAGACGATAAACCTCATGCTAAACACGGATGAAATCGCCGAGTACGAAGCGCGCTTCCAACAGGAGATCAAAGCCGCGGGTCGCCTGAACCATCCGAATATCGTCACCATCTTTGACGTCGGCAAAACCGACACCTGCGCCTACATGGCGATGGAATTGCTGGACGGCAAGGAACTCAAGGAAATCATGGCCGAGGGTAGTCGTCCCGAAGTCAGCGATGCGGTGGACTGGATGGCGCAAATTGCCAGCGGCTTGGCGCTCGCGCACGAACACGAAATCATCCACCGCGACGTGAAGCCCTCCAACATCATGATCGTCAAAGGTGGCTTCGCCAAGATTACCGACTTCGGCATCGCGCGCATGACCGCATCAGCCGTCAAAACTATGACCGGCTTGATTCTCGGCTCACCGCGTTACATGTCGCCCGAACAGGTGATCGGCAAGAATCTCGATCACCGCACCGACATCTTTTCACTCGGCGTGGTGCTCTACGAATTGCTGACGGCAACGCCGCCGTTCGACGGCGACAATGTGAATGCGATCATGTACGCGACGGTCAATCACGTCCCGCCGCCGCCGTCCGCCGCCAACGCCGGCGTGCCGAACATGCTCGACTTGATTGTCGCTAAAGCCCTCGCCAAAGCCGTCGATGACCGCTACCAGTCAATGCGCGAGATGGTGCAGGACTTGAATGAAGTCAAACGCATGTTGCACGCGACTTCCCCGGTCGGCAAGGTCATTGCACGCCATGCCCCGGCAGCACCCAAGCCTGTCGCGCTCGACGCACTCGGTGTTGGCGTCGGCCGCTACAAAAAAGACGAGGAAGAAACGCCGGTCGCGCCGCTTACGCTGGCCAAAAAATTCGATTCGTTTGATGCAACACTCAAGCTCGCCGCAATGACCGACCAGACCGCCGAATTTGAGGAATTCATTTCCGAAACAAAAAAAATGCGTGCCTATACCGGTGACATCAGCGGGCTGCAGCCAAAGAACCAACAAAAGCCGGCGGCCAAAGCGTCGCTCACGCCGAACTCCCCGGTCGACACCGGTACCGTGCCGATTGCACAGCTCGAAGAGATGGAACTTGCGGCACACGCCTACGCCGCGCAACGTGCGCGTGAAGCAACCGATATCGATCTTTCCGAACCCGCCGACGACACCGCGCGCGCGACGGCGTTACCGATCGCCGGGCTGGTGGGCATCGGCGTGCTGGCGATCGCG